>CAUQGN010000054.1:0-4317 GCA_963517565.1 uncultured Leptotrichia sp. | reverse complement strand
AAATGTCGTAGACTAGCCATAGGTTGTAGGATTTGCGGCAATGAGCAATCCTACAAAAATAAAGTTAGTTATTTTCCAAATACTCAATATAATTTTCCACTTCCGTACTTGTTCCTGATAACTCAAATTTCATTAATACTGGAATTCCGTATTTTTGCTGAATTTTATCAGCTGCTAGTGCGAAAAATTGTCCCCAGTTTCTGTTTCCGCTGGAACTTACTGATTTTAATAGTTTGCTATTATTTTCATTTTGCAGAAATTCATTTGTTGTTGCTGTAATTTCTCCAATTTTTGTTGTAAATGTCAGAAAATGTCCTTCATTTTTGATTACCATAGTTGGATTTATCTTTATAAAATACCAGTTTGGACGTTGTACTTGCATTTTTTTTATGAATCGTTCAACATTTCCTGTTTTTGAATCGTAATATATATACATCGATTTCACCTTGCTTTTTAATATTTATTCTGCCTTTTTATTACTAAGATTTTGTTTTACAAATACTTTTTAAAATCAAAAAATCTTAATTATGCTAATTTACTTAATTTTTATAACTTTAAATTTCAAGTAATTTTAAATATATAGAACTTCTTTAAAACTGAACTCAAAAGCAATATCTATTTTACTCAAATCCTTAATTTATATAATTTTTAGCAGTTTAATTTTTAAGTATATTTCCAAATTTTAGGCATAAAATATACTCAAAACTAGATATTTTAATAAAAATTGTTTTGAGTATTATTAATTACTTTAAATTGTATTTTTAAATTGTTCTAAAGTTACATCATTGAGATGATTTCATTGATTTCTTCTGGCTTAAATCCAATTGTTCTTTTTATTTCTTCGTTTTCTTCAAACAAAATTACTGTTGGAACACTTCTTACCTTGTATTTTACAGCAATTTCTGGATTATCAAATGGATTTATTCTTTCATATTCTATACCTTTTTTATCTAATAAATCCGACACCATTGCACACGGATTACAATCATTTTTCTCAAATTTTATAATTTTTCTCATTTCTACATCTTCTCCTTTATTATTAACAAAACACAATATATTGTGTTTGTTTTTAAATTTATGTCGTATATGTAGTGTATCTTATTTTTAAATTTTTTTCAATAAGATTATATTTAATTTTTGATTAAAGAGTTTCTAAGTTGCTAGATAAAGGCTTTTATTAATTATATATTTTATATATGAAAATCTGATTATTTATTATAATTTAAAAAGATTCTGAAAAATCAATAGTTTATACATTAACTTTATTTTTTTATTTCAATGCTGATAAAAAATTTTTAAAAATTTTAAAAATTTATATTTGAATATTTAGATTTTATTAAAAAACAATCTAAAATATCAGTAAAATTTAAAACTATTTTATCGTTTCCCTTTAAAAAAATTACAGCAAACATATGACTTATATCTACAATAAAAATGACAGGACTCCCTGCAATTGCTACAGTAAGAATATCCATTAATAAAATTTTCTTAATCATAATACATCATCTCCTTTTAATCAACGTTAAAACACATTTATTTCTTTTTGTTCTAAATTTGAATACAATTCAATTTTTATCTTTTACTTTGTTGAATTTAACTTGATGATATAAATTTTTGAATATATTTTACAATTAATTTCATATTTTTATATACACACAAAGGTTTTTATGATAAAATAGTAGAATCAAATTTAATATTAGGAGTTGAATAAATGACAAAAAATACATATAAAGATTCATATAATTTATTACATAATGATTTAAAAAATAAAATATTGCTGCTGGATGGAGCGATGGGGACTATGATTCAGCAGGAAAAACTGACTGCCGATGACTTTGGTGGTGAAAAATATGAAGGATGTAACGATTATCTTGTTCTACAAAGACCTGACGTTATTAAAAATATTCATAAAAGATATCTGGAGGCTGGGAGTGATATTATTGAAACAAACAGTTTTGGAGCTTTGGATATTGTCTTGAAGGATTATGACTTGGAAGATAAAGCTTTTGAAATGAATAAAGCTGCAGCAGAACTTGTAAATGAAGCTATTGCTGAATATAGAAGAGAACATCCTGAAGTTACTAGAAATCTTTATGTTGCAGGGGCATTAGGACCTTCTAACAAATCTATCAGCGTTACTGGCGGGGTTACTTTCGAGGAACTTATCCATAGTTATTATACGGCTGTTTCTGGACTTATGGCTGGTGGCGTGGATTTGATTCTATTTGAAACAATTCAGGATACAAGAAACTTGAAGGCTGCATATTTAGGACTTAAAAAGGCAATGGAAGAAAATTATACTGTGCCATTGATGCTGTCGTTTACAATCGAAAGTACAGGGACTACACTTGCTGGACAGTCAGCAGACGCTTTTTATTACGCTGTAAATCATATGAATCCATTTTCTGTGGGACTGAACTGTGCAACAGGGCCTGAATTTATGACACAATTTTTAAAGACACTAAATAATATTTCAAATACATATATTTCAGTTTATCCAAATGCTGGACTGCCTAACGAAGATGGGGAATACGAGGAAACTCCAGACACATTGTCGGCAAAAATTGAGCCGTTTTTCCAAAATAATTATTTAAATATTGTTGGAGGGTGCTGTGGAACTACGCCTGAACATATTCAAAAAATTAAGGAAAAAAGTGTAAACTATTCTCCAAGAATTATTGACGAAAACAAAGATTTTAACGATATATCAGGACTAATTACTTTAGAAACTCCAAAAAACCGTCCAATTTACGTGGGAGAACGTACAAATGTAATTGGTTCACGTATTTTTAAAAACTTAATTGCCAGCGAGAAATTTGACGAGGCGACAGAAGTTGCCAGACTTCAGATTAAGGGGCGTGCAGATGTTATTGATATTTGCCTTGCAAATCCAGACAGGGATGAAGTGGCAGACATGAAAGCTTTCTTAGATAAAGTGGCAAAATTTGCAAAAGTTCCTCTTATGATTGACTCAACTGATATAAATGTTATTAAGGAAGGTCTTACTTACTTACAAGGAAAAGGAATTATAAATTCGATTAACCTTGAAGATGGAGAAAAGAAATTTGCTGATATGGCAAAAGTTATTAAGGACTTCGGGGCTTCTGTCGTTGTGGGACTGATTGACGAGGAAGGAATGGCTGTTTCAGTTGAGAAAAAATTGAAAGTTGCTAGAAGAAGTTACGAACTTCTTACGAAAAAATACGGAATTGATGAAAGAGATATAATCTTTGACACATTAGTTTTCCCAGTTGCTACAGGAGATCAGAAATATATTGGCTCTGCCACAGCAACAATTGAGGCAATTAGACAAATTAAAGCTGAAATGCCGAATGTAAAGACGATTTTAGGGGTAAGTAATGTTTCATTTGGACTGCCTGTCGCAGGAAGAGAAGTTTTGAATACTTACTATATGCAAAAAGCCTACGAAGCTGGACTTGACTATGCAATAGTAAATACTGAAAAAGTTATGCCAATGGACGAAATTTCAGATGAAGAAAAGGAATTAGCAGAAAATCTATTATTCCATACAAATGATGAAAATGTATCAAAATTTGCAAACTTCTACCGTGAGAAAAAAGCCATCCAAAAAGTGGTCGATACAAGCAACTTAACTACTGAAGAAAAAGTCTCAAATTTAGTTGTTGAAGGAAGTAAGAAAGATCTAATTGTCTATCTTGATGAATTACTTCAGAAATATTCTCCAATTGACATAATAAACGGTCCTCTGATGACTGGAATGGATGAAGTTGGAAGACTGTTTAACAACAATGACTTAATTGTTGCCGAAGTGTTGCAAAGTGCAGAAGTTATGAAAGCCTCTGTTTCACATCTGGAACAGTTTATGGAAAAAGATGAATCATCTGTAAAAGGAAAAGTAATTATGGCAACAGTAAAAGGGGATGTTCACGACATTGGAAAAAATCTGGTTGGAATAATCATTGGAAATAACGGTTACGAAGTAATTGACTTAGGAATAAATACTCCTGCCGAAAAAATCCGTGAAGCAATTATTGAACATAAAGCAGACTTCTTGGGTCTTTCTGGACTTCTTGTAAAATCTGCCACAGAAATGGTAAATACTATGGGCGTTCTGCATGAAGCTGGTATTGATATTCCAATATTTGTAGGAGGTGCGGCACTTACGGAAAAATTCACTGTAAATAAAATTGAGCCTGCCTACAAAAATAATATCGTAATTTACTCAAGAGATGCAATGACTGCCCTTGCTGACTTAAACAAAATGATTGATGAGAAAAAATTTGAAGAGTTTAAGGAATATTTGCAAAAACGTAGAGATCTTGTAACGATTAAAGA
>CAUQGN010000053.1:0-4662 GCA_963517565.1 uncultured Leptotrichia sp. | reverse complement strand
ATATCTATTGTCCTGCGACACTTTTTGTATCGACAGGATATATATTACCATATCCACTCCCCTTTGTCAACTACTTTTTTCAATTTTTCTGAGTTTTTTTGTATAGATGTCAAACATTTGTTACATAAAATATAGAAAAAAAAGATTCTTTCTTATGTATTACTGATTATTTAATATCTTTTTGGTCTCCTGCTTTTTAGCAGAAGAGACTTGACTGTGTCGTGATATCTGTCTCTCTAACGTCTAACGTTTTATCTCTTATACTTTACTGCCGCTTTTGAATTATTATGTTTGACTGCATACCTAACTACCCATTAACCATATATATTTTCATATAATATTTGGGTGAAAGATTTCTCCTTGAATGCAATTTTGGTAGACTTAAATCGTATCAGGAACCTTTGTTTTTTTATATACTCTGATTATCTCACAATATTTTTTCAAATTTTCTAAATTTTTTGATTAAAATTTACTATTGTAATTATGTCTATAATTTTTTATTTTAAAATTAATTAACCTAGATATCTTAGTTTATAAATTCTCTTAATTTCGTAAAAATTAACATATATGTTTACTTTTTTAATTTTAAAATTAAAAATTTATTAAATTTAAATTTTTTAAAGATATTAATCTAAAAAGTTATCATATTAACTGTACTTGCAATTTTAGAAATGTAATCCCTTCTTAATTTTATTTCAATAAAATCTTATTTATTTTACTATTAATTAAAATAGTCTGTATTATTTGATTTTTTTCTTTAATTTTGAATTATTTTAAATAATAGCCTAAAGATTTTAAAAATATTTAATCTAAGAATTCTTAAATGACCATAAATTAGGTAAAATGTTGTAAGTTAATATTACGATTTATGATATTTAAAAAAGTACATACTAAGAATTACACTTTATTTTTTCACTAATTAGTTAAGTGATATATAACTTTAAATTTATCACAAAAAATTAACAAAATATTAATAAAATATTTTTTTAATTCATGATTTCTAAATTTAGAGAGTTTTTTTATTATATTCTTATTTTATTAATTTTATTTTAATATTTACGAATCTCTATGTTGATTGTTTTTAAAGGTTTAATGGCTAATTAACAAAAACTAAAATATACTCTAATATTTTTTGAAATATTATGATAAAATATTTTTATAATTTATTTTATAAATAAATTAATAATAAAATATAGGGAAAATTAGATAAATATTATACCAGGAGGTGAAAATTAATGTTTTATAACAAAAAATTCCTTAAGATTTTGGTCTGTTATTGGCAAAAATGGGTTTAATGTTAAATAAATACACTATAAGCATAAAATATTTTAAAGTATTGTGATATTACACCTATAAAAATTTCAACAAATAATTTATAAAAAAATATGAGGAGAGAAAATATGCAAAAAGAAATTAATGATTTTATCTACTTTGTAGATAAGGAAAATATTGGAAAATTAAATGATGAAATTACTGGAAATTTTTATTTTAAAAAAGAAGAAATAAAAGAGGAAAATGTAGAAAAAATTCAATTTGATAATTTGAAATTTGGAATCTATTTTTCAAAAATTAATGATAATAAAGAAAAAATTGTGGTTTTAAAAAATAAAAAGAAAATAAAATGTGGAAATTTTTTCATAAATGGTGTAAAAAAAGAATTCTACACAGATTTATATTTTCTAATACTACATAATGAAGAAAAAAACAAAAATGTTATTTTTGAAGAACTTATAGAAAAACTCTTAGGAATTATTAGAATAAAAGAGGTTAATTTGTAAAAATTTATTTCAAAAATAATTTGATTTTTTCGAAAATAAGGGTATACTTTTAATATAAAGAAAGAAATTGGAGGTATTTATATGAAAGTTTTAGCTATGATTTTAGCTGGCGGAAGAGGTTCAAGACTTGATATTCTATCAGAAAAAAGAGTCAAACCAAGCGTTCCTTTTGCTGGAAAGTTTAGAATTATTGATTTTGCATTAAGTAACTGTTCAAATTCTGGTATTTATGATGTTGCTTTACTTACTCAATATTTGCCATTATCGTTAAACGAGCATATCGGATCTGGAAAACCATGGGATTTTGATAGAAGAGATTCAGGAATCACAATGTTACAACCTCATGAAAAACTTGGTGGAAATTCCTGGTATCAAGGAACTGCTGATGCAATTAGACAAAATATTGATTTTATTAAAAGTAAAAACCCTAAATATGTATTAATTTTATCGGGAGACCATATTTATAAAATGGACTACAGATGGATGCTAAAAGAACATGAGGAAAATGATGCTGAATTAACGATAGCGGTACAACCTGTACCCATTGAAGAAGCAAGTAGATTTGGCATTTTTGAAGTAGATAAAAACAAAAAAATATTAGATTTTGAAGAAAAACCTGCAGAGCCAAAGAGTAATCTAGCTTCAATGGGAATTTACATCTTTAATACAGATTTATTATTAGAATATCTTCAAAAATTAGAAAACCACGATTTAGATTTCGGAAACCATGTTATTCCTGCTATGATTCATGAAGAAAGAAAAGTTTATGTCCATACCTATGATAGTTACTGGAAAGATGTTGGAACTTATGATTCATATTTAGAAGCAAACTTAGATTTAATCAAAAAATCAGAAGAAGTTGGAATTAACCTGTATGACCAAGGATGGAAAATCTATACAAGAAGCGAAGACTTAGCTCCAGTTAGAATCGGTGTTACTGGAAGTGTTCAAAATTCATTAATCTGTAATGGATGTAAAATCGAAGGAAGTGTAGAAAATTCAGTATTAGGACCAGGAGTTACAATCAGAAAAGGAGCAACTGTTAGAAACAGTATTATCTTCTCTGGAACCTATGTAGATGAAAATTCACATCTTGATACAATTATTACCGATAAAAAAACATATATAGGTAAAAATTCATTTATCGGAAATGGAAATGCAAATATTCCTAATAAAGAACGTCCTGATTTACTTTCATCAGGAATTACAGTTATTGGAAAAGGAGTTATAGTTCCTGATGGTTCAATTATTGGTAAAAACGTAAGAATTTTTTCTGGAGTTAAAATTAATGAAAATAATAGATTAATTGAAACTGGAGAAACTGTGAAATGGTAATGCCTAAATATATAAAATTTGGAATTATATTTCTACATGATTTTAATTTAGTAATTTAATAAATTTTTAAAGTCTAAAAAATTCAAGTTATTAAGATTTATACACAATTGTAAATAGTGTTTCTTATTAACTTGAATATTTTAAAATAAATATTTAAGAATAGGAGTGGTTAATTTGAAAATAGTATATTTAGCATCTGAAGTAGCTCCGTTTTATAAATCTGGTGGATTAGCTGACGTTTTAGGAGCATTGCCAAAAAAAATTCAGGAATTAGGACACGACGTTTCTATAATAATGCCTAAATACGACGTAATACCATTAAAATATCTTCAAAAACTGGAATGGGTTGCGAGACTTGAAAGTCATGGAGATGTATTTAATTTAGTAAAATATCCTGATGACAAAATAAATTATTACTTTATTGAAAATAAAGCATTATATGAAAGAGGACATGTTTATGGAGACTCTGACGAGGATGTCCAATATGCAATGTTTTCAGAATTAGCGCTTAGATTTCTAAAAAAAATTAATTTACAGGCTGATATTTTACATTGTAACGATTGGCAAACTGGTCCAGTCCCTTATTTCTTAAATGTAAGATATAATTATGATCCGTTCTACTGGGATATGAGAACAGTGTATTCAATTCACAATTTAATGTATCAAGGAAAATTCTCTAAATACTCATTTGAACGAATGGGATATTATATGGATGACAGACATGACTTGAATTTTATGGAAATTGGAATTGGATATGGAGATGTTGTAAATACAGTGAGTCCAACTTATGCCGAAGAAATAAAATACGCTTACTTTGGTGAAGGGTTGGAATGGATTACAAATAGAAAACATATTTACGGTATTCTAAACGGAATAGACATTGAAGAATTTAATCCTGAAACAACAAAAGGAATTGTACATTTCAACAAAGATTCTTTAGATAAAAAGAAAGAAAATAAATACTTGCTGCAAGAAAAATTAGGATTGCCAAAATCAGATGTTGCTTTAATTTCAATAGTTTCAAGACTTGTAGAAGGAAAAGGGCTGGACTTGGTTTCAGCGGCACTTGAAAATTTATTGCAATATGATGCTGTTCAAATAGTAATTTTAGGAAGTGGAGATACATTCTATGAAGACTATTACAAACATTTGGCATGGAAATATCCTGATAAATTTAAGGTTTATCTTGGATATAATGGACAACTTGCTAATGAAATCTATGCGGGAAGTGATATGTTCTTAATGCCTTCAAGATATGAACCCTGTGGACTTAGCCAAATGATAGCAATGAGATTTGGAACTATACCAATTGTAAGGGAAACTGGAGGATTAAAAGATTCTGTACAGCCTTACAATATTTTTACAGATGAAGGAAACGGATTCTCATTTACAAACTTTAATGCAGATGATATGCTTTTTACAATAAAAGTCGCAGAAGGAATTTACTACGATAAACCTAGTACTTGGAAAAAATTAGTTAAAAGAAATATGGAGCTTGACTTTTCATGGGACAGGTCAGCGAAAGACTACGAGAAGCTTTACGAACTGG
>CAUQGN010000052.1:0-5945 GCA_963517565.1 uncultured Leptotrichia sp. | reverse complement strand
ACGCACTAGACTTAGGATCTAGCGTCTTCGACATGTGGGTTCGAGTCCCACCTTTCGCACCATTTAAAAAATTGAAATTACAGATAGATATAAGAGCATAAATTGCTCTTTTTTTTATAATTTATGCTAAATTCCATAAAAAATAGAAATTATATTTTAAAAATTTTAGTTAAAAAAATTAGAAAGTTAGGATATACTATAGAGAATTTATTGATTTTTAGATATTTTTATTCTAAATTTTGAGTAAATTGACTATAATAATAAGTAATTTTGATATTTCTTAAATTTTTTTATTCTAAAATTATAATAGAATTGTTATATAGTAAAACTAGTTTAAAACAAAACTCAAAAATTATGACTATTTTACTCAAACCCTAAATTATATAATTTCTATTAGTTCAATTTTAAATGGGTTCGAGTATAAATGGAAAATAGTGTTAGATTGTAAAAAACATATATTTTAAAATAATCCTATTAACTGGAGAAATAAGAGAGAAAAATGGAAAAAACAAATGTAAAGATGATTTATCAATATGATGGAAGTAAATTTTGTGGGTTTCAAAGACAAAATGGAATGAAAACTGTACAAGGGGAAATTGAAAAAATTATTTTTAAGACATTTTCACAAAAGATAAATATGATTTCATCTGGGAGAACAGATAAAGGAGTTCATGCGATGGAACAGGTTTCTAATTTTGTTATTGATAGCAAAATTCCGCTTGAGGCTATAAAAAGACAAATTAATAAATCTCTGAGAAGAGAAGTTAAAGTATTAAGTATTGAGAAAGCAGATAAAAAATTTAATGCGAGATTTAATGCAAAAAGTCGAACTTATTTGTATATTATGAGGGACGAGGAGAATATTACACCGTTTGAGGCAAATTATGTGACTGGATTGAGAAGAAGTGTGGATGTGGAAAGATTTCAGGAAATAATGAATGATTTTGTAGGAAAGTATGATTTTAGCAGTTTTACGAAAAAGGACAAAGCTTATAGAAATCCTGTGAGAGAGATTTTTTATGTGAAATGCTATTATGATGAGAACTTTGGAGAAAAACAAGTAAATGTGGAAATTTGTGGTAACGGATTTTTGAAAACAATGGTCAGAATTATGATTGGTTCAGCACTTGCAGTTTATTTTGGTAATGAAGAAAAAGATTATATCAGGAAAAAATTGGAAAAACCTGATGTTGATGGTAAAAAAATTTTGGCAGCTTCAGAAGGGTTGTATTTATATAAGGTAAGTTATTAAATTGTTTGTAAAAATCTAAAACTGACTAAAGAAATTATAGTTATTTTAATTAAATTTGATATTGTATAGTTTTATCAATTTAATAAGGAAGATGTTGTATAATGAAAAGATTTATTACAAATTAATTAATCTAGTTTTGTGTTAAAATGAATCATATGAAGAATTTATGAGAAAGGATGATTTCCATGGAAAAAAATTATAAGATTAGAATATTGGATGCAAAAAAAGATTCAGAATTGTTATTTAAGATTGTTGAGCATGAAAATGAAGTGTTTGGAGAAGCAACAGTTGGAAACTGGAATATTAAGCCATTTACAAAATATGGAAAAGTATTTGCGATGTTGAGTAATGATGAAAATGAGGAATTGATGTCAGTCATTGAAGTCTTGAGCAGTTTTGATAGAGAAGTAGCTTATGTTTATGGGGTTTCGACTGTACCGAAATTTGAGAGAAATGGATATGCTAAAAAATTGCTTCAATATGTAATGGAAACTTTGAAGAAAATGGGAATAAAGAAAATAGAACTTACTGTTGATATGGATAATTTTACTGCGAAAAGAATTTATGAAGGACTGGGATTTGAAATAGCAGGAACTTTGGATAATGAGTATGGGGATAATATTGAAAGATATTTGATGAGATATTCGGTAAAATAATAAATTCGTTTGATAACTGAAGATATGTTTAAATAATGTTTGAAAATAAAATGTCTTACTATAAATAAAAGAAGTTAAGATGATGAATATATTTAATTTTTAAATATAGATATTAGTTAAAGTTATTTTTTTAGAATTTGATGTAAATAAAAAAATTTGATTCTTATTTACAAATAGGAGCCATGAGAGAATAATAAAAGAATACAAGAGTTATATTTTATAGATTGCTGAAATTTTTGGCAGGAAATAAGTTTGGTTTTTGTATTTTTTTTGTGAAAAAGAAATAATTAGTATAAACTATGTGTTTATTTAATAGAAGTGGTCAATAAAGTTGGAAAATGTATTTAAAAATTAATTTTTGACTTCAAACTTAATTTTTATTTAATTTTTATGAAAGTAAAATCAAATGGGGTGGGGGGTATAATATAAAAGACTTAGTTTTTTGTTTTGAAAAGTTTGAGAAACATTTGTGTTTTTTATTGTTTGGTAGAAATTAACAGTAAAATTAAGTTTAATAAATATTTTATTTTGATAATTTCATAAAATTTATAAAGGAGTGATTAATTTATGAAAAAAATAATATTAGGAATATTTTTATTATTTGGTGTTATTGGTTTTTCAAGATATGTAGAACAATGTAGAGTAATATCAGGAGATACTTGTGTAAGTTTAGAATCAGGAAAAAGATTTAATTTTAGTGGATACCCTTTTTCAGGATACGGATATGGAAGTGTTTATAGAGTATATTTTGAAGGAAATGGGTACAGAAATTTATATTTCACAGGTGCATCATACTTATATAATTAAATTTATCTTAGGCTTAATTATATAAAATAATTCTAAAATATTTTTACCAAACAATAAATATTAAAAATTTAATTGAAATGATTGAATCTAAGAATTTAATTAGAAATAAAATAAAATAAAAAATAGAATAGAAAAGAGGAAAAATAATTATGAAATTGTTGTTTAAATTAATAGTTTTACTTAGTAGTATTTCATCACTGGTAAGTGGAGCAGAAAAAATATGTGTCGATCCAGGTCATCAGGCAAAAGGAAACATGCAAACAGAAGAAATAGCACCTGGCTCAAGTAAAAGAAAACCAAAAGTAGCTTATGGAACAAAAGGCGTTGCTACAAAGAAAACTGAATATCAGCTGGCTCTGGAAGTAGGATTAAAATTAAGAGATGCTTTAAAATCTAAAGGATATTCAGTATTTATGGTAAGAGAAACAAATAATGTAAATATAAGTAATAAGGAAAGGGCATTGATGACGAATAAGGCAGGATGTTCGGTTTATATAAGATTGCATGCAGATGCGGCAGGAAGCGGTGCGAGAGGTGCAACTGTTCTTACTTCTTCTCCTAATAATCCACATACAAAAAGCGTACAAAAATCAAGTGACAAATTTTCAAGAGCAATTTTATCAGAATACACAAAAGCAACTGGATTTAAAAGCAGAGGAGTTTCATATAGAGATGATTTGACAGGAACAAACTGGTCAACAGTAACTAATACATTATTAGAAATGGGATTCATGACAAATCCTGAAGAAGATAGAAAAATGGCTTCTCCTGATTTTCAAAATGTAATGGTAAAAGGAATTGTAAATGGGATTGAGAAATATTTTAGAGAAAAATAAAAAAATAAATAAGAGGATTTAAAATGAAAAAAATATTATTGTTATTTTTTATGATAAGTATTTTATCATTTGCAAGAAGTGTAAACGAAACCGTTGCAAAAATAAAGAAAGATTATAATGAAACTAATAGTTATAAAAATTATCATGTTGAAATAGACGAATTTGATGTAGGAGAAGGAGCTGTTGAAAAAAAATATTATAGAAATGGTGAAGTAAAAAAAGTTATTACTGAGTATTACATGGGATGGGGAAATATTATAACTGAATATTATTTAAAAAATGGGAAAACGTATTTTAAATACCGTACACAATATATAGATACTATAAATAGTACTTCAAAAGAAAGATTTTACTACAATGAAGATGAAGTTTTGGTAAGATATATTGATGAAAATGGAAAAATTTACGATGATGAAGATGGATTATATGATATTGATAATAGTGAAACTTATTAATAATAGTAAAATGAAAAAGGAAATAATTATGAGAAATAGAGTATTAATTTTGGGAATAATTATTTTAAGTTCAGTAAATTCTTTCTCTAAATGGGCAGATTTTAGAGATGAACTAATAGATACAGTTAAAGAATCAATTGAAAATTCTCAAGGAGATAGTTAAATTTCAATAATTATTATTATTATGAAATAAATGGTATTTATTATCAAAATTCAGATAAGTAGAATTTAGGAAATTGTAGATACGGATATTGATATTAAAATATATAGAAAGAAGGTAATAAAATGAAATTAAAAAGAAAAAGTACAATATTGATGATATTTTTAACAGCATTATTAGTAAGTTGTGGCGGAGGTGGAGGTGGTGGAAATTCTTCAAATAGTACTCCGACACCGGTTGGGCACACTTTGATAAAGATAAATTCAAATAGATTAAATACGCCAGAAAGTCCAAGAATAGAAAATGAAAATCGGATATCAGATAATAATCCAAATAGATTATTAACAACAATAAATTTTATTTCAAGTGCAATAGCTTCGGGAACAACTGATAGAATAATTGATAGCGGAGAAGTAGGAGAATATGGTGGACTTAATGCAGGCACAACAGTAAAAGTGAAGGAAGGTGGAGTTGCTTTAGCATATAATGAAGGGGAAACAAGTCTTGGTAGTTTAACGCCATTATCTGAACAAGTTAAAAATTGGGCAGATAATTATAGTGTTAACTTACAACATTTGAATTTAAATATGGAAAAAGGTTCAGTATTATTAACATCTCTTTTTGGTAATGTTAAAGTATCTCAAGTGGAAAGGGGAAGTTTATTTTCAACAGCTACAAAAAAACCTACTATAACAGGGACAGATTATAAAGAACTTTTGTTAATTAAAGGAAATCTTTCAATTGATAAAAATGTTAACTTGGATGATTCTAATGATTCTTATAATTTAATAAAAGCAACAAATTCAAATGTCACAAATGAAACTGGTATGATAATGAGAGGAACAAAGGATAATATTGTGGCAATTGGACAAGTAGAGCCGCGTTCAGATATTAATGGAGGACTCTCATTGATAAATAAAGGAATAATTGAATTGACTGGGAAAAATACGATAGCTATGTATAATTCAGGATATATGATTGGTAAATTAGAGAATCAAGGGAAAATTTCTGTAAATGAGAATTCTGTTGCATTGTTTGTTTTGGACAAAGATGCCTATGGAGGAGGTTCCAATTATGATATTGAGAATTTTGGGGAAATAAAAATTGGGAAAAATTCAGTAGGGATGTATTATGAAGATAATGGAAGAGAACTCCCATTTCGTGAAAGACTATACGGAGGGATGTATAATGATAATAATGGAAAAATAGTGAGTAATTCTGAAAATGCTGTAGGAATGTATATGGATTCAGATTCACATTATGATGAAAGTGCATTAGGTTCAGTTGAAACTCTAAAAAAATTAGATAATAAAGGTTTAATTGAATTAACAGGAGATAAATCAATTGGAATATATGCAGCTGGAGATGCAAGTTATTCCGTTGAAAATAGTGGAATTATAAAAATTGGAGATTCTATAGACAGAAGAAATCCAAGTGTTGGAATATTTACAGATAATTCTTCGGTAAAACTTGTTAATAAAGGTAAGATAACTGTAGGAAAAAATTCAGTTGGAATATATTCTACTGATGAAAGCAGAGTTGAAAATACAGGAACAATCGAATTAACAGGAGAATATTCAGTTGGAATGTACTTAATTGAAAATGCAAAAGGAGAGAACTCTGGAATTATAGCAACTGTTGAGAAACCTATAGGTGCAATAGGAGTAGTTGTAGCAAAAAATGCAGAGTTTACAAATAAAGGTAAGATTTATATCAATTCTGAAGGCGGTGCTGGAATTGTTATTGCTGGAGGAATAGTTAAGAATTATGGAGATATTG
>CAUQGN010000051.1:0-7120 GCA_963517565.1 uncultured Leptotrichia sp. | reverse complement strand
AAAGAAATATTTTTTTTAATATATTTTTGTAACAAATGTTTGACATCTATACATATATGCTCAAACCTATTTTAAATTAAACTACTAAAGTTATATAAATTTGAGGTTTGAGTAAAATAGCCATAACTTTTGAGTTCGATTTTAAAGCTGTTTTACTATATATAAGTACAAAATTATGATACTTTACTTAAAACTATATTTCAAGCTCAAAATTTATCATATTGCAATCATGAATTTTATACATATCTGAATTTAAATTAACAAACTTTTCAAAAGAAATTGGTTCAAATTTATCATCTTCTGCCAAATGGATAATTTTATCACATTGAAAATTTTTAATTTCCCTATCCTCAAAATCATATCCTGAAGCAATCCATTGCCCATAAGCAGATGATATTTTGAAAAACTGAACAAAATAATATTTCTCTTTCTTTTCTTCTTTATACAAAATTTTACAAACTTTTTCTTCTATTGAATTTTCAAGAATTTTCTTTAAAAAAGGACTTTCCTTTTGATGCTTTGAAACTTCAAAATTTAATATTGTCTCCATTTTGTTAATTTCCTCCACTTGCCTTTGTGGAAGACAGTTTTTAAATTTTTCTTTCAATTTTTCAATATCTAAATGAAAAGGCGTTGTTTTGTATCCTTTTAACGTAAGCATAGTGAAGTATAACGCATATATTTCATTTACATTGAACAAGACAGGAGAGAGCAGTTTATTTTTTAAAATTTTATACCTTCCATTTCTCCCGCTGAAAGAATAAATTGGCATCCCAATTTCCTCAAGAGATCTTATGTCTCTTAAAGCCGTATTTTTGGAAATACTGTATTTTTCCATAATATCTTTTAAATTAAAAGTCTCTTTATTAATTATTAAGATACATCATCATATCATTAATCCGTTCTGATTTTTTCATTTTTCTCCCAATTTTTTTATTTTAATAGTATCATATTTTGATACCATTTTGAAGTATAATTTAAAATATAAATTTAAGGAGGAAATTATGGATATAACAAATAACTTTTTAGAAATTATGGAAAAAACTACTGATATGGCAATAGCTTCTTCAGATTCCAGCAATCAGCCTAATGTAAGGATTGTAAGATTTTATTATAATTCAGATGAGAAAATTTTATATTTTTTAACACTAAAGAATAGTCAAAAAACAGTCGAATTTGAACAAAATAACAAAGTAGCTTTTACAACAATCCCTATAGATGGTCTAAAACACGTTAAAGCTAAAGGAATTATAAGAAAAAGCCAAAAATCTGTTCAAGATTTAAAAAACAAATTTATAGAAAAAATACCAGAAGTAAAAAAGAATATTGATGAAGGAGAAAACTTTATGGAATTATATGAAGTATCTTTTACAAAAGCAACTGTTACTCTTGATATTAAAAATACTAAGGAATTTGAGATTTTATAATCAATCATAAAATAAACTTAAAATCTATGATTATTTTTCAAATTTCTATTTTATTTAGTTTTCTAAAAACCGATTTGGATATAAGTTAAAAGGGTATCACTCAGCATACCCTTTTTTAATAATAAATTATTCTTCCTCTACTACAACCTCCACATCCTTTTTCCTAAATCCCATACCAATTTTCACAATTTCTTTATAACCTTCATATTTTAACCCTTCAGAATAATTTCTGTCATTTATTTGCTTCAAGGCGCTTCTTGCAGTTCTTTTCAAATTTTTGCTATCTTTTGCTCTTGAATACTTAAATTCAAATATAAATGCTTTTTTAGTTTTATTTTTTGGCTTCAATACTAAATCAGAAATTCCATCTCCACTTTCTACATTTGATTTTACGAAATAATTTTCTGACATTATTGAGACTAGCCCAATTACAAACAGATGATAAGAATTTTCTTCCTTCAAGTCTCTAAAACTTATCGTATTTTTTAAAAGTTCCCTTATTTCCAATCTAAACTTTTCATAATTTCCATTAATCAAATGCTCTCCAAGTCCATAAAATCTGTAATGTCCCCGATAAGTTCTATACAAAAATCTGATTCTGAAAAAATCAAACAGTTCCTCATTTGGAATTTTCAAGTCGTAAACGTTTCTTTCAAGTTTCTTTTTGATGGTTAAATATCCACTGTGAAGGAAAAACTGCCAAATATTCGCATGCCCAAAATCATTCACAAAATAATCCCGTTCAATTTCATAATTTTTCCCATTTTCCCTAACTTCAAATCCGTAATTATTTTTATTCAAGTTCAAGGCATAATCTATATCCTGAAACGTCACAAAATCATAAATTTCCTTTCTTATACTTTTATGGCTAAGCAATTCCTCCAGTTCAAAAATAATTTTCTCGTCTGAATTTTCCAAATAGTTCATAATTTCATCATTACTTGAAGTATTTACCCAATGTTCTTCAATTTTCTTATCATCTAAAAAATTAATCGTAGACCAAGGGTTGTAAACTTCATTTTTCCCAAAACAATAACCATTATACCACTTTTTGACTTCTTCCAGTTCGAAATTAAGCTCGTAATATTTTAATGCCTCTTCAACTTCACTTTCCAAAATCCCAAAATGTTCAGTATAATTATCACTCAAAACAGTATTCACTTTAAGATTGTTGAGTCCAGAAAAAATCCCTTCCTTAGCAATCCGTAAAATCCCTGTTATTACTGTAATTTCAACATAATTGTTACCTTTTACCGCATTCTCAAAAAAACTTTTGAAAAATTTTATTGTTTCTTCATAATAGCCGTTTGCATGTGCCTTTATTATTGGTTTATCATATTCATCAATTAGCAAAACAATTTTTTTCCCGTAATATTCGTATAGATACCTTGATAAATCCAGCAAGGCTCTCGTATAATCATAGTCTTTTTTAAACCATACTTTGTCAAATTCAGCCAAATCTCTTTCATCTAAATTTCCCCTTAAAAATTTAAACTGATTATAAACATCACTAATAGTCCACTTTATGCTATTATAGCCTTTTTCCCAGTCAGAATCTTCAAAATCCTTAAAACTGATAAAAATAACTGGATTCTGTCCTTGTCTATCAAAATATTCACTTTTAGAGATTTCTAGATTTTCAAAAAGTTTTTTATTTTCATCTTTATTCTTCACATCAAAAAAATATTTCAGCATTGACATATTTAGCGATTTCCCAAATCGACGTGGCCTTGTAAACAGAATTCTTGTCGTTCCACTTTCCAGAATTTCTTCAATTAACCCAGTTTTGTCAAAATAATAGTAATTATTTTGTATCATCACTTCAAAATTATCAATTCCAATTGGTAAATTTTTCTTTTTTTCTGCTTTCTCATTTTTTCCCTTTTTAATCATATCCCCTCAATTCCTCTCTTTTTTATTTATTATTACTCACATTATATTTATATTTTAACTAAAAGTCAAATACATTTATTTAATTTTTTTATTCTAATTTCTGAAAAATTTGCATATAATTGAGACAAACTTGATTTTAAAATGATTTTACGATAAAATAATTATAATTTGAACTTTTTTTAAAAGGTATCAAATCCAAAATTTGGATATATAATCATAAATTTTAAATTAATCTTACTATAAAAAAGGAGAATTTGTATGAAAAAAAATATTTTATTTTTACTGGCTTTAGCAACATTAAGCTGTCAAAAAGATAAAAACAATAAAGAAAAAATTGAACAAAAAAATGTTACTGAAAATCAGCAGGAAACAACTAAAAATGAAGATGTAAAAATAGAAGCCTTTGAAAGCAAAAGTAAATTCTTTTGGGATTATTTCAAGGAAAATGAAGATAAAATTTATAATTTCGATAAACTCTCAAAGGATGAGCAACAGAAAATCTGGCGACAGATTCATATAAGATTAAGTGTTATAAATGAAGCTTTGGGAGTTGAAATATCAGCTGTTCCAAAAAATGGAAAACGAGAATTAATAATAACAGCAAATGGTCTTGTTGACTTATTTCCCGCTGTAAGAAAATTAGCCGCAAATGCACCAAAAATGGAAAAATGGATTGTAAAACCTTTTAAACAGCGAATGAAGAAAGTTAGAATAAGAATGTCAAGTGGAATAGATATGTCTTCTGACGACCTTTATTTTAAAATAGACAGTAAAAAAGAAAAAAGATTAAACATTTCAGTTTATATGAAAGAATATGAAAAAATACCTTCAAACAGAAGAAGAGAAACCTTGTATCAACTACTTGATGGCATTCTAGGAGAAGAAGACGTGGAAACATATCTTGGAGATATTGAAGACAGTGATAAAAAAGATGATTCCTATATAAATTCAGATAGACTCATTGAAGAAGTTGATAAATTAAAAAAATAATATTATTTTCAATATAATATTATAAGAGGGCATCCTTTTGAATGCCCTTGCTTAACGCATTAATAAATATAAAATAAATTGTAAAAAAACACTCTAATCCTTCCTTATAAAATAATACTTCTTATTCAAAGTTTTTACCATTTCCTGTGCATTTTTGATATAATTTCCAGTTCCATTAACAAAATCCTCTTTACTGAAAGAATCCGTATCAGAATCCACATCCAGCCTAAAAATCCCCTTGGAATATCCTGGTACAATTTCCTTAATATTCTCAGGCATTCCGTCTATTCTCCCATATTTTTTAACTAGCTTGTCATAAATTTCAGAATTAGCCGTATATCCTGTTATTTCATTTCCAAAATTTGACATAAAGTATTCTCTTGGAATATCTATTGTTTTATAAGGATTTATAACAACATTTTCATAATTTTTGCTATCCACTCTAAATTCTCTAACAGTAAACAATTTGTTACTATCAAAGTATTTTTTCAATTTTTCTATTTGCTTACGATTTTTTACATATAATTTTCTCACTATAACATTACCTTTAGTACTAATATTTTTTAATTCTCCATTTTCCAAATACATTTCTCCAATATTCACATTTCCTTTTAAATCAATATTTCCTCCTAAAACTGCTATTTTTTTGATATTAATTTTTCTATTTTTATCAGAATTTACAAGAATTTTAGAATTTTCATAAACTTCAATTTCTGTATTCACATCGCTGTATATACTCATTTCTCCCTCCAACACCTGTATAACTCCATCAATCTCAATCTTTCCAAATATATTAAGTCTTCCTTTTCCCGCTTTCCTAAGTCCTGTCAATATTTCAATGTCATTAATATCTCTATAAAAATTTTTTTCACTTGGGATAAAATTCTGAATGCACATATTTTCAATTACAGCATTTTTTTCACCAGTAGCATTTGTATATCCAGTATTTTTATCCACAGTATCAACAAGCATATTATAACAGGTTTTCCCTTGAGGTTTTTTAGTCATTGAGCCTTGAATATCATTATACCAGTTCCATTCCTTGCCCTCCTGAATTTCTGCCCAGAAAAATGGCATCCCATCCTTGCCTTTCACTTTGTCGTACATTCCCGTAAAAAATTTCTGCTCCTCAACAAGTCCTGCATTAAGTGAACCAATCCCTCTTTTAGCCTTTCCAATGTCAGCAATCCCCCATCCAAGAATATTGTCAAGGTTATTATTTTCCCGCGAAGCTGTGGTAAATATAAACTGTTTTACCTCATGATAAGTAATCCCTGGAAAAAGTTCGGCTACTTGTCTAGCTCCCCCAGTAATTCTTGGCGATGAATAGGAAGTTCCGCTCACTATTGTCCAGTCAGGAATTATACTTCCGTCATCCATTTTAAGTTTATTTCCCTTTTGAAACCTCATAACCTGCCCATTTTCATACACAGAATTTGCCCTTGAATAAAGTGGGTATACAATACTGTCTTCTTTTGCTGCAGGAAATGCACAGCGCAATTCTTCTTTTTTACCATTATCTATTACTTCTCCAATCCCTGCTGCTGTATCAGTTCTTACGTTTTTTCTTATTGACTCTGTAATTAAGGAAGTTACATCTTTCACACTATTCTGATATTCATCTCTACTGCAGGCATATTGACCAACCCTCACTTTCTCTGAACGCATTAATTTCTGAACCTCTTCCCCAAACATTCCAAAATGATTTGTTTCAAATGTTGGAATAACTGTGTTTATCAAACTTCCATCTGTATTTTTTACAATCCAGTCTTTACTGTTTGCTCGAACTGGATTTCCCATAGACTGAAAAATTAACCAATTATTATCAGTTGTCTTACCTGAATAAAATCTAGGGGAAGCCACATCTCCTACAGCGATTTCATTTATCACATTCCCAAAATAAATCGAATTTTTCCCAAGATAATGCCTATAATCATCCTGTATCGTATAAGAAGAAGAAAAAAGACCCTTAGGCAGCAAAGGAGATTCCGCAATAAGCACAGTAGAATAAACATTGTCTTTATATTTCCCCATCCCTCCAGCACCAAGTGAAAATGACCTGTAAACTTCCACAAGATGCCCACCGCTATACTCCGAACTTTTTACATAACTATTAGTTTTCCATCCGTCATATACCCATAATTTAGGCTTTTCTTTATATCCTGCATACATTTCAAGATTTTCAAAATCCAATGTTCCATCTGTTATTCCAATCCCATCGCTATATTCGATAGCCTGATTTTTGTATTTCACATATTTAATAAATTTTTCATCTGTTTTATTATATGTTGGTGTTTTTTTATCTGTAAATACCAGTTTCGATGCTTTCATATTTATTATGGAGATTAAAAATAACAGCATAATAATTTTTGCTTTCATATTTTCTCCTTTTACTTCCTTTAAGTAAAAAAGAACAGCAAAACCTAAGTCCTGCTGCCCTCTCTTTTTTTTCTGTATTTTATCTTCGTTCTAGTAAATGGCTCTGAATCCTATTCCAGCTCTTACATTCTTACCTTTAGTATCATATCCTCCATTTACTGTTACTCCGAATCTTGTGTTGTCCACTCCAATGTTCAGGTCAAACTTGCCGTTCCCTCTTCTGTCCTCTTTTTCTCCTCTGATTCCAAACCAGTCCGCTGTCGTGTATCTAACTCTTCCTCTGTTGTTTACATCCCCAACTTTTCCTAGTTCGTTCTCATAAGCCGCTGTCAATCCTACCGACAATTTCGTTCTTACTGCTAATGGCTGAACAAACTTGAATTCCATTCCTACTTCAGGTTTTACTGAGAAGTAGTCGTTTCCTTTAACTT
>CAUQGN010000050.1:0-8429 GCA_963517565.1 uncultured Leptotrichia sp. | reverse complement strand
AAAGAAATATTTTTTTTAATATATTTTTGTAACAAATGTTTGACATCTATACATTCATTCGATTTCAAAAGAAATGTGCATATTTACAAATAAGTTTAATGAGGTTATAATATAATGAAAAATATAATTTTTTAGAAAAGGAAATAAAGATTATGAAGTATATTTATAATATTCGTACATTAAAAAATCACAATGATAACAATGTGCTTGAAGAAAAAATAGGGAAAAAAGCCCAGAATTTATTTGAACTGGCAATTCAGGGATTTAATGTGCCAAATTTTGCAGTAATTACAAATAAGTATTTTAAAGAAGTTATATTAAACGAAATAAAGGAAAATGGAAGAAATACAGAAAAGTATTATGAAATAAATGACTGGAACAGCATTTTTAACGAAAATGCAGAACAAAAAATAGAAAATATAATAAAAGTTATAACAGACCATAAAATCAGTAAAGACTTTCAGGAAGAAATAGAAAGTACAGTAAAAGATGGAAACTATTATGCTGTAAGATCATCTTCAGTAGAGGAAGACAGCAGCAGTTTTTCTTTTGCAGGACAATTCGAGACTTTTCTTTATATAAAAAAGGAAAATATAATTGAAAAAATAAAAGATGTGTGGGTTTCTTCTTTTTCCTCACATGTCATGAAATATAGAAAAGAAGGAAGCATAAATAATGAAATAAATGTTCCTGCCGTAATAATCCAGGAAATGGTGAATTCTGAAAAGGCCGGAGTTGGATTCAGCGTAAATCCCGTAAATGGAAATTATGATGAAGCTGTTATTTCTGGAACTTATGGACTAGGAACAAGTATTGTTGACGGAGATGAAAATGGGGACTTGTTTATTTATGACAAAAAAACGAAAAAAATTAAAAAGGAAATAAGAACAAAGAAAGTAAGACAAGTTTTAGATTTTGAAAATCAAAAAATAAAAACAGAAGAAATAAATATTAAAGAGGAAGTTTTGACTAACGATGAAATACATGAACTTGGTGAAAACATCATAAATATTGAAAAATATTATGGAAAGCCTCAGGATATGGAATGGGCGTTTGAAAAAGGAAAACTGTATATACTGCAGGCAAGACCCATAACTACATTGCAAAAGACAAACGAAAAAACAATAAACACAATAATATGGGATAACAGCAACATCGTAGAAAGTTATCCTGAAATTACATTGCCACTCACATTCAGCTTTATAAGAAAGGCATATTCCGATGTTTATAAAAGATTCTCTGAAATAACAGGAGTACCTGCCAAAGTTGTAGAAAGTTATCAGGTTGTATATGACAATATGCTGGGACTGCTAAAAGGAAGGGTCTACTATAACCTTATAAACTGGTACAAGCTTCTAATGTTATTTCCAAATTCCAAAGGCAACAGCAAGTTTATGGAACAAATGATGGGAGTAAAAAAGGAGCTGTCAGAGGAAAATCTTAACGAAAACCTTCTAGAAGCAGAAGAGAAAATGACAGGCTGGGAAAAATTTAGGAATAGGCTGGAAAAATATAGGGCAGGATTTACACTATTTATGAATATGTTTCTCATAGAAAAAAAAGCAGAGAAATTTTATAAGATTATAGATGAAAATCTCAATGGAAAAAATAGTAACCTTGACAACAAAAATATAAAAGAACTGAAAAAATACTACAAGTTTCTTGAGAATAAATTTCTAAAAAATTGGGAAATCCCTATTATAAATGACTTTCTTGTGATGGTATGGTTTGGGCTTTCAAAGAAGATGACAGAAAAATATATAAAAGAAAATTTTGAAGAAAAACATAATATTCTTATCGCTCAGGAAGGAAACGATATGATAAGCGTTGAGCCTTCAAGATATATAAAAAAAATGAGCGATATGCTAAGGCAGGATAACTCTTTACAGAATGAAATAAAAACTATAATAAAAAATAATGGTGAATCAAGCATTGATGTGTTAAAATTAACTAAAAATACAAAGTTTAATTTTCTTTTTAATGAATATATGGAAAAGTTTGGTGACAGGACCGTCCACGAACTGAAACTGGAAGCGCCCACATTAAAGGAAGAACCAATATTTCTGATAAAAATGATATTTTCTCTTTCAATGACAGAAAATATTCAGGAACACACTAAAAGAAACATATCGGAAGAACAGAAAAAAATATATGACAGCCTGAAAATAAATCCTGTAAAGAAATATTTATTGAAAAAAACTGTATTTTATGCAAAAAAATTTATAAAATTGAGAGAAAATCTAAGATATGAACGGACAAAAGTTTTTGGAACAGTAAGAAAAATTATGAAAAAAATGGGAACTCATCTGAAAAACGATAACCTTATAAATAATGAAAAAGATGTATTCTATCTTACTGTTGATGAAATTTTTGGACTTGTTGACGGCTCAATAATTGATGTTGATTTAAAAAAACTTGTAGAACTGCGAAAAAAGGAATATAAAAAATACGAAGCAGAAGCAATTCTCCCTGACAGATTTTTAACGAGAGGATTTTTAGGAGAAAAATTTTATTATGAAGATTTGGCAGAAAATTCACAACTGGATGAAAATACTTTAAAGGGAACTGGATGTAGCAAAGGAATTGTCAAAGGAAAGGTAAAAGTTGTATTAAATCCGATGAATACTGAAGTTGAAGATGGAGATATAGTTGTAACAAAATCCACAGATCCAAGCTGGGTCATGGTTTTTCCTTTATTAAAAGGACTTATAGTAGAAAAAGGAAGTCTTTTATCCCACAGTGCAATTATTTCACGAGAGATGAATATACCTGCCATAGTTGGAGTGCAGAGTGCAACAAGCATTCTAAAAACAGGAGATATAGTTCAATTTGACGGAAGTACAGGGATTATTAAAAAATTAGATGACTGATTTTTATTAAAAATTTAAAACTACAAACAAATTAGGAGGAACATAATTGAAAAGTGAAGTAAAAGAAAATAAAGTTGATTTTTCTTTGATAAGGTATTCCCAATGCTGGGAAGATACAGAAATATTGCTTGAAAGCCTTAATATAAATGAAAAAGATATATGCTTTGGAATTTTGTCGGCGGGAGATAATGTATTTTCGATGCTTACTAAAAATCCTCAAAAAATAGTGGCTCTTGATATAAGTTTTCCACAGATAGCTCTTGCTAAACTTAAAAGAGAAGTGTTTAAAAGTTTTTCGTATGAGGAAATGTTAAAGTTTATGGGGATAAAAAGTTCATCTGAAAGAATTGGGATGTATGAAAAGATAAGGTCAAATCTTGAAGAAAGTGTGAAAAATTACTGGGATTTTAATAAGGAAGCGATTGAAAATGGTATAATTCATATTGGAAAATTTGAAAAATTTTTTAAGATTTTCAGGAAAAGGATACTTCCTTTTGTGCATAATAAAAAAAGAATTGGAAAACTGCTTGAAAAAAAATCAAGGCAGGAAAGAACTGAGTATTATAACAGTCATTGGAATAATTTTAGATGGAAAATGATGTTTAAGCTGTTCTTTTCAAAATATGTAGTTGGAAAATTGGGAAGGGATAAGGAATTTTTCAGATACGCAGAAAAAAATATCTCTGAGGAAATGAAGAAAAGAAGCAGATACGCCCTTTGTGAATTGGATAGTTATGAAAATCCTTATATTTACTACATTATGACAGGAAATTACCGTTTGGACTGCCTGCCTTACTTTTTGCGAGAAGAAAATTTTGAAAATATCAAGAAAAATCTTCATAAATTGGAAATTGTCCAGAATTCTGTTGAGGAATATCTTGATGGAATAGATTTTAAAATAAACAAATTTAATTTAAGTGATATATTTGAGTATATGTCTTTGGAAAATTACAGAAAATTAATGAAAAAAATTTATGATAATGCTGATAATAATGCAATCTTGGCATACTGGAACTTAATTGTGGAGAGAAATTCATCAAAATTAGAATCTGTAGAAGGAGAAGAAGATATAAAAAACAAATTTCATAGGTTGAAAGAATTTGATAAAAGCCTTCATGAAAAGGACAAGACATTTTTTTATACTGATTTTGTAGTTGAAAAGGTGATAAAATATGGAAATAGTTAAAATGATAGTTGTTCTAGCAGCTTTTATCCTGTTTTTCCTTTTATTGAATCAACTTGAGAAAAGTGAAAAGTTAAATTCAGAATTTATACGGAAAATTCTACATATAGGTTCAGGAATCGGAGGACTGGCACTTCCTTTTATATTTGAGAAAAAAAGTTCAGTTATAATGCTTGGAGCAGTTTTTCTTATGTTACTTATTTCCATTAGGATAGTAAAACACAAAATAACAGGATTTAAAAAAGTGCTGGAAACAAAAAACAGGAAAACTTTCGGAGATATATACTTTATTATAAGTATTCTTGGATTGTGGATTGTATCAAGTGAAGATAAGGTAATGTACGCTCTTCCGCTTATAATTCTTATGTTTTCCGATGCCTTTGCGGCTCTTATAGGGGAATTTTACAGCAAGTATAAATTTAATACAGGATTTGGAACAAAGTCGATAGAAGGCTCGGTAACATTCTTTCTGACAACATACTTCATATGTATAAACTTCTTTCTGTTTTTCAGTGATATCAGGAGTATAAACATTGTGCTTGTTTCTCTTCTATTAAGTATCCTTACAATGATTCTTGAAGTTATTTCATGGAACGGACTGGATAATCTTTTTGTGCCGCTTTTTGTGTATCTATTTCTAAGATTAAATTTATATTTGACAGCACAGGAGCTGATGTATAAATTTTGGGTAATAATGATACTTTTTATAATTATAATATTGAATAGAAAAAAGACTACGCTTACAAGAGTTGCACAAACTGCAAGTTTATTTTTTCTTTACATCGTTATGATAATTGGAGGAATAAAATGGCTTATTCCACCACTAATAATGTATCTTGGCTATTATCATTTCACGCCAAAGGTAAGAGGGCAAGTAAAAGATTCTCTCAGGGGACTTTTGACAATAGCATTTACAACAGCAATCTGGCTTGCTATGAGCATCATACTTGATAAAAATAAAATGTATCTTATTTATATATTTACTTTTTCGCTGCATTTTGGAATTATAAATTTAATAAGAGATAACGCTGGAAATGTAAAACGGGAAACATTTAGAATGAATTTTCTGATGGGAAGCATTGGAAAGGCATTTGCTTTCTTTATAATAAATTATCTTGCCTTGTCAAGAATTTGGGATTTTAAAATGCTAATTGGAATAGTAATTTTTATATTTGGCGGAATATTTATTTACGAAACAAGTATGAAGATTTTTTATATTATTGAAAAAGAAAAGGAACTCAGTGGAGAAACAAAAGTATTTATAACTTCTGGAATCGTTTTTGCCTGTTCTATATTATTACTAGGATTAGGAATGTTATAAAAACTTACTATTTAAAATCGAATATTTAATAAATCAATTTATTTTTAGACATATTATGGTTTAATACTAAACTTCGTTTAAAAAATAAGAACAAATTTTTATATCAGGGTTATTTGATAAATAATTCATATTCATTCAACTTTTTTTCTTTTTTATTTCCGTAGGATTGCTCATTGCCGCAAAACCTTATCTTGCAGTAAAGGTTTATCCTAATAATCAAAATTGTGGCAAGATTGCTACGCAATAACCTATGGCTAGTCTACGACATTTTTCTGCACTGACAAAAAACTCGCAGTTTTGTCATCACAAAAAAATGCTCCGACAGATTAATTTATACCATACTCTGTAAAAAAATACATATTGAATTATTTGAAAATACTAGATTTATATCCTTTAATTAAAAAAGTTTGTAATAAATTTATTGTTTAAAAGGGATTTAGTATAATATAAATAAGATAAATTATCAAAAAGGAGAAAATTTACAAATGAAAATCAAACGATACACAATAACAGAAAATAATCAAATAAATAAAACCAATTTAGAAAAATACATTACGGAAAATGACATTTCACAAAATGAAATTCCAAAAATACAAATAGAACGTCCATCTGAAATTATTGTTTTTTATAATGAAAATAAAGAATTGGCTGGAAGCCTTAATTTATGGCACAATCGTCCCAATTACAATGAAAAGGCAACATCATATATTGGCAATGTAAATATTTTGGAAAAATATCTGAAAAATGAAACAGAAATATTTAATCAAATTTTTGAAAATCTTAAAAAAGATGGTATAGAAATAATAATAGGCCCTTTAAATGGGACTACTTGGAATACATATCGGTATGTTACGGACAGGGGAAATCATCCTCCGTTTTTGCTGGAGCCTTTTAATGAAGACTATTATGTGAAACTCTTTGAAAAAATTGGTTTTAAGCCACTTACCTACTATATTTCAACAATAATGGAAAATATGAATCCTGTTCAAAGGGGGCATTTATCTAAAAAAATTGAAAAGTTAAAAAAATTTGACTACTATAAAGATATAACAGTAAAATCTGCGGAAAATGAAGATTTAATGGCTGTGCTGAATAAAGTTTATGACTTGACAATTGAGGCATTTAAAAATAATTTTCTATATTCTGAATTGGATAGAGAAATATTTTTGAAAATGTATATGAGCTATGAAGATAAAATTGTAAAAAAATTCTTTAAAATGCTTTATTTAAAAGATGAATTAATTGGCTATGTATTTGGAATACCTGATTATGCCGAACTTCAATACAAGGAGAAAATAGAAAATATGATTCTTAAAACGATTGCAATTTCTCCCAAATATAATGGAAAAGGGATGGGGTATATTCTTATAGATGAACTTGTGAAGGAAGCGGAACGTTCAGGATATAAAAACGTGATTTATGCCTTGATGCATGAAAAAAATATATCAAAAAATATCGGCTCACTTTTAGGAGATGAGTTAAGAAGGTATGCCCTGTTTATAAAGGAACTTTAAATAAAAGGCGGTGTAGAATGACAATAATTGACAAAATTAAAGATTTGAGAAAACAATATCCAGACAATACAGCATTATTTGATTTAAAAACAGGAAATAAGATTACTTTTACCCAAATTGATACAAAATCACATGAAATTTGCAGTTATTTGATACAAAAAGGATTTGAAAAAGGAAATAAAATCGTTGTTTTTGTCCCCATTGGCATAGAATTTTATCTTATTCTAACTGCAATATTTAAAATGGGACTGCAAGCTGTGTTTATTGATCCGTATGCTGGTATTGAGCATATAAATAAATGCTGTGAAATGATTTCCCCTGACGGAATAATTGGAAGCGGAAAAACACTTTTAAAAGGATTCTTTTTAAAAGGAATCAGAAAAATTGGCAAAAAAATTAATTATATTAAAATGATGGAACATTCTGAAAAACTTTCGATATATGAAAAAAATAAAAATCAGAAAAAAATTCAAAACGAAAAAATTGACGGAAATACACCTGCTCTTATCAGTTTTACAAGCGGGAGTACAGGCTTTCCAAAAATTATTATGAGAACGCATGAATTTTTACTTGGACAGCACAATGTGCTTGAAAAAAATCTAAAATTTGAAAAAGAAACAGCTGTTTATTCTTCATTCCCGATATTTCTTCTTTCACATATGGCAACAGGAACAACTACCTTTATTCCTGACTTGAACTGGCGAAAACCTGTCGAGTCAAATTTTGGAAATATTGTTAAGCAAATAACAGAAAATAATATACAAAACATCATCTTGCCTCCTGCAATATTTGAAAACATCGTGAAATTTTGCAAAGATGAAAAAATAATGCTCGAAAATGTTCAAAAGGTATACACAGGTGGAGCTCCTGTCTTTTACAGCCTTATGAAAAAGATTAAAGATGTTTTTACAAATGCTAAAATTATAGCCTTGTATGGAGCGTCAGAGGCTGAACCCATATCAGTATTAAATTTTGAAGACATAACAGAAGAAGATATTGAAAATATGAAAAATGGCGATGGGCTTCTCGCTGGAAAAATTGTTAATGAAATAGAACTTAAAATAGAAGAATTAGAAAAAACGCCTGAAAAAAATAAAATCTTAAAAGATAACAACATTGAAGATTTTTCAGCATTAAAAGGTGAAATACTTGTAAAAGGTGAAAATGTAGTAAACGTATATTTAAATGTTGAGAAAAAACCAAATGAAAAATGGCATAAAACAGGAGATATGGGATATATTAACAAAAAAGGTCAACTTATACTGCTAGGAAGAGTTAAAGGGCGAATACAGCTTGGGGAAAAAATTTATTATCCTTTTACTGTAGAAACTGCCTTTTCATTTTGCAAAAACGTAAAAAAATCAGTTCTTACTTCCAAAAATAATAAACTGTATCTAATTGTTGAAAGAAACCCTGAATTTAAAGGAAATTTATCTGAGGATAGTGAAATTAACGAACTAAAAGAAAAATTTGGAATAATTAAAATAATCGAAACTGAAATTCCTATGGACAAAAGACATAACAGCAAGACAGACTATAAA
>CAUQGN010000049.1:0-8673 GCA_963517565.1 uncultured Leptotrichia sp. | reverse complement strand
TATTCTTAATATCTATTGTCCTGCGACACTTTTTGTATCGACAGGATATATATTATCATATCCCCTCTCCTTTGTCAACTACTTTTTTCAATTTTTCTGAGTTTTTTCCATACATTTGTATCGTATAATCAAATACAACGCCTAAAATTTGCAATAAATGTAAGTATCTCTTGTATTTATCAAGTTTTGACATTTTTTATTCTATATGCTACTATTAACTATTATTTATTATCAAAAACTACAAAATGAATACTTCTCTTTAATTTATATATTTAACTTGATATCAACAATACTATTCCTTGTTTAAGACTATCTGGAAATTATAGACTACGTTTTAATCCTTTATCAAAAAAATTTATAATAAATTCATTGCTTAAAAGAGGTTTTATATAGAAAAAGTAAAAAATTATAGTCTATAGATTGACGGCTTATTTTATTATAAATAACAAAGGAGAATTTAATGGAAAATAAGATGACTATAGAAAAATATATTCAAAATCAAGCAATTTCTGGAATAGAAGATAATTGTCTAAAAAGTACTAAAGATTTTTTGAAACTACTTTCCAGCAAATGGACAATAAATATATTATATGTACTTAATAAAAACAGTATCAAACGTTTTGGCGAATTAAAAAAGGAAATTCCTGGAATAACAAGCGTGATGTTATCTTCGACATTAAAAAAATTAGAAAATTTTGATGTTATATCACGAAAACAATTTAACTCAATACCACCTCAAGTTGAATATTTTCTTACTGAAAAAGGTAAAAAGCTTATCTTTATTTTTTATGAAATAGATACATGGCTCGGAAAAATTTGAAATATTTAATTTTTTATATTATAAATTACAATTTTAAATGGAAAAAAATTTTTTAATATATTAATATTTAATTTAATTAATTCAGTTGGTTCTTAATTATTAAAAATAGATACAGAAAATTTGATAAGAACTTTAATGCTTATAAATTCGAGACCAAGAAAATGTTTAAACTATATAAGTTCATTTGAAAAATTTTTACACAAAATTAGTTTTAAAAAAAATTTGGTAAAATGTCGCAATTAATATTGCAATTTATGTTTTAAAACAATATTTTTTAGATAACTATAAATATCGATTTTCTTTATACCAGTTTATGACATCCTTTAAGGTTTCATCCAATGATCTAAATTCACATCCTAATTCTTTTTTACTTTTTTTATGACTGAAATTATTTCGCATATAATCATTTTTGATGACACGTATTGTAGCCTTGTTTATTAATGTCTCTTTTTTAGTTAATTTACTGATTAATTCATTAAATACAGCCAGTATTTTTAAAAAATATAAAGATACAGCCCTTTTGGGAGCTGGAATTCCTGTTACTTTAGATAATTCTTCTAATAATTCTTTCATAGTCATAAATTTTCCAGCTGCAAGATACAATTCTCCTCTTTTTCCTTTTTCCATTGCCATTATTTCGTGTTCTGCTACATCACGTGCATCTACAACACTATAGCTTGAAGGTATAATTCCTGGTATCTTTTTATTTACATAATCCATAACAAGCTGTCCTGATGAAGTAGGACCCATATCTCCAGGACCAAACATAAATCCTGGAAGTACAAAACAACAAAATATATCAGGATTTTCATTCAAAAATTTTTTAACAGCTTCATCGCTTAATATCTTACTACGGTAATAATCATTAATTTCTTTGTCATCTTTATCACGTAACATTGTTTCATCAATAAGCTGATTCTTTTCTGCTTTAAGTACTGCAATCGAAGAAGTGTGAACCATGTTTTTTATTCCTGCTTTTTTTGCAGCAGTCATTAAATCTATAGTTCCTTTCACATTTGTATTATAAAGTTTCGACCAGTGATTTTCTCCACCTTTATACGCTTCCTTGAAATAAGCTGCCGTATGAAAAAGTCCATCGCATCCTTTAAGAGCTTCTTTATAGCTATCTGGATTATTAAGATTTCCTTCTACAAAAGTAATTTCTAAATCTGGAAACTGTTTTTTTGCATTTTTTATATTCCGCACTAATCCTGTTACTTTTATTCCTCTATTAACTAGCGCTCTTACAAGATTATTTCCTAAAAGCCCCGTTGCTCCTGTCACAAATGCATGCTTTATCTCCCTTTTTGCAGTAAAAATGCTATTTGATTTTTCATTTTCATTATTTAGATTTATTTTTTCCATATATTTATCTCCTATTTTTATTTATCTTAATATTTTTCGTTTAGTCATTATACTTAAATAATATAAACTTTTCAAGTACTTAAAATTTCTATACTTAGTAAGGTTTAATATACTAAAGTTGAAAATTTAGGAAAAATTTAGGAAAAAAATATTAGCTATCTTAGTAATTACTAGGTAGTCATTTTTTGTTTTAAAATTTATTTTCTTCATATAAACAAAAAACTGAGACAAAATCTCAGTTCTTATTTCTAATAATTTTACAATTTTTGAACTTTTATCTATAACGGCTTCTTGGATGGAATTCCTATTTTTCTTGGATATTTTTTGTCTGTTTTTTGCAGTTTTAAAATTTCCAAAATTATCCTTTTATCCATACTTTCTGGAAGATTAAATTCAAAAGTTTTGTTTATTTTTGCATTTAAAATCTTTAGAGCATTTTTCGATTCCTCTATTTCGTTTAGGTTTAATTTTTGCGGTAAAAATCGTCCATTTACTTTTATGAATGGAATCATATACTCCAGTATTATTCTTAAATTGGCTACTCCTCGGCAAAGAGCAACATCAAAACATTCTCTTCTATCTTTTATTAATTCTTCTGCACGTTCAAAACTTGTTGTTACATTCTGTAAATTTAATTCTTTTATTACTTCATTTATGAATTCTATTTTTTTCCTTACTGAATCTACTAACAAAAACTTTTTCTCTGGGTAATAAATGGCAAGTACAAGCCCAGGAAATCCAGCGCCTGTTCCAACATCTATAAAAGATCTTTCGTCATCATTTATAACTTTTGTTAAAAGTAAGGAATCTATAAAATGTTTTTCCAGCATTCCTTTTTTCTCTCGAATTGCCGTTAAATTCATAATTTGATTTTTATTATATAAAAGTTCTAAAAATTTCAGCATTTGTGTAATTTTTTCGTCTGGCACTTTAATTTCTGATTTTGAAAGCAAGTTTAAGAAATATTCTCTTAAATTGGCTTCTTCATTTATATTTTCCACTTTTTCTCCTTACGTTTCATTAATATATAAAAGCTTTCTTTAGTTTGGTTTTAAAATTGCTAGATTTATTTTAAAACTCCATCTAAATACATGAGTAGCACAGAAATATCTGCTGGCGTTACTCCAGACATTCTGGATGCCTGTCCTACATTATACGGTCTATTTTCTTTCAATCTTTGTTTTGCTTCTCTTGTAATTCCCTTCATACTGTCATAGTCAAAATTTTTAGGAATTTTTTTATCATCCAGTTTTTGCTGTTTTTCCATAATTTGGATAGCTTTGGCGATGTAGCCTTCATATTTTGTCTGAACTTCAATTTGATATTCAGTTTCATCGTCAAAATTTAGATTTGGTACATTTTCAATGATTTCAGCGATATATTTTATATCTTGATATGTAACTTTTGGACGACGTAAAATTTCCTTTAAAGTCGTTCCACTTTTTAGACTTTCGTTATATTTATCAAGAATTTCCATAAGCCTTTGGTTACTGCTTCCAAGTTTTATATTCTCAAGGTTTTCTATTGTTTTCTTAACATTTTTTTTCTTTTCCTGTACAATATCATAATATTTTTTATCAAGGAGTCCAATTTTATAAGCCTTTTCAGAAAGTCTTATATCAGCGTTGTCTTCACGTAAAATAAGACGGAACTCAGATCTTGCTGTAAACATTCTATATGGCTCAAACAATTCCTTATTTATTAAATCATCTATCATTGTCCCAATGTACGAACTTTCTCTGTCTAAAATAAATGGCTCTTCTCCTTTAATTTTTAAAGCTGCATTGATTCCTGCGATAATTCCCTGTGCAGCCGCCTCTTCATAACCGCTTGTCCCATTTAACTGTCCAGCTAAATAAAGTCCTTTTACTTTACGGGTTTCAAGAGTGTAGTCAAGTTCGCTCGGATCTACAATATCATATTCCACAGCATACCCATATCGCATTATATGGGCATTTTCGAGTCCATCAATTGTATTTACTATCTTCTGCTGCAAACTAGCGGGATAACTTGTAGAAAGTCCACTTATGTAGACTTCCGCCGTGTCAAATCCTTCTGGCTCCAAAAACAGATGATGGCTGTCTTTATCATTAAATTTTACAACTTTATCTTCAATTGACGGGCAGTATCTTGGTCCTGTGCTGCTTATACTTCCATTATACATTGGGGCTTTATCTAGATTATCGAGTATTATTTTATGCGTTGTTTCATTTGTCCGTGTTAAATAGCACGATAATTGCGGTTTTTCTAAAACTTCACTATTTGGCGTTCTCATTGAAAATTTTAATGGAATACCTGTTATTCCTGGCTGTTCTTCCAATTTTTCCAGATTTAATGTTCTGATATCAAGTCTAGGAGGTGTCCCTGTCTTGAATCTATCCATTTTAAATCCTAAAGATTTCAGGGAAGTTGTTAAATCTTCTGCTGATAACTCTCCCATTCTTCCACCTTTTACCCTTTTATCTCCAATGTATAAAAGTCCTCTTAAGAATGTTCCTGTCGCAAGTACAACTGCCTTTGCAAAAAACTCCATTCCCGTCTTAGTTCTTATCCCTTTTATAACTTTTTCAATTCTTTTAGAATTACCTTCTAAAATTTCAATTTCTTCAACAATTAATTCTGTGATAATATCTTGAACAGTATCTAAATTTTGCTGATTTTCTATTGTTTTCTTCATTTCCCTTGCGTAAATTTTTCTATCTGCCTGAGCCCTTAACGAACGAACTGCCGGTCCTTTTTTTGTATTCAGAATTCTCATTTGTACAAAACTTTTGTCCATATTTCGTCCGATTTCTCCACCTAATGCATCAACTTCCTTAGCTAGATGGCTTTTTGCAGGCCCTCCAACTGACGGGTTACAGGACATAACACCTATATTATCTAATGTTATTGTAAAAATTGCTGTATTCAATCCTAATCTCGCTGATGCCAATGCCGCTTCAATTCCTGCGTGTCCAGCACCAACTACAATTACATCATAATTTCTCATTTTATTTATAAATTGTAATTTTTTATGCTCAAAATAACACTTTGACCTAAAATTACACTCTCCTTTCGTTTCCAATTCTTTTTATAAATCCATTATATATTAATATTTTGTTTTTTTCAATAAAGTATTTTCAAAAAAGAAAAAACGAGTTATGCAACTCGCTTACAGTTTATTTAATAATTTGATTTTTATTTTCTGTTTTGGTGGAAATGACGGGAATCGAACCCGTGTCCAAAATAAAAAGTTCTTACTATCTTCTACAAGTTTAGTCTATTTAACGCTTTAACCATTAGATATTAAACAGACAAAAGTCTAAAGGCGAGATTATAAATTTTCCTTAGATGACATAATCATACATCCAAGTAAGCCATTAAAAATGACATCACCTAATGGAAAAATGGCGTTCCCAAAAGAGATGAGCCGCTATCTTAGGCAGCTAATGCGTAATTATCGTTTCCGATTATTTTTAAGTTGGATTTTAAAGCTCCCGCTTACTTGCCAATAATAATCTTTTTATCCTGTCGAAACCAAAACATTCCCTTATTTTAAAATTTACTTTTTTAGTATAGCATATATTTAAGATTTTGAAAAGATATCATTTAAAAATTATATTAAAAACCCTATCACTCCGTATACTCCCAATGTTACAAGAGCTGCTGCAATTAATACCCCAAAAAGAATATATAAAAAAGATTTTTTTCTGTCAAATTGAAGCAATGCCGCAATCAATGCTCCTGTCCAAGCACCTGTTCCTGGAAATGGAATAGCTACAAAAATCATAAGTCCCAAAAATTCTTTATTTGCGATACTTTCACTTCTGCTCATGGCCCTTTTTTCAATTTTTTCAATAAAGTTTACCAATATATTCTTCTTTTTCATAAATTCAAATAATTTTACTACAAATAAAAGAATAAAGGGTACAGGAAGCATATTTCCAATAATAGAAACAATCATATTCAAGTGCCAAGGTAATCCAATAGCTGCTCCAATCGGTATTGCTCCACGAAGTTCAATTATAGGCAACATTGATATAAGAAATATTCCTATAATTTTATTTAGAAGCGGAGCTCCAATTAAAGTTACCTTTATAAAATTTTTAAAAGATTTCATAATTTTTACTTTTTACTTTATAATAATTAAATTCATTAATTATCATAAATTTCTCCTTTATTGATTATTTACGTTAATTCAAGAGAACGCATACTCTATTTTATTATTTAAAATTTCATCTTAATTCTTACAAAAATTTATACATTTACAACATATTTCAAACTAAATCTAATCAGCTTTTGTAATCACAAATATTAATGGCTGTGAGTTTTCCAAAACAAACTCAGACTCGTTAAAGCCTCCAAATACCTTTAACTTGCTTATTCCTAATTGCTCAAAAAATTTCATAAAATCAAAATAATTAACATTTGTTAAAATTTCCTCATTTTCAAGCTTATTATCCAAAATAGTTTTAAAAATCACATTATTATCAGAATTTTTGTAATAATAACGCTCAAATTTCACATTTTCATTTTCAATCAATGGTAAATTTCCCAAAAAATCAGATTCAGATTTTTGATTTTCAAAAAATTTATAAAAATTTATTAGCTGAATAATCAGTTTTCCATTATTTTCAAGTTGTGAATAAGCCTTTTGTAAAAATAAAAAAATCTCATCTTTGCTATTTAAATGCGGTAACGTATTTCCAACATTTATTATTGTGTCGAACTTTTCCAATTCATCAATTCTCATCATATCCAAATTTTTTACATCAACATTTTTTTCTCTAGCCTGCTCAATCAACTTTTCATTTATATCAATGGAAATTACATCATATCCTTCATTTTTCAGAAATTTTGACAAATTACCTGTTGCAGCTCCTACATCAAGCACTTTTTTTCCTGTAATATATTTTTGGAAAAAATTCTTCTGAACATCTGAAAGTGAAAAGATAAAATCATATTTTTCTGCGATTGTATTATAAAATTTCTTCATATTTTCTTTATTTTCCATATTTTCTCCAAATTTTAAAATTTTTTGAATTTTAACAGCAAAATTATAATTTTAGTTTATTATATCATAAATTTTATAAAATAAGAATTAAATTTGTAAAAATAATAGTAAAAAAGAAAACCGACTATTTCTAGCCGATCTTCAAAGTTAATTTTTAAGATTTCTGTTTAAAATCAATTATTTAGCAATTTTGCTTGCGAAGTATCCTAAAGTTCTGATTAATTGAGCTGTATAAGACATTTCGTTGTCATACCAAGATACTGTTTTAACTAATTGAGTATCTCCGTTTTGAACGATTTTTGTTTGTGTTGCATCAAATAATGATCCGAAGTGAATTCCAACGATGTCAGAAGATACCAATTCTTCTTCAGTATATCCGAATGATTCGTTAGCTGCGGCTTTCATAGCTGCGTTTACTTCTTCTACTGTTACTTTTTTGTTTAAGATTGATACTAATTCAGTTAATGAACCAGTTGGAACAGGTACTCTTTGAGCAGCTCCATCTAATTTTCCGTTTAATTCAGGTACTACTAATCCGATTGCTTTTGCAGCTCCTGTTGAGTTAGGAACAATGTTTACAGCTGCAGCTCTTGCTCTTCTTAAGTCACCTTTTCTGTGAGGTGCATCCAAAGTGTTTTGATCTCCAGTATAAGCGTGGATAGTTGTCATTGTACCAGTTACAACACCAAAGTTATCATTTAATGCTTTAGCCATTGGTGCTAAACAGTTAGTTGTACAAGAAGCTCCTGAAATAACTGTTTCAGATCCATCTAAAATTTCGTGGTTTACATTGTAAACAACTGTTTTAACATCGTTTCCACCAGGTGCAGTAATAACTACTTTTTTAGCTCCTGCTTTAACGTGTAATTCTGCTTTATCTTTTGTAGCAAAGAATCCTGTAGCTTCCAATACTACGTCAACACCTAATTCTCCCCAAGGTAATTCTTCAGGGTTAGCTTTTGCGAAAGTTTTGATTTCTTTTCCGTTTACTACGAAAGCTCCTTCTTTAACTTCGATAGTTCCATTGAATCTTCCTTGAGATGAATCATATTTGAATAAGTGCGCTAACATTTTAGCGTCTGTCAAATCATTAATTGCCACCACTTCAAATTTGTCTGTTTGTTCAGCTAATAATCTTAATGCTAATCTTCCGATTCTTCCAAATCCATTAATTGCTACTTTAACTGCCATTTTAATAATACCTCCTAAAAATTTTAATATATTAAAAAATATATTATTCTATACAATTTGAGTATATCATATTTTCGTTGAATTTTCAACAGTTAGGAATTAATAAAATATGGTAAAATTTTCATATGGTTATATAACTGTAAACAATTCTTAAAATATCCGTAAAAATATAAAAACTTTTTAATATATCGCCTAATTCTTAATTTATTTAAAAAAATTTATTGTTATAATATTTCAAATAAAAAAATAATTGTTGTGAGATAATACATATGTGACAAGAATATACAAAAAAAGAAAGGTTTCT
>CAUQGN010000048.1:0-8890 GCA_963517565.1 uncultured Leptotrichia sp. | reverse complement strand
ATTTTGGATGTAACAGATGCAGTTATGTTATCAGGAGAATCTGCAAAAGGTAAGTATCCTGTAGAAGCTGTTAAAATGATGGCTACTATCTCAAAAAGAACAGATGAATTTAAAAAATTCAAAACTATCGAAACTCCAGATGGATCTGAAATTACTGTTACAGAAGCAATTTCAAGTGGTGCTGTAAGTACTTCTCATGCATTAGATGCCAAATTAATCGTATGCTGGACAAAAACTGGTAGAGCGCCAAGAATGATTAGAAAATATGGACCAACTGTACCAATTATTGCTTTGACTGATAATGAACAAACTGCTAGACAATTGGCATTAGTAAGAGGAGTTAGAGCTTACGTAGAAAAAGGATTGGACAAAACAGATGATTTCTTCGCAAGAGCAAGAGAAATTGCTGCTAACCACGAAGAAGCTAACAAAGGTGATTTAGTAGTAATGGTAACAGGAATCTCTAAAGAAGGAACAACTAATACATTCAGAGTAGAAAGAGTTGGAGAATAATTAAAAATCTGATTATTTAACCACATCACACACAATAAGTAATTATAAATATTTTATGAGGGAAACGGTCTTATGCCTTTTCCCTTTGTTTATATATGAGAAAATAAATGTCGCTGAAAAAGTTTAAAAAAATAGACATTAATCTATCAGATTATAGTTCATATTTATATGAAAAATGTTAAAATTAATAACGGTTATTTGAGTAATGAAATAAAGAAAAAAATCAAAAAAATTAGAGAAATGTTATTAATTCATAAAATTAGTACTGATAGAGAAATTATAATTCCAGACCATCCTCAATTCTATGAAGACGAAGGAATAAAAAGAGTTTTTTCAAATTATATTGTGATAAGAATGCCAAAGTTATCTTCTCCATATACATATGTTTTTGATTATGAAGTTATTAAAAATAAAGTTCAAAACTACAAGAAATATGAAGGTAGAAATTTAAATGAACTTTCACAATATTTGAAAGAATTTTTATCTAAAAATAAGAATAAAGATAATTAAATTCAAGAAGAAAAGTATAATAAATTTTTGGAAAAAGAAATTTATAAAACTAATTTTTATTCTGAATTAAACTGAGAAATTGTAGAATTATTTGAAAAATTGGGGTTAAACTAAAAAATGTGGAGGAGTGAAATTAAAATGAGAATTAAAAAAATTATTCTGTATTTTTTCGCATTGCAGATAATGATGTTTTCTGAATCAACAAAACTGGATAAAATAATATATTATCGATATTTTCCTCTTATTGAAGATAAATTGAATTCTGGAATGGAAATTCAAAAAATAAGAGGTTATTGCATTCTCGTAGATATGAAATGTACTACTAGAGGAGTGTTTGTGGCAGAAGAAATGGATAGCTTGAAACAAGGGCCAGGAGAAAACACCCTAAAAAAAATAGATATTGATTTATCAAATTTTAAAAAAACTTTTTTTATAGGCGAATTTAGAAATGATTATCCGTATTTTGAAAATTTGAGGCAAGAGATTTTAAAAGAGAATAAACTAAGAAAAAAAATAGAGAAAATAAAAAAAATGTTATTTATAAATGACATCATGCTCGAAACGGAAATGGGAAGAAGTTCTTATAGCGATTATTATACATTGGGAATTGATTATGAGACACAAACAAAAAAATCTTTTTCAGATTATATCATAATAAGAACAGATGAAATTTCACGTCCATTTATAATGGATATAAAAAATTATAAACCTGACGAAGAAAAAATTGAGTTAAAAAATTTGAATCAAATTTATCAATACTTCAAAAATAATCCATATAGAAATCTCGAATACACATTTGAAAAAGTTGGTGAATATGAAAAATTTATAGAAAAAAATATAAATATAAATGAATTTGAAAACATTTTGCAAAGAGAAATTTTTGAACTTACTAAAGAGTTGAATTTAGAATAAAAGAAATAGAAGATTTTAATATTATAAAATAAAAAGATTTAAAACTATTCCTATTTAAGTAAGGTTTAGTACAAGAAAGGAATAAAGAAGTGAAAAAACTTGATGATTTGATAGATGTTTTTGCAAAATTGCCAGGAATTGGTAGAAAAAGTGCAGCTAGAATTGCATTTGATGTACTTGATAGAAGTGAAGCTGATATTGATAGAATGCTTGAAATAATAAAAGATTCACATGCTAATATTAAACATTGTGAAATTTGCGGAAACTTATCTGAAAATGATATTTGTGAAATTTGTGCCAACGAGAAAAGGGACAAGGAAGTTATATGCGTTGTTGAAGGAGTGCGAGATGTAATTGCTTTTGAAAAATCTGAAACATATAACGGACTTTATCATGTACTTGGTGGAAAGATAGATCCATTAAATGGAGTTACAATTGAAGATCTGAATTTGAGAAAGTTAATGAATAGACTAAATGAAGATGTAAAAGAAGTTATATTGGCTTTAAATCCCGACTTGGAAGGTGAAACTACAAGCCTATATTTGACAAAATTCCTAAAAGAAAAGAATATCAAGATTTCTAAAATTGCCAGTGGAATTCCAATGGGTGGAAATATTGAATACACGGATATGGCCACGCTGGGGAGATCGCTTGAGGGTAGAGTTAATGTGGATGATGTAGACTAAAAAAATTTTAAACAATGTAGCCTACTTATTTTTTCTACTTTTAAGTGTTAGAATTGTTATAGTCTTTATAGTTTCTAATAGTTTTGTAGTAAAATTTCTATTGAAGAAATCTAGGTATATAAAAAATAAATTGTGTAAATTCAAATATATCTAATACGAGTTTACACAATTTTTTATTCATAAATTCTTTTTTATTTTATCCATACATCTCTTCAATCTTTTCATCATCAATTCCAAATAGATAAGTCAGTATAAATCCTCCTGCATACGCTCCGAGCATTGCGATTATAAAGTAAATCCAACTGCCTGGAACGACTATAAGCAGCCCAAACAAACCTGAAACACCTTGAGAAATTGTTCCTAAATGAAATAGAACTGCAAGAACTCCACCAATTCCAGAACCTAAGCAAGCTGTAATAAAAGGTTTTCCTAAAGGTAAAGTTACAGCATACATTAATGGTTCTCCAATTCCAAGAATTCCAACTGGAATAGAATCTCTTACCATATTTTTAAGCCTTTGATTCTTAGTTTTTATATAAATTGCAATTCCTGCACCAACTTGTCCCCCACCTGCCATCATAAGTATAGGAAGCAAATAATTGATTCCCTTTGTAGGTCCTGTTGGATCATTAAGTAAAGTGTGTATAGGAGTTAAAGCTTGATGTAGTCCAACTGAAACTAAAGGAAGAAATCCGGCTGCCAGTATATATCCTCCTAATATTCCTAATTTCTTGTATGCAAAGTCAAGAATAGCAAATATAAAGCCTGTTACAACTGTTCCTAAAGGCTGAATTATTATTAGGGCTATAAACACGCCTATTATTAAAGTTAAAAGAGGAGTAAAAAATGTATCAAGCATTACAGGAACTATCTTTCTTATATTTTTTTCCAAATATGCGATTATTATTCCCATAAATAACGATGCAAGCAGTCCTCCCATTCCAGGTGCAAAAGGCTTACCTGTAAAAGGAAGTATAACTGCACTCTTGTCTTCAACTTTAAGAAGTAAAGGCAAGGCTGGATTTGTGATAAATATTGAACCCATAATTCCACCAAGCACTGCAGTTCCGGCAAATTCTTTTGCTGCGTTCATTCCTACATAAATTGCAAGATATCCAAACATAACAAATCCGATACTCCTTATCGCAGCAAACCACCATACTGTATTATAAGCATTTTTTGTTGCAACATTTATAACATTTGTAAGTCCCATTATTAATCCTGATGCGATTATTCCAGGTAATAGAGGTACAAATATATTTGCAATTTTTTGAAGAAATCGTTGGACAGGACCATTATATTTTTGTTTATTTGCTTTCTTATTTTCACTTGCTACATCCTTTACGTTACTATCTGAAAATCCTAGAGCAATACCACTAAGTTTTGAAAATTCATCTCCTACTGTATTTACTTTTCCAGGTCCTAATACAATCTGTAAAGTTTCTGCATTCACAACATTTAATACACCATCAATTTTTTTTAACTTTTCTAAATTCACTTCATTTTTAGTTTTTACTCTCAGTCTTGTCATGCAGACTGCATTTGAAATGATATTTTCCTTACCACCTAAAATATCATAAATTTCCTGTGCTGTTTTTTTTGCATCCATAATGCTCATCTCCTTTGTAAGTTGAAGTTTCAAAATCTTTTAATTAAATAGTGAAAGATAAATCTATTAGATAGAGGCATTTTTATTTTTTTACAAAAGAAAATTTTTGCCAAGGTTTGATGTAATCAATTAAAAATATTTCTTCATCTGCTATTTTTCCAACAACATTTGATTTTCCAGTATTTTTCATTTCTGTCTTTGCAATTAAAAGTTCACCTGCGTAATGTCCAAATTCGCTACTTTCAATAATTATATCTCCCTTTTTTATTATTTCAGGAGCATTGAAAATTTTAAAATTATGTTCCTTGTATTTTACACGGCTATTTGTAGAACGGATTAGATTTTCAGAAATATCACCTCTATTAAAGTGAAATTCATCAAAAATTATTTTTTGTTCTATTTCAGGAATATTTTTTTCAAGTTCAATTGAGAAACTTACCATATCTTTACGCACTTTTTTAAATTCTTCTAATTCTTCATCAGTTGGATAGCAGTTTGAAATAATTATATCGTCAATTGTTTCTAGTGCGACAAAATGCTTGAACTGAACTATTAACGGTAAATTACGATGCATTTCCAAGGTTGGTAATCCTTGTGTTACTGGCTTAGGGCCAAAACTGTTTTTAGCTTGTGAAGTTATAAATGCGGCTGTTCGTAATCCATATTTTGTAAAATTTTCTGTACATTTTTTGAAAAATTCCAAGCCTAATCCTGTGTGGATATGAGGATAAAAGTTATGGCATCCTATTAGATTATTTTTATTTGGGCGATAATCCATAATTGTATCGATATAATGAGTATCGTTGCTCATGTTTATTTCAATTTTTAAATTTTCCTTATTAAATGTCATAATGCTTTCCTGCAATCCAGTAAATCCAATATCAAGCCTAATTCCGTCAGCTCCCATTTCCTTAAAGAAAGTTAAATCATCATAACTGATTCCCAAATCATCAAAAACTCTTGGATTTGCATCCAGAATAATCTCAAACCCTTTTTCTTTAGCATAATAATTTACTTTTTTAAATTTTTTTAAAATTATTTCTTTATCCTCTGTAGAAGAGAGCAGACAACTGAATATTCGGCTAAAGCCAGCTTCAAAAGATTTATCAATATAACTTAGCAATTCTTCTTCAGTTGTCTTTCCAGGATAAATTGAAATTCCTAATTTTCTCATTTTATGTTATTTCCCTTCTTCTATCTATTTTTATTCTTGTGCTTCAGCATGTTCTTCTGCCAATAATTTTTTCTCATAGGCATTAAAGAAAGGATAGTAAATTGCAACAGAAATTAAAATAAGAAGTATATTTAAAATAACTGCTCTAAAATCTCCATTTGTTGCTAAAAATGCTCCTATTGGCCCAGGAAGAGTCCAAGGTGGTGTTGAAGTTACACGATTTACCAGTCCTGCTACCATTGCAAAATAAGTGATAGAGGCATTAACTATTGGAACAATTATAAAAGGCGGTAATAATGTAGGATTTAATACTATTGGAGTTCCAAAAATAATTGGCTCGTTTATGTTGAATATTGAAGGAAGGATTGCTGCTTTTCCTAGTGTCTTACCATAAGTTGATTTTGATTTAAGTAGCAGTAATAGTGCAAATCCTATTGTTGTTCCTGAACCACCAATCCAAATAAACCATTGGTATAAAGGTTCTGCCGCAATGTGAGGAATATTTTGTCCATTTGCCAAAGCTGTGGCATTTTGTTCAAGAAGCATAAGCCACAACGGACGCACAACAGATCCGACAATTGAATCACCGTGAATTCCAAAGCTCCAGAAGAATGTAATCATAAATACAATAAGGATTACAGAAAACCAAGAGTCACTAAATTTCAAAACAGGTTTTATAATTGAGCCTATTATATCGTGTAAATCAATATTTAGCCAGTAAGTTAAGATTGTCAATGTGAAAATAATTATTGCCGCTGGAGTAAGTGCTTCAAATGAGCGTGCAACTGATTCTGGCACAGCTTCAGGCATTTTTATTCTAAATCCAGTTGTTGTAGTCATTCTATATACTTCAACTGCAAATATTGCCGCTATTATTCCTACAAATAAACCTGCAGAGCCTAATCTTGACATTTGCAGTGCATATCCAATATCTTCCTGAATAAGCTGAGAGCCTTTTGTTCCTTACTCAATATCAACTAGCCATATTTCTTTAACTGGCAATTCCTTTATCCTTTTAATAAATCCTTCTATCAGTTCAGGAGTATAGCTGGAGCCTCCACCAATTGTTACAATTTTAATTCCGTCTTTTTTTCCCATTTTTTCAATCCTTTCTAAATTACTAAATATTTTTTTCAGAATATTCATGTATCAATTTTGCCACATTATTGTCGTATTGTTTTAATTTTTCCGTTGCCATATCTCTGTCAATATCCAAAAGTATCATAGCAATAGCTGTTTTTACATCATTTCCAGCTTTTTTCAAAACGGAACTTGCAATTTCATAATCAGTCCCAGTAGTTTTCATTATTATTCTTTTCGCCCGCTCAACCAGTTTCTGATTGGAAGTTTTTACATCCACCATGTAGCCTGAAAATACTTTTCCAAGTTTTATCATAAGTGTAGTAGAAATCATATTAAGTATCATCTTCTGGGCTGTTCCTGCTTTCATTCTGGTAGAGCCTGTCACAATTTCAGCACCAACAGGGACTTCTATTGGATAGTGGCTGACTTTGGATAAATCGGAATTTTTGGAACAAGTTATACTTCCAGTAACTGCACCAATGCTGTTTGCATATTCTATTGCCCCTAAAACATAGGGAGTTCTGCCAGAAGCAGCAAGCCCAATAACTACATCATTTTCAGTAAGATTAATATGTATCAAATCCTGTTTTCCAAGTTCTGGATTATCTTCAGCATTTTCCTTAGCCTTGAATATCGCTTCATTTCCACCAGCAATTATTCCTTGAACTTTTTCAAAGGAAACTCCGTAAGTAGGAGGACATTCTGACGCATCAAGAATTCCAAGCCTTCCCGATGTTCCAGCACCAATATATATAATTCGTGTTTCTTTTTTATATTTTGACAATACGGAATCTATCAGCCGTGAAATGCTATCTAATTCTTTTTCTACGCAAAATGCCACTTTTTTATCTTCCTCATTTATTCTTTTCACAACTTCAAGGCTATCCTGTAATTCGATATCCTTGCTATTAGGATTATTTTCTTCAGTAGACAATTTTTCAAGTTCAATCATTATTTATCACACCCTTTAAGTTAAGTCTAAAACTAGTTCTTTACACCATAATTATATCTCGATTTTTCTTAAATGGAAGTCTATTTTTAAATTTATCTGAAAAATTTGTTTAAAAGAGAAGAAAAGTATTGATAAACTCTGCTTAAAGTTTATATTTGTATAATTCTGAAAAATTGTAGTACAAAAAAACAAGAGCATAATTATTTTTTATACTCTTGCTTATTTATAGATGATTAAAGTTACTGTTTATTAAATTCATTTGTTAAAAACCACAGATATAACCGATATAAAATTTATACTTTTTATTTTATTAAACTAAATACAAAATACGGAAGAAACCCCATGCACATACTTGAAAAAATAATCCATAGTCCCGACACAGTCTCCACAACTTTTCCTGACAAATCCTTTTTCAAAAATTTTACCATAAAATATATTGAAACTACTAATATTACAAGCAATGTCAATCTACCAAAGAAAAAATATTCTTTATAGGTATGGGCAAGCCCGAGAATAACAAAAAAATATTCAATAATAAAAAGTAGGCTTAAAATAATCACAGCCTTTTTTCTTCCCCAAAGTTTGCTATATGTTTGCACTCCATGTTCCTCTTCATCAGCTCTTCTCGTTTTTCTTCCTATTTCCAGTACGATTCCATTTAAATAATTTAATGCAAAAAGAGGAATTAGTCCTATAAAAATATTTTTTTCGTATCTTTCTAGTGATAAGTACAAAGTTTCTAAAAAATGAGACTCCAAAATATATCCTGTTCCTTTTAAAATAACAAGGGTAATAAATATCATTATTACAACATGGGAAAGGGCATAGATTAAAATTCTTTCTGTTAGCCAGTTCTTTATAAAGAATTCCTTTGTCATTAAAAACATATAAACCCACACCAATAGCATGAAATAAATTAGTTTAGGATTTATAATGTGTGCAAGAATTATCTGTACTATAACAGTTGCAATTCCTATTTTTCTCAATGTTTTTAACGAAACTACACCTCTTTGAACAGGACGGTAAGACCGATATTTTAAATCTTCTTCATAATCCTTAAATTCATCTGTAATTCTCAGCTGAAAGAAAAACATGAATATTATGATAAATAAAGGAAGTAATTTATACCAGATTATTGGGACTTTATCGATTTCTTTATCCCAGAGTAGTGAGGCTCTACTGATTTCTTTTAACAAAATTGGTTTTATAATTTTTGAGTTATAGAGTAATTCTGTGTAAATATAACCTGACAAAGTAAAAATCAATACGAAAAAAGAGTTTTTTCCTAATGGAAATCGTTCATTTAAGTATATTTTGAAGTTTTTTATATATTGGATTATTGATTTTTTTGAATTTATATTACTTTGACTCATTTATTTCTCCTCTTACAATATTATATATAAATAGATTTTACTGACAATAGAAGTCAATCATGGAAAGTAAATATCCTG
>CAUQGN010000047.1:0-8941 GCA_963517565.1 uncultured Leptotrichia sp. | reverse complement strand
AATTTTTGAATAATAAAAATTATTTAAAAATAGCGACTGCTTTACACGAAGATTCGATTTCCTATGAAAAAATAGAATTGAAAGAAAATAATGCGTTTATTTTTGGACACGAAGGTGGCGGAGTATCTGATTATCTAATAGAAAATTCTGATATAAAGGCGATTATTCCGATTTATGGGAATATAGAATCATTGAATGTGAGTGTAGCGACAGGGATTTTTCTTTATAAGATGAGGGAGAAATTGCAATGCTTATAAAAATTGTGGAGATAATAATACGAGTGAAATTTTGTGATTATGCAAAATAATATAAATATTAATAAAGTTCAAAAAACTAGATAAGGGGTGGGAAATAATGGAGAATAATATACAAATATTTGAAGGTAAAAAAATTAGGTCTGTATGGGATAATGAAAAGGAAGAATGGTATTTTTCTGTTGTCGATGTTGTAGGAGCATTAACGGATAGTGTAAATGCTAGAGATTATTGGTATAAAATGAAAAAAAGAATGACAGATGAGGAAAAAAGTGAATTGTCGACAATTTGTCGACAGTTGAAGTTAAAAGCACCTGATGGAAAAATGAGATTAACAGATGTTGCTGATATACAAGGAATTTTCCGAATTATTCAGTCAATTCCGTCTCCTAAGGCAGAGCCATTTAAAATGTGGCTGGCACAAGTGGGAAAAGACAGAATAGATGAAATTACAGATCCAGAACTAACTATTGACAGGGCATTGGAAACATATTTGAAAAAAGGATATTCAAAAGAATGGATAAATCAGAGATTACAGGCGATTCAAGTTAGAAAGGAATTGACAGATGCTTGGCAAGAGCATGGAGTAAAAAAGGGAATAGAATATGCAATTCTTACAGATGAAATTTCAAAGGCATGGTCTGGGATGGCAACTAGAGAATATAAAGATTTAAAAGGATTAAAAAAAGAGAATTTAAGGGATAATATGTCAACTTTAGAACTTGTACCTAATATGCTTGCAGAAGCTACAACAACAGAATTAACTAATATTCATAATCCAAATGGCTTGGAAGAAAATAAAAAAGTTGCAAAACGAGGTGGAACAATAGCAGGAAATACTAGAAAAGAGATTGAAGCAGATACTGGAAAATCGGTTATTACAGCTAAAAATGCAGTAGATTTTTCTAAATTGATTGAGGATGTGGTAAAAGATATTCCTAATATAGTTAAAAATTGTAAAGATGAAGAAAAAAGCAAGGAGTGAATTAAATATGGCTTCAAGTAAAGAATACTTAAATTTTGTATTGGAACAGCTGTCGGAAGTGGAAAATATTAGATATAGAGCAATGATGGGAGAATATATTCTTTATTATAGGGAAAAAGTTATTGGTGGGATTTATGATGACAGGTTTCTTGTGAAGGCTGTAAAATCGGCGAAAGAACTTATGCCGAATGCTTTACATGAAGTTCCTTATGAAGGGGCAAAGGAAATGTTGCTTGTTGATGATGTTGAAAATAAAGAGTTTTTGAAGAATTTATTTGAAGCGATGTATGATGAACTTCCTGTTTTGAAGAAAAAAAAGAAATAATAGAAAGGTAAAATAGAAATGTCAAAAAAAGAAATGTTTAAAATTGGATCACATGTGGGAATGAGTGGGAAAGATATGCTTTTGGGGTCGGTTAAGGAAGCGGTTTCTTATGGATCGAATACTTTTATGATTTATACTGGAGCACCGCAGAATACACGGAGAAAGCCGATTGATGAGCTGAATATTGAGGCTGGGCTTAAACTTATGAAGGAGAATAATATTGATATTGATGATATTGTTGTGCATGCTCCTTATATAATTAATCTTGGGAATGCTGTAAAGCCTGAAACTTTTGAGATTGCAGTGCAGTTTTTGAGAACGGAGATTGAAAGGACAGATGCTATTGGAGCTAAGAGATTTGTTCTTCATCCTGGTGCTCACGTTGGGGAAGGTCAATAAGTTGGTATTAATAATATTATTGAAGGACTGAATGAAGTTTTGACAAAAGATCAGAAAACGACTGTGGCACTTGAAACGATGGCTGGAAAAGGTACAGAATGCGGGAGAAGTTTTGAAGAAATTGCAAAAATTATTGACGGTGTAAAATTAAAGGATAAACTGACAGTATGTTTTGATACTTGCCACGTTCACGACGCTGGATATGATATTGTAAATAATTTTGAAGGAGTTATTGAGCAGTTTGACAAAATTGTAGGAATTGACAGAATATCAGTAATTCATTTGAATGATAGCAAGAATGTGTGTGGTGCACATAAAGATAGGCATGAAAATATAGGATTTGGAAAAATTGGCTTTGAAGTGTTAAATAAAATTGCACATTTTGAAAAATTTTCTCATTTGCCAAAAATTCTGGAAACGCCTTATGTGGCTTTGAGTGATGATAAAAAAGCTAAGAAAGTTCCGCCATATAAATTTGAAATTGAGATGCTTAGAGCTGGCAAGTTTGATGAAAATGTGATGGAGAAAATAAAAAATCAATAATTTTTTGGAAAGAAGTGATAAAAATGTTAAAAGATAAAGAATTAACAAAAAAGGAAATGTTTGAAATATTTAACAGAAGATATGCGTGTAAAAAATACGATAATACAAAAGTTGTTTCAGACGAAGATTTTATGGCAATTATTGAGGCAGGTAGGCTTTCTCCTAGTTCATTTGGGCTTGAGCCTTGGAAATTTATTCTTGTGAAGAATGAGGAAATACTGAATGATATGAGAGAGTTTGCTTGGGGAGCGATTAACAGCTTGAATGGGGCGAGCCATATTGTTATGGTGCTAGCTAGAAAAGGTGTTACTGGTGATAGCGAGTATTTTGATAGAATTGGGAAGGAAATAAAAAATATTTCTGAAGAAAACTTGAAAATCAGAAAAGAATTCTTTACAAAATTTCAAAAAGAGCATTTTAAGTTGCTGGAAAGTGAAAGAGCATTATTTGATTGGGCTTCAAAACAGACTTACATTGCAATGGTAAATATGATGAATATGGCTGCGGCTCTTGGGATTGACAGCTGTGCAATTGAAGGATTTAATAAAGAAATGGCTGAAAAGTACTTCTCTGAAAAAGGTGTTTTTGATTTGAAGGAATATGGAATTTCATATTTTGTAAGTTTTGGATATAGGGATGAAGATATTACTCCAAAAACTAGAAGAGAACTTTCGGAAGTTTACGAGGTCGTTGAGTAGTTTTCGAATGCTTGAATATTGAATATACCAAAATTGTAAAATTAATTTATTGCAGAAAGAGGATTTTTATGAAAAAAATTTTTGTAATGATGTTGCTGGTAATGGCATTTTCGTGTGGTAATAAAAATAAAAATAACATAGACAAGAATAAAAAAATTGAAAAAAATGCAACTACTACTGAGCAAGTGAAACAAAATCAACAAGAGGAGAAAACTGATTTTGATAAACTTAGTAAAAAAGAACAGGAAGAATATTTAAAAAAACTGGAAAAGATAGAAGCAAAATATGAAAAGGAATTAATGGAATTAAAAATACCAGAATTCAATAAGTCCCAAACTGATGATTCTAAGCAACTGACTGAAGAAGAGGTAAAGGAAATAAAGGATGTATTACGTGAAAAATTTAAGAGAATAGGGTTGACAGCGGCAACAAAAGATGGCAGATTTTACATAATAGAAGTTATTAAAGATGGAAAAAATAAAGAACAGACTGCAAAGGAAGTTGCTCTTGAGAGACCTGATATTATTGATACTATTGGTGAATGGTGCAAAAATAAGGGAATGGAATTTAAAGTTATTTTTGTTGAATTCTATGACAAAGTTCAAAATAAAAAGATTAGCCAGTCTGCATACCATTCTCACCTTTTGGAAATTCAGTATGAAGATAAAGAATATAAAGATGCACTGAGAGAAGGATTTTCTAAATATAAGAGAGCTACAAAATTTTAAAATGAAAATATTTTTATAAAAAAGTGTATTTGAATTGAAGAAATACGAAGTTTTAGTGATGATAAGTTTTGGGTATAGAGATGAAGAGTGTCTAAAAAAGTAAGAAAATAACTTGAAGAACTTTTGGAAATAATTGAGTAAAGGATTTTTACTTCTTGTTGCAAGATAAAAAAGTAAAAAGTCGATAAATATAAATAAAGATAAAAACACAGTTCTGGTTGGTAGTCCAGACGCAGTAATGTAAGTAACCTGCCTCCTTAGGTTGTCCATTCTTTATTATAAATTTTTTTAAGGAGGCTGAAATTATGAGAAAGATTTCAGGAAAATTGACAGTTTTTTTTGAAAATCCTTTTTGGGTAGGAATTTTTGAAAATTTTGAAAATGATAATTTATCAGTTTGTAAAGTAACTTTTGGTTCGGAACCTAAAGAATATGAGATTTATGATTTTATATTAAAAAAGTTTTATAATCTTCGATTTAGTAATGAAATGAAGTCAAATTTTAATGAGAAAGCCAAAAATCCAAAACGTAGACAAAGGAAAATAAAAAAAGAGCTTCAAAGTAAAAAATTTTTGAAAAAATCGGAAGAAATTTTAAAATTACAATACGAAGAGAATAAAAGGGAACGGAAAGTTAAAACAAAACAAGAAAAAGAACTTGAAAAACAGAAAAAATTTTTATTGAAACAGGAGAAAAAGAAAAAGAAACATAGAGGAAGATAAGAAGGAGGTTTTTTAATGAAAAAAATCTTTATAATTGGAATACTGTTATTATCTATGTTTTCTTGCGAAAAAAATAAAGAAAATAAGGATAATGAAGATTATAAAATATTAAAATCTGAAAAGACCAATGGTTATAAGGCAATTACTATTTTGGTAGAAAATGAAATTTCTGAAGAAAATTTAAGAAAAGTGATGAAAAAAGCAGCAGTTGAGAATATTGGTGATGACAGAGGGGTACAGGTGCTGGCTATAGGAGATGAAAGATTATATGGACATGTTTTGAATACTCATGGAATTTATACTTATTACGCTAGTGAAAAGGATAGGGAAGAGCAAAAGAAATATCCGGAATTAAGTCCTATAGTTTTTCGTTCTAAAAAATCAAAATTATCTCAAGATGCAATAAATATTTTTAAGGATAATAGCGACTTGATAGCTAAAGATTCGGAAAAAGCCTCTGATATGACGGTTGAGGAAGAAATGAAGCTGATGGAAGATCACATAGTGGAAGTATCTAAAAAATATGGAATAACTGCAGATGAAGTAAAGAAAAAATTGGAAGAAGTTGGTAAATATTTAGATGAGGATGTGGTACCAGACAAAGAATATAAAAATCAATAATTTTTTACAGCAAGTTGCAGTAAGTTAAATTTTATTATATAATATAAGCAAATAAAAAAGAATAGAATAGGAGAATGAAAGTAAAAATGTCAGAAAAAAAAGTAAGAGTTAGAATAGCACCCTCTCCAACTGGAGATCCACACGTAGGGACTGCCTACATTGGACTATTTAATTATGCATTTGCAAAACATAATGGCGGAGATTTTATTTTAAGAATAGAAGATACAGATAGAACGAGATTTTCAGGAGATTCAGAACAGCAAATTTTTGATGCGATGAAATGGCTTGGGTTAAATTATGATGAAGGTCCAGACGTTGGGGGAGAAGCAGGGCCTTATAGACAATCGGAAAGATTTTCGATTTATAAGGATTATGCTGAACAACTGGTGGAAAAAGGGGAAGCATATTATTGTTTCTGTACTGCTGAAAGATTGCAAAAATTAAGAGAAAGACAAGCAGCTATGAAACAAGCACCAGGATACGATGGGCATTGCAGAAACTTGTCAAAAGAAGAAGTGGAAGCAAAATTAGCGGCTGGGGAGCCTTATGTTATTAGACTTAAAATGCCTTACGAAGGTGAAACTGTTGTAAATGATGGATTAAGAGGAGAAATTAGATTTGAAAACAGTAAAATTGACGATCAGGTACTTTTAAAATCTGATGGATTCCCAACTTATCATTTGGCAAATATTGTTGATGATCATTTGATGGGGATAACTCACGTTATAAGAGCGGAAGAGTGGATTTCTTCTACGCCTAAGCATATTCAATTATACAAAGCATTTGGATGGGATGAGCCAAAATGGTATCACATGCCACTTTTGAGAAATGCTGATAAAACTAAAATTTCAAAAAGAAAAAATCCAGTTTCATTGAACTATTACAAAGAAGAAGGTTACTTAAAAGAAGGATTACTAAATTTCCTTGCACTTATGGGATGGAGCTTTGGAGAAAACAAGGAAATTTTTACTATTGATGAAATGATACAAAATTTCTCATTTGATAAAATTTCTCTTGGAGGGCCTGTATTTGACCTGGTTAAATTGGGATGGGTAAACAATCATCACATGAGATTAAAGGATTTGGATGAATTGACAAAATTAGCAATTCCGTATTTTGTGCAAGCTGGTTATTATGAAAATGAAAACTTGTCAGATGAAGAATTTTCAAAATTAAAAAGAATTGTGGAAATTACAAGGGAAGGTTCACAAACATTAAAGGAATTGCCAGTAAATGCTTCAATTTACTTTGAAGATGAATTTGAATTGCCAGTAATTGAAGAAGGAATGAATAAAAAAGAAAGAAAATCAATCGAAAAACTGACTTCTTCACTTGAAACAGAAACTGGTAAAAAATCTATCCAAATGTTTATTGAAAAAATCAATAAATTAAACGAAGAAATTTCAGAAGACGAAGCAAAACAAATCCTGCACGAACTGCAAGACGAAATTGGAGAAGGTCCAGCAGCAGTATTAATGCCACTTAGGGCAGTTATTACAGGGAAAGCCAGAGGAGCGGATTTATACACAGTAATTGCAGTTATTGGAAAAGAAAGAACATTGGCTAGAATAAATAATATTTTGAATAAATAAAATATTTTTGAATCTAAATAATATTAAACTAATTGATGGATTAATTTCTGTAATAAAACAGGAATTAGTCCTTTTTATTTATTTTGTAATCTTGTTCGTTACTAAAAATCATTATTTTAAAATATTAGTTTATTAAAATGTTATATCTTATACTAAACCCCAATTAAATAACGAAATTATTATAAACTTTTCTAATAAAGGATTATAAACCTAATGTTTTCAAATAATTAAAATATAATTTTCATTTTTTAAACAGAGCATAATATAAACTAATTCGTCGAAGCATTTTTCTGTGCTGGCAAAACTGTTTGAGCATAGCGAGTTTTTTGTCAGTGCAGAAAAATGTGTAGACTAGCCATAGGTTATTGCGTAGCAATCTTGCCACAATTTTAATTATTAGGATAAATCTTTATTGCAAGGTAAGGATTTGTGGCAATTAGCAATCCTACGAAAATAAAAATGAAAAAATATAATAATATGAAAAAATATTTATTAATCAAGATATCTAAAAAATAATAAAAACACTTTAATTGAATGATTATGAATTGGCTATTAAATAACTTTATTATAAAAATTTTTAAATCGGATTTTAGTATTAGTGATAAATAAAAAACTGCACTTTAATCATATGTTAGATTTAAAATGCAGTATAAAATTATATTTTTTAATTAATTCTTATTTTTGATTTTTTAAATCGGATTTAGATTCTGGTTTATGGTTATCAGGGACATCGCCGAAAATATCCCTGAAAAATCCAACTTCCAGTTCTCTTGAAAATACATTTTTCAAAATAATCATTACAACAGGTCCAATCAGGAATCCCATTACACCAAAAATTTTGAATCCTGAGTACATTGAGATTAGTGTGATTAATGGATGGACTCCTAAATTTTGGCTTACAAGCTTTGGTTCCAGCATTTGCCTTACAGAAAGGACAAATAGGTAAATTATTATTAAGGCAATACCTAATGTTATGTCAGATAGTGCAAAAGAAATTACTGCCCATGGGATTAAAATTGTTCCTGCTCCTAATATTGGGAGTGCATCGATTATACAGATTATGATTGACATTAATAAGGGATATGGTACATTTAGCCCTAAAAATGATAATAAATTTAAACATACTAGAATTTCAAAAAAACATATTGTCATTAAAATAATCTGTGCCTTGATATATGAGCCAAGAACTGTAAACATATCAGTTTTTATATTGAAAACCTTATCTAGCCAAGACTTTGGAAGCTGCTGCTCCAGAAAAGATACAATTTCATCCCTGTCAAGACTTATAAAGAAAGTTGCAAGAATCGTTATACAGATATATAGAATTACAGTCGGAATAGATGTAATAAAACTTATCAGCCCTTTTATAAATCCTCCAAGTTTTGAAGATCCTGAGGAAATAAAACTGTTTATCGTATCATTTACCTGCTTTGTGAATCCTGACGGAAAATTTCCAAGATAAGTATAAACTTTTGCCATGCTGTCAGTCCATAATTTTTGTGTTATTTCGCTATAACTGTTAAGATTTTGCGATAATTTATAAATTTCACTTATCAATTTTAATGATCCCCAGCCGATAATTCCAAAGAATATCAATAAAAATGTCACAATAGAAATTATTGTAGACAGCTTTTTTGAAAGTTTTAACCTTTTTTGCAAAAATCGTGTAAACGGCCTTGTCAATATTGAAAAAAACAACGCTATCGTAAATGGAAACAAAAATATTCCGAGCTTAAATGCTAAAAATACAACTAGTAAAATTAAAGCAATATAAACGAGAAAATATAATTTTTTAAAGTCAAAATTTTTGTAACTTGCCATATAATCTACTCCTTTTTTATTTATTGAATTTATCATTTTATAGATTATTATATAATAAATACAGCAAATTGTAAATCTGTAATTTTTTTCAATTAGTTGTATTTTTTTTTAATGTATGTTAAAATATTTTAAAATTTGTTATATAAATAAAAGTGAAAGCAGGTAGAACATGTACAGAAAAAGATTAAACGGAACTAAAGAAATTGAAGATGTTTTAAAAAAATTAAAAGGAAGAGTAGGTAATTAATATGAG
>CAUQGN010000046.1:0-10978 GCA_963517565.1 uncultured Leptotrichia sp. | reverse complement strand
TTATTCCAGCTGTATCTGTGCTGTATTCATCTCTCATGCCAAACACTTTAATCTTATTGTTTTGTTTAGACGGATTTCTCCAATCTCTTTGAAGGTGATTCAACTCTTTATCAAGCAATTTTCCAGTTGCATTGATTCTTTGCTGAAGATTTCCATACTGGTGTCCCATCATTTCATCTGTTGCTTGATAGAATAATATTTCCTCATTTTTTCCAATACTATTCAACTTATCAAATAATAATTTTTCTCTTGTACCCAATGTTTTCACACCATATCTTTGTTCCAATCCTTCAAGGAAATTAAATGTATCTGTGCTATTTACTGGTGTTGTCTGATTTCCTGCAAAAGCTGTATACGGCATTTTTGCTAGATAAATATTATTAATTAATCCTGTATTTCTATCTAGTGTAGCAGTTGCTAGCCATGTTAATGCCCCAGAATATATATTCCAATTTGTTATTGATGGATTAGCTGCCAATGTTGTATTGTATGGCGCAATTATTTCCTGTGGAACTTGAATGTACTTACTTGTTGTTGTTTCTGCAGCCTCAGCACCAATTATCAGGTCAGCTTCATTTCCTCCTAATGAACTTAAAGAACCTTGTATTGGATTTGTACCTCTTTTTGTATCAATATACATTCCAATATTTGAAGAAAGGATGCTTCTTTGTCCTTCGACATTTGTTACTACTGGTGTTACTGGAACATCATTTGCAGTTATTGTTGCTGTCGCTGCTCCTGCAGGTGCAATAATATTTACTGCTCTGACTCCATTTACTATTAATTCTTTACCAGTTGGACGGCTTCCTGGAGTAAATTCATCCTGTGCTCCTCCAGATACAGTAATTGTACCATAGTTTCTAACTATTCCGCCAGTTGCAATAAATTTAGCATATCCTCCAGCTGAATCAATGTTAATTGTACCATTATTTGTTAATTCAGAACCAGCTCTTACTACTACCCCAACAGCTGAAGCAGGACTTCCAAGTGTTGTAATTGTACCATTATTAACACCTCTTGCTCCATTATCAAGATAAATACCCATTGCTCCTTCTGCTGCTAGATTAATTGTTGCTCCATGAGCATTTTCTACTTCTGAACCTCTTCCTGAAGCATACATACCAATACTATTTTTACCATTTACATTAATTGTACCAGCGTTTATTACTTTTCCTGTATCAGATTTAGCATATCCTGCTGCCATACCTATAGAGTATAATGAATTTCCAGTATCAGAATCTCCTACAGTTATTGTAGAATTATTTGTTGCTACTCCACCTTTAATACTATAGATACCTACATTTCCTACTCCTTTTGAGAAGTTGATAACTGCATTATTTGTTATTGTTCCTGCCCCATAAAGTCCATAATTCTGTCCACCAGTTGCAAGTGTTAAATCTGTACCGATAACTGATCCGTTTGAAGTTAATGGTGCATTATTTGTTATTGTTCCTGTTGTATCATTTGAATATACATAAATTGACTTTGTTCCTAAATTTACATTTGCCGTTGCAGCACTATTAAATTGCAATGAATTTGCACCTTGGATTGCAACAAATCCAAATGAATTATCTCCTATTGTCATTTTACCATCATGATTAACAGTTCCTCCACCTTGTTCAAGGTAAACTCCAACTGCCTCATTATTTCCTACTATTATTTCAGACGAACTTCCTAAATCAGTTCTATCTCCTTTAGAGTATATTCCAACTCCACCATCTCCAGCTTTTATTATTCCATCATTTAATACTGTATAACCATATGTTCCAATTGCATTATTTCCCACTGTAATATTTCCGCCAGTTCTGTTTGCTATTCCTATATCAGTCATATTAGTAAATATTCCAACATTTGGATTTGAAATACTTGCTGAATTTCCAAGTGTAATTTCTCCGCTATTATCAACTATGTAATTGCTTCCTTGTGCGTAGATACCTACTGATTTATCCCCAGTAAACTGAATTTTCCCAGTAGCAGTGTTATTTACACCTATATCACTTCCAGAACCTCCAGTTCCTGTTCCATCATATATTATACCAATAGCATTTGCTCCCGCACTTGTAATTAGTCCAGAGTTTGTTACTGGTGATTGAACTGGTGCTCCTGCGCCAACTGTTGCCCCTTTAGAATAAAGAGCTGTTGAGTTTGATCCAATTGTAATTGTTCCTGCGTTGCTTACAAGAGAATTCCCTATTCCGTACAACGCAGTTGAAGAATCTCCCATTGTAATTGTTCCGCCATTTTCATTTGTCAACTCTCCAAATTTACCATACATTGCTGTTGAATTTGCACCTGACAAGTTCATTGTACCTTTATTTATTAATTGAACTTTATTTCTATCAGCCGCAGAAGTAAGTTGATTTTCTTGTGCCATTGCAACTTGTCCAACTTGACTTCCTGTCATCGTTTTTGAGTTATTGTTTATAATTCTAGAGTTTGAGATTTCCAATTGATTATATCTATCAGTAGGATCATCCAAATTAACATCAGAATCTAATTTTAATTGACTTAAATAAAGCATAAAACTCTTAGCCGTTGGGTCTAAATTCAATCCTGTTCCCATTCCTAAATATCCTGCTAGAGCACTTCCGTTAGTATTTGACAAGTCCATTCCTACGTTAGAAGCGATAAAAAGTCTTCCTCCAGCTAATACATTAAGAGTTAAGTTATTTAATGTATTATTAAATGAATTTGCTACCCAATGCTGTATTTCTGTTTGTCCAAAATTACTATAGTTAGTTCCTGTGTAGTAGAATGCTGTTCCTCTATTAGTTGAGTCAGTTCCACCTTGAATAGTAGCTGTAACTGGTGCAGTAAATTTAATTTGCCCTTTAACAACTGAATCTGTACTGTCTGTAAAGAATGCTAATGATTTTTGTCCCGTATTTAGCGTAGTTCCTGTACCTAGCTCTATAACTCCTTGATTTACAGCATAAGTATTAAATGCTCCACCAGTAGTCTTTATTTCAGTTTTTGAAATTTTTGCCCCAGTTGCTACTGCTGGTGCTGATCCAGTTTTTCCATTAGAATATACACCTATTGAAGCGCTTCCATCTACTGTAATTGAACTATTTGCTCCTGATGATGTCAAACTTCCACCATCCATAGCTGCTAATCCAACAGCTCCATCTGTATCACTTAATGCTGTACCATTTACAGTTATCTTTCCACTGCTTTCAACTTCTGTAGCACTAGCTATTATTGCTTTTACTGATTTTCCTGTTGTTGATATTGCACCAGTATTTGTTATTTTACCTGCTGATTTACCAAATATACCTGTTGATTCATCAGAATCAGTTATTGTTATTTTTGCCCCCGTTGTTAAAGTATTTCCGGCAGCAGCAGCATAAATCCCTATATTTTTACTTCCTTCTGTTATAGTAATAGTATTATCACTATTTGCTGCATTTTGCGCTGCTAAATCAACATATCCTTCCGCAATATAAATTAAAGCATTTTCACTTCCCTTTGTTGATTTCAAAGTATAGTTCGAAACTTTAAAAGGATTTGTTGATGCATTTGCATGTTTAAAGTAAAGTCCTGTATTCTTTTTATTTGTAGCTCCTTCTAATTCAACATTTAAAACTGATTCTCTTGATGAACTAGGTAGTGCAAGAACGCTAGAAGCTTGTTCATTAGCATTTCCAGTTGATGCTCCTGGACTGATAGCAGTTCCTCCATCTAAATCAACAAATGTTTTAAACGCAACTCCTACAGATTCAGTACCTGTTATCTTTATCGGCTTAGTTAATATTATTTCTGCTCCTGGATATCCAGAATTAGCAGAAGCTGAAGGATTGAGGAGTTTATCATTTACAACAATTCCTTTCTGTTTAGTTCCACTAAGAGTTATTTCTCCTGTATTTATAAAACTAAAACCACCATTAGCCGCATATTCACTTCCAATTACCCCAATAGTATCTTCAGAACCTCCAAGATTTATAGTTCCAGTATTGTCAAACCACATTACTCTGTTAAAACCACCAGTTGCGGCCAATGTTAACCATAAATAATTTTTAGAACCTGTAGTTGTTATTGTTCCATTATTTTGGAATCCTATATTATTATTTTCTAGATGATAATGACCAGGACTCCAAGTATGTGTATGATACTGTGCTGAATACATTACCAGATTATTTCCATTCAAATTAACAGTTGTTCCACTATCTAAAACCCATGTAGAATCTCCATAATCGTTATGTCCATCTGTATGGAATAACCATCTATCATAACCTGTTGACGATGTTCCATTATAATTTATAGTAACTCCATTTATTCTTATTGGATGTCCTCCAACAAGTTTCATTGCAGCATATTGACCAAGACCCGTCCATGTAAAGTTTTGAATTCCATTATCAGTCTCAGTATGTGTTGAACCTGTTATTCCAACCATTTTAATATTATCTGATTTTACATCAAATTGTGAATTATTTGCAGTAACTGTTAATGTACCACCTGTCATATTTTGTTGAGCAAGAGGTGCAACACTTCCCCCTGAATTTACCCACTGAGCATCTCCATTTCCAGTATTTGGAGGAGTTATTGAAGGTATACTTACTGTTGGTGCTGTTGGTGATGCTATACTAGGTGTTACTGGTCTGAAATTAATAGCCGTAGGCACAGTAGGTGTTGCAGGTTGAGGAGCTTGTAAAGTTATTGCTCCTTTATTTACAAATCTGGGAGTAATTCCTGCGCTTAATTCTAAAGCTACTATCGGCTCTGGCTGCAATCTATTACTTGCAATACCATATCCACTTAAACCTTGTCTTGCATTTGAACTTGCAGAATACGGTCTTCTTGATTTAGACAGTGTATTGTAAAAATTACTGTTTGGAGCTACGTATCTATTAAATTCGTTTGTATCCCTTTCAAATATCCCTTCATAAGGATATTTTTCCTTTTTATCTCCTCTACCTTTATAAGTTCCGTTCCAATTATTATTAAAATAATTAATTCCATATTGCCAACTGCTCCAAGGCGATTTTGTTACATGATCTCCTTGTTCAGTTAATTGGATTAATTCTAACGTTGTATCTTTTACTAATTTATTATTTTCTTTTCTAGCTCTTCTAAAATCTGTACGCATTTGATTTATCGAAGAATTTATTTGAGTAACTTGATTTCTAATACCTGAATCTTCATTTGCTGCAAAAATATTACTTGTAGTAAAAATCATACCTGTCATCAAAAATAAAATTAATGCTGAATCCGTATATTTAAAATCTTTTGTTCTTTTCGCAAAAGTACGTAATTCTTGCGAAATTTTTCTAAGATTGTTTGTCATTAGTCTGTTCTCCTTTTAGAATTTTTGTGATACTTCTCTTTATTATTCCTCTGAAAATAAAAATTTCTTAATTTTTTGTATTAAAAACAATACTAAACTATTTCAAGTAAAACTATAAACAAAAATTTCGATTTAAATTTTTTCTAATAAAAAGTATTTTCAAAAAGTGTGATTATTTAGTGATTTTAGTGATTTGATACTTTGTATTTTGATTTTTTTATAATTGTATACTTGATTTTTTTAATATTAACTGATTAAAACTAAAAAATTAAGAACCTAATCAGAATAGTTATAATTTTAATTAACTAAATTCCTATAAATAAGAAATGAAGATATATCCCTAAAATATATCTTCGTACAAAGGAAATGAGTAAAATCTCTTAGAAATTTTATCACTCAGTTAATATATCAAATTTAAAAAAAAATGTCAATACTATTTACAAAAAAATATTTCATATAAATTTATATTAATTACAATTTAAATATTTCTATGAATAATTATTGTTTTTATTTAATACTGAAAGAATTTTTAATTATTTCATTTGAATTTCAAGTTGTATAAAATAAAAATATAAGTATCGATGCAATTAGTTAAAAATTGTAATATTTCAAAACAATTTAAACTAGTTTAATTAATCACAACCGTAACTTCTACATATGTAGTACTAGAGTCAATACAATTTTTATAACCTCATATTTAAACTTATCTATATAGTTCTTGTTATTTATATGTTTCAAAGTGTTTTTAAGTATATCTTTATGGTGTTAAACTGCTTTTTCCTAAAATGTCTAAATCAAAAAATAAATATATTTTCCTATTTCCATACTTTTGAATATAAAATCAGGTAACTTATATGCACTTCTACTATTATTTGATATAATATTCTTCGTATATAATACTTCAACAAAGCTTTGCTTTTTTAACTTTATGAAACTAACTTAGTTTTTTATAAAATTTTAATTTATAACTAATTTTTTCGTAATATTATTTAACTAAATATTTTTTAAGTAATAAGAATTTATAATACAATCTATAAGGTATTATGCAGAAATATAATTTTAAAAAATACAGATATTTTTTTGAAATCTTTAAACTATAATTGTTTTTAGATATTTTTATGGGGTAGCAATGGTATTTTTCTACTTTTTATATAAATTAATTATACAAATAATAAAAAAACATAACCCAAAATCTTTGAATTTCCATTATCAATTTTTTTAGGTTATGTTTTGATATTGTTAAATTTTAAAAAATATCTTTGTCTGATAACTTTGCATCTTTTGTCTTAAACATTTCAAGCAATTTTTCCACCGTCAGTTTTTTCTTTTCCTCACCTCTTATATCAAAAATTACTTCTCCTGCATGAAGCATAATAAGTCTATTTCCATAAGTTATGGCATCTTGCATATTGTGAGTTATCATAAGGCTTGTTATATTATTTTTTTCAATAATTTCTCTTGTTTTTTCCAAAATTATTTCTGAAGTCTGAGGGTCAAGCGCTGCTGTATGTTCGTCTAATAATAATATATCTGGACGGTTCAAAGTTGCCATTATTAAGGACAAGCATTGTCTTTGTCCACCAGATAGAAGCCCTACCTGTGTAAACAATTGATTTTCCAGTCCAAGTCCCAGACTTTCCAATTGTTTTTTATAAAATTCTATATTTTTTACATCTAATCCAAAAGTAAAGTTAAAGCGCTTTCCTTTATTTTTAGCCATTGACAAATTTTCCAGTACTGTCATTGATGGAGCTGTTCCCATTGTTGGATTTTGGTAAACTTGTGAAATCCATTTTGCTCTTTTATGCTGTTCTACATTTGTTATATCATTTCCATTTAAAACAACATTTCCTCCATCTGGTATAATTTGTCCATTTAATACATTCAAAAGTGTAGACTTTCCAGCACCATTACTTCCAATAATTGTTATAAAATCACCATCATTTATTGTAAAATTCAATCCTTTAAATACTTGTTTTTCTGTTCCCAGTTCAGAGAAGAAAGTTTTATGTAAATTTTTTAATTCTATCATTAATTTGTCTCTCCCTTCTCAATTAATTTTACTTTTTTCTTACCTTTTTTAGTTTTTTGAATTAATTCATTCCATAGGATTACTGCAAGAATTATCGCTGTTATTACTTTTACATCTGTTGGTTTAACTTCCAGTATCTTTATAACATTATCACTGAAATGAAGCCCTTCATACATATTTCTTGTCCAGCTGTTTGACATCAAAGCTAGATTTATTATAAAATAATACATTAAAGATCCTATTGTAACAATGGAAATTTCGTTTATTACTTGTGATTTTTTCAATACTCCAAGTCCTAAAATAATTGCCGCAAGTCCAATAACAATTGTTCCTACTCCAGACTGCAAGTCTGCAACTTTAATATTTTGCGCAAATAAAGCACCTGCTAATGCCACAACTCCATTTGCCAGCATTAACCCGAATATTTTCAATCTTTTTTCATTTACTCCAAGACTTACTACAAGCTGCTCATTATTCCCCAATGCTCTTAATGCAAATCCAAATTTCGATGTCAAGATATAATCAATAATCATTTTTATAATAAATGCAATAAGTATTGTAAGCATAAGTTTTACATCTTTTGTATTTGCTACATAAATTATCAGTCCAATTACAAAAGCAATGTAAACAGCAAGACTTCTAACCATATATTTATTTTCTTTAATTTTATAGTCGTAAAGCCCTTTTAATATAAGTAAAATTACAAATATAACTGAAAAAGGTATAAAGTTCTTTTCATAAGAAATTATTTCATAAATACTTCTTTCTGGCGAGATAAATACATTGGGCATTCCAACAATTCTGGAATTTATACTATAAAGTCCCGTCATTACCAAAATCCCTGAAAGGAGTCCGTTAATTTTTAAATAAACATGCAAGGCTCCTGTCACATATCCTGCAATCATCCCACATATAACCGCGAGAATCAGTCCCATAATCGGACTTGTTATTCCAAAAAAACCATTTTTAGAAAGTGCAAATGCTGCAAATACAAATCCTCCAAGCGGAAATGTTCCATCTACTGACATATCTGGAAAATCAAGTATTTTATAAGTCAAATACACTCCCATAACCATTATCGAATATATAAACCCTGTTTTAAAAGCCTCTGGAAGACTTTGTAAAAATACTAATAATTCATTCATTTAACTTTCTTCTCTCTTTCTTTTCTGTTCTGTTTTCTCTGATTTGTTATTTATTTCCCTACAAATTCAGCTCCATTAAACATAGGATTTTTTATATCCAATCCTAATGCTTGTGCTGTCTTCTGATTTACATACAATTTCATTTGTTTTGAAGTTTCAAAAGGAATTTGAGAAACAGGTTTTCCTTTAAGAATTTCGATTGCCATTTCTCCAGTACGTTTTCCTAATGCATAATAGTCCAGTCCCATTGTAAACAATGCTCCCAGTTCCACAGAAGAGTTTTCACTTGCAATTACAGGTTTTTTAGCTGCAACCGCTTCGGAAGCGACAAAGTTTGCCCCTGATACAACAAGATTATCTGTTGGTAAATACAATGCATCAGTTACTCCCAATAAATTTTTAGTAGCCTGTGCCAGTTCACCAAAATTACTTATTCCCTGCAACACAACTTCTATATTTTTTTCCTTGGCAATTTTTTGAATTTCCTGAACTTGAACAGCCGAATTTTGTTCTGATGGATTATAAAGAACTCCAACTTTTTTTACATCAGGCTTTATTTTCAAAAGTAAATCCAATTGTCCTGCAATATTTTCTACTTTATCACTTGTTCCTGTTACATTTGGATTCAGAAGTTTTGCGCTTGCTGGATCAGTTACTGCTGAAAATAATACTGGTGTATCTGAAATATTGTTTACCAGTGCTTGTGCAGAAGGTGTTGCAATACCAAATACTAAATCTTTTTTATCTGCTTTATAATTTGAGGCTATCAAATTTGCATTCGTTACTTCCCCATTTGCATTTTTTTCATCAAAGTCTGCGTTTATCCCAGCTTCCTTGAAAGCAGCCTTAAATCCTTCCTTTGCCAAATTAAGAGATGGATGTTCCATAAATTGAGTTATTCCAATTTTATAGCTTTGTTTGTTACCAGATACCTGTGAATCTTTATTTCCGCTAACCGTATCACTATTATTCCCACACGCTAACATCAACATGCTTATCATTGTTAACAATATTTTTTTCATTCTTTTTCCTTTCTTTATTCTTTATTGAATTATGCCTTTTTTATCAAAATTTTATTGAACCATCTTGGCTTTGGATTTTACATCTTCGGGTAATGATATTCCAAGCGCCGAAAGTGTTTTTTCATTTACAGCAATCTCATTAAGAGGCATTGTCTTAAATTTAATTTCACTAGGCTTTTTACCATTTTTTAAAATTTCAATTGCCATTTTACCAGCTTCTTTTCCTATTTCATAATAACTTACTCCTTGAGTAATTAGAGCGCCACCTTTTACATGCGCTGCTTCAGCTCCAAACACAATTTTTTTAGCTGCAGCTGCTTTTTCTGTAATTAGGCTTACAACTGATGCCACAAGATTATCTGTTGGCAAGTAAATTGCATCTGCTTCTCTTACTAGGCTGTCTGCTGCTTGTGGTATTTCATTTGCCTGAACAATACTTTTTTCAACTAAATTCAATCCTAATTCTTTTGCTGTTTTTTTCAAATCTTCTACTTGAATTTTTGAATTTTGCTCTGATGAATTATAAATTACTCCAAGATTTTTTATATTTGGATTTAATTTTAATAACAATTCTATTTGCTGCTTTACATCCATTCTGTCACTTACACCTGTCACATTATCTTTTAAAATTCCAGCAGACTGTGGATCTGTAATTGCTGAAAATACAACAGGTATTTCATTCGTTGCCTGTGAAGCTGGCTGAGCCGCATTTGTCGCAATTGCAAAAATTAAATCTTCTTTTGAACTTACAAAATTATTCGCAATTAAATTTGCATTGGCTGTCTCTCCATTTGCATTCTTTTCATCAAATTCAGCATCAATTCCTGCTTCTTTAAAAGCATCCTTAAATCCTTCCCTTGCACTATCAAGAGCTGGATGTGATGCAATCTGCGTAATTCCAATTCTATACTTCTTAGAGCCTGTACCAGCTCCATCACTACTCTTGCTTCCACTTCCAGAATTACCACAACTTAAAATCATAAGCGTCAAAACACTTACTAAAATCAATAATTTTTTCATTAGATTTTCCTCTCTTTCCTACTATCCTACAAATTTCTCAGAACATTTAAAATAATTTTTTTAAATTTATTTTAAAGTTTTGAGTTAATAAAATATTATCTTTTCAAAAAGATTTAGATAATATTTTTTCCTACTATAAAATAATAACATTTTTTTCTCTTTAAAGCAATATTATTATTTCCTTTATAACAATTTTTTTGATTTATTTTTTCATTTTTAAATTAAATAAAATCTTCTTTAATTTTTATTTTATTTAATCAACAAATATTTCTCCATAATTTTTAGATTTTTTCTTTTTTTGTAAATGTTTTTGATAAAAAATAAAAAAAATAGTATCTCGAAACAATTAAAATATAATTTTTTAGTTTTAATAAACCGACGGAACTTTTATTTGTTCAGCTACGACTGTTTGACGACTGGAAGGAGGAGTTTCGGAGTTGGGCAAATAAAAGTCGTAGTCTAGCCATAGGTTGTA
>CAUQGN010000045.1:0-11044 GCA_963517565.1 uncultured Leptotrichia sp. | reverse complement strand
ATTTTCTGGATTATTTTTTGTTCTTGTGAATAAGTGATTCCTTGTCCTCTAGCATTTGAAGCCGGATTCATATTTGCTTTGAACATTGCACTCGCAAGCACTGGGTTGACACTGATTACTCCTGTGTTCTTGATGTCCTTTATCCCTGCATTGTTCCCTTCAATCTCGACAACGTTGTCAAAAGTTCCGCTTACCGGGCTGTTCAAGTTCGGACTTCCATTAACCTGCAAATTTTCGCTAAAGCTTCCGGTTAATTTTGATAGCGAAGCGTTTCCAGCGACCTGCACCGCTCCATTAACTGAGCCTGTCCCCTTTCTTAATTCCTATTGAATTTGAAGAGATCAGCTCCCTGCCAGTCGCCCCGCCATTTTCCAGTTCCTCTCCATTTGCGTCCTCAAACGGGCTTCTTATGATATTTGGAGCATTAATTATTCAGAATGTATGAAAAATGTGAGGAAAATAACCGCTGTCTTTTACAACAACAATTATTTGAAAATTTAGCTTTATTTTTTATTTAACTTTATTTTTCAACAATTTCTCCATTTTTCTATATAATAGTGATTTATATTCCATTTCTTCAATATATTTTTCTACGCTTTCTTCTCCTTCTTTTAATTTTTCTTCTAATGTAACTGCTTCTTTTAATATATCGTTATAAAAGTCATATCTCTTTGAATATTTTTTATATTCTTCTTTTACTTTATCAATATTTTCCTGTATTTTTGAATATCTTTTAAACTTTGCAAAAGTAGTCGCTCTAAATAAATATGTATAAATTTTATCTCCAAAATATATTTTTTCATTTTCTACTATTTCTTCAAAAAAAGTATCTAAATCTTCATATTTTTTAAACCAAGGGATTATTTTGTTTTTTATTTCTTCTAAAATACTTTTCATCCCTTTTTCCATCTTTTCTTCTCCATCCAGATCTACAAATGCCGTTTTTGCACCATTTCCTATAGCATCTTTCATTATATAACTATATATCGGTATTATTGCATACTCTACTCTTAATTCATGATAATATCTGAAAAAACCTATATATTCAAATAATCCTAGTTTATTTAATTTAAAAAATTTTCCTGTTCCTTTCTTTTTAAATCCAAAGTCTTTCATTGGTTTATTGAAAATTTCTTTAAAATATTTTTTATATAGTTCATTGTATTCTTTTGTTGATAATTCTTCCATTTTTTTCCTTTCTATTTCCATATTGTTATATCTGATTTTTTTATTGTTCCATTAGATTTTTCAATTATTTTCTGGATTATTTTTTGTTCTTGTGAATAAGTGATTCCTTGTCCTCTAGCATCAATTACAATATTTTGTCTTGTTCCAATAGATGATTTTTTTCTTTTTTCATATTGTTCTACTATAGTTTTAGCCATATTAATTTGTTATGCCGTATTTATTTATAAATTCATCTGGAGTTTCATTAAATTTTACATTTCCAAATTTTTCCTTTATTTCTTCCTCAGAAACATTGAATTGAATATCAGTATTGTCTTTTTTTATATAAAAATACCCTGAACATCTTTTCTTCTTTAAATTTTTTTATTCCTTCAATATTATTCATCAGTTCCACAACTATTATTATTTTATACCCTGATATTATTCTTTATTCAAGGTTGCCGAACAGATTTATTAATTCTAAAAATTAAATACATAACCACAAAAATAACAACTGTAATATTTATCGCAAATAAATTAACAACACTAATTTTTCTTAATAATAAACTAGAAACAAATAACGTTCCGAATGAAAAAATTCTTGAAAAAAATGATTTCATTGAAGTTATTGCACTTATTTTTTCTTTTGACAGGATTTTATTAAAGTGAAATTCAAAATAGTAGTTAATTATAAAAAAAATTGTGCATAATGTTAGGTATATTCCTGTAAATATTAGATTATTTTTTAATATTACTACAGTTATTGCCATTAAAAATATTAAAATTAACAATAAATACAATTTCTTCGTATTTATAATCAGAATATTTGTATTGTATGCAATAATTACAATTATTTGAAACAGCACATACATTACAAAAAAATTCTTTTCTCCAATTCCTTTATCTAAAAAAAGTTTTTGCCATAACTGAAAATGGCTTTGGATAAAAATTTGTATAATTCCAAAAAATATAAAATATACTCGAACCCATTTAAAATTGAACTGATAGAAATTATATAATTTAGGGTTTGAGTAAAATAGTCATAATTTTTGAGTTCTGTTTTAAACTAGTTTTACTATAATATTTCATTACTCTTTTTTCTTTCAATTCAGAAATACACTCGCCTATGTGCCTTTTAAAAATTTGAAAGTTTATATTTTCATTTGCTTTTTTATTCTCATCTGAAAAAAATAAAACTGTTAGCAATATATTGAGAAGTATCAAAGTAATAGAAATAAAATAAATATTTACACCTATCTTAAAATAAAGTAAAAACCCTATTCCTGAACCTAAAATAGAAGAAAAAGTCGAAATTTGCTTTTGATATTTTAAAAATTTTTGCAATCCAGTTTCATTATTTTTCAAACTATTTATTAAAACTACATCAATTGTTCCAGTTTCTAGTGCATTTGCCAATCCATATATTGTATATGCGACTGATAACCAAAATAAACTTTTCGAAAATATAATTAGAAAAAATGTAACAACCAATGTGAGCAAAGATAAAATGTAAACTTTTTTCCTTGAATATAAATCCGACATTACTCCGCTTGGAATCTCAAAAATAATTATTGAAAGATTAAAAAAAGACTGCATTAGCACAATCTGCGACATTAACAAGCCTTTTTTCAGAAAAAGTACAGTCAGAATGGAGTGTGGCATTGTGGAAGCTAAAAATAGTAAAAAGGTGCTAATATAGTAAACTTTGGTATTTTTATCTATAAAATTCATTATTTTTACCACCTTTCCAATCCATTTTATCTTTTAATAATTTTTTCTGATTTCCTGTATTTCTGATTTTTACTATTAGGTTTGTCGGGAATTGTCCTTTCAATCAATTTTGCCTCTAAGGCAGGATTTAAATAATTTTTTCTGAAAGTAGGTTTATGTACTAAATTTAATTTTTCCATAATTTCTGCTGCTGATAAAACATTATCTCCAAGGACACTAAGTAATTTTTCGACTGGTTTTTTATCCTGGTCGCTATCTTGTACGGTTACTTGGTCGTTATCTTGGTCGGTTATTCTTTCAGAAGTTTTAATTTCTTTTAAACTATCGTTTATAATTTTAAGCATGAACTCTACAAATATTGTACTCTCACCTTCTTTATCAGCTATTGCAAGAGTATCATAATATTCTTTCTGTTCTTTTTTTATCAATTCCTCTATCGGAAGCCAAAAAAATATTTTTTTCCATTTTCCAAGCAGTAAAGTATGCCACATTCTTCCAATACGACCATTTCCATCTGAAAATGGATGAATAAATTCAAATTCATAATGAAAAACAGCACTTTTAATCAATGGATGTACAGAAGAAGTCTTGTACCATGAAATTAAACTGCTTATATGCTTAGGTACTAAATCTGCTGGCGGAGCAATATGTACAACTTTTCTTCCAGCAAAAATACCAACTCCTTGAGAACGAAATTTACCATTTTCCTTAACCAGCCCATTCATCATCAATCTGTGAGCATTCAATAAATCCTTTACTGAAAATGGATTTAACTTAGTTAATAGTTCATATGCTTCATAAGCATTCTTTACTTCTCTTATTTCATTAGGATTTCCTAAAACTCTTTTTCCATCCAATATGGCTGTAACTTGTTCCAGCGAGAGAGAATTATGTTCAATAGCAAGCGAAGAATGAATTGTTTTTATTCTGTTTTCTCTCCTTAAATGTGGATTTGAAATTTTTTCCTGAAAAATAGACATTCTCCCTATTTCTTCACTTATTTCACCTATTAATACTGTCATTTTTTCAGTTATTTGAAAAGGTGGCTTGTAATTATTCAATTTTAAATACCTCCTATTTCCTAAATAGTTTCCTTAAACATTATAATAAACACCGCAACTAGTAGAATACAACAAGCAAGCAACGCTCCTATACCGTATATTTTTACTAAAACTACACAAAGCATTGCTCCAATAAAGAAAAATCCATCTAATCCCAAATATATCCAGAAATTCTGTAAATACGACTTGTTTTCTGTATTTATATATTTAAATAAGTTCTCCATTCCGCTTCGTAAATTCCCAGTGCACATTGTTGTCGCTCCTGCCAGTCCCCTAATTTTTCTAAATCCTTGATATTGAATTGCGGCAATAAACGACATAATCATATTTACAACAATATTCCAATTTCCGCTTGGAATGAATGAAATAAAAAACATTATTATAACTTGGTAAAATATAACAATCTGCTGCCATCTAAAAATTCTATGTTTTTCAAATTTCACTCTAATAAATTCTGTAAACAATATTCCAAATGTGAAAACGAGAATCGGCATAAGATAATTAAAGGATTTCCCAAAATCCCCCTTTTGTAAATTTATGGCAAGGTAGACAATATTCCCAGTCTGTGCATTAGCAAGGACTTTTCCCCGCGTTACAAACGTGTATGCATCCATAAATCCCCCAACCATGCACAACATCATTCCTAATCTAAATGTCTCTGGCGGATACTCCTCTCCGTTAAAAAAAATCTTTTTTATTCTTTTACCCATTTTAAAAAACTTCACTCCTTTTTTATTTTTTTGAACTTCGTATTTTTTATTCAATGATTTATTAGGAAAGTTAATTTTCTAAAACATCAAATTTATAGCCAACTCCCCAAATTGTCTTAATATTCCATTTCTCATGCTTATAATTATCAAGTTTTGCACGAAGCCTTTTTATATGCGTATCAACAGTACGGCTTTCTCCAAAATAATCAAATCCCCATATTAAGTCCAGCAAATTTTCTCTTGTAAAAACTTTGTTCTGATTTGTTGCTAAAGTCCATAAAATCTCTATTTCTTTCTTAGTTAACGAAATTATTTCATCATTTATCTTTACTGTAAAATTATTCAAATCAATCTCAAGATTATCAAATGTGAAAATTTTTGCACTTTCATCATTTTTAGGTGTTATTCTACGTAAAATTGCATTTATTCTTGCAATTATTTCTCCTGGCGAGAAAGGTTTTACTATATAATCATCTGCTCCTATTTCCAGTCCCATTATTTTCTCATAATCTTCTCCACGTGCTGTAATCATTATAATTGGAACATTTGAAAAAGTACGCACTTCTCTGCATACATCAAAACCATCCTTTTTCGGCATCATTACATCCAAAAGTATTATATCAAACTCATTTTCTTCAATTTCCTTTAACGCCGCTTCCCCATCAAATACAGTACTTACAGTAAAATTATTTTTTTTACAGTATTCTGACAGTATCGAAACAATTTGTTTGTTATCATCTGCGATTAGCACCTTATACATATTACCCTCTTTTCTTCCTGCAATTATATATCATAGCAAAACTAGTTTAAAAATAATTCTAAAAGTTATGCTGTTTTAGATTAAATCCAAAAAATTATTTAATTTATTACTTTAATTTTAAAAATTTAAATAGATAATAAAATTTTATCATAAATCTTTTAAAATACAAATATTAATTTTTAAATTTTCATACTTCACAAAAATCAAAATTTCATTATAAAAATCAATTTTAAATTTATTCATTTTGATCTAAAAAAATAAATTCAAATAAATATTGATAATAACTCACATTTTTTGATATAATATGAGAAGATAAATTTTTAATTGCTAAAACTGTATGTGATGAAAGGATAAATTAAGAATGATTAGTGTTTTAAAGGGAATGAAAGATAGATATTCTGACGATGTAAAAAAATATGACTTAATTGTTGATACAGCAAAAAGTGTATTTGAAAAATATGGATTTGAACGAATTATAACGCCTATTCTAGAAGAAACTGAGCTTTTTAGACGTGGTGTTGGAGATGAAACAGATGTTGTTTCAAAGGAAATGTACGAATTTACAGACAAAGGCAACCGAAATGTTACAATGCGTCCAGAAGGTACTGCTGGAGTCGTACGTGCCTATTTGGAAGCAGGTTTTCACAAGTCTTCCCCAATTATAAAATGGTTCTACAACGGTCCAATGTATCGTTATGAAGCCCCTCAAAAAGGAAGATTTAGAGAATTTCACCAAATGGGTATCGAAATGTTCGGAGTCCGTTCTGCTTACCTTGATGCAGAAATTATACGAATGGGATGTGAATTTCTTGAAAAACTTGGAATTACTGGATTGACTGTGGAAATAAACAGTCTTGGAAACATTGATTCAAGAAAAAAATACATTGATGATTTAAAAGCATTTATGGAAAAAAGACTAGATAAACTTAGTGACGATTCAAAACGAAGATATAAAACTAATCCTTTAAGAGCATTGGATTCAAAAGATAAAGGTGATCAAGAACAATTTATCAACGCTCCAAAATTATACGACTATCTTGACGAAGAAAGTAAAAATTATTTTGAAAATACAAAAAAATATCTTGAATTAATGAATATTAATTATGTAGTGAACGATAAGCTGGTGCGTGGACTTGACTATTACTCAGATACAGTCTTTGAAATAAAATCTGACAAATTAGGCTCTCAGGCAACTGTACTGGCTGGAGGGCGTTATGACAGACTTCTTGAAATACTTGGAAATGCAAAAGTGCCAGGAATAGGCTTTGCCGCTGGAATGGAAAGAATTACAATGCTTATGAATGAGAATTTAATTCCAAAAGAAGAAAATAAGACTTACATTATTTATTTTGACGAAACAAAAGAATATTTTGTAAAAATAGTTGAAGAACTACGAAAAAATGGAATAAAAGTCAACTTTGACTACAATCCAAAAAGTTTTGGAGCCCAAATGAAAAAAGCAAATAAAGAAAATTCAGAATTTGTAATAATTTTAGGTGAAGATGAACAAAATGAAAATGTAGTTACAATGAAAAAATTTAGTACAGGGGAACAAGAAAAATATAAATTAGAAGATGTCGTTAAAATAATAAAATAATTTAAATAAAAAAGGAAGGAATGTTTATGTGGATACATCATTTAACACATATAGAAAATCTAAAAAGTATATTGGAAAATGGATTAAAGCCTAGAAATGAGCTGAAACAAAATGAATTTAAAAATACAGCTAATAATGAAATAATAACTAAAAGAGAAGAATATAAATCAAATAATAATAATATTGAAATGAAAAGTTTAAATAATTATATTCCGTTTCATATTAATAAACTGCAAAAAACTCATCGAATACCGTATAACTATAGAGTTTGTAAAAATGAAGGAAATGAGAATATGATTTTTTTATCATGCAAAACAAAAAATCTATTTTCTGATGAAATTATATATCAACTTTATCATCCAGTTTCAAATTATAAATGTGAATATGTCAGTAATAATGAAAAAGAATTTATAAAAAAATTGGAAGAAGAAGAAAGAAAATTAAAAGATGAATACAATTTTGATTATAGTAATCAACGTGTAAAGGAATTTTTAATGTCAGAAATTTTAGTGAAAGGTATTCTTTATTTAAATAACAAATGGAAGATATATGTGTATTCGGATGAAATAAGAAATAAAATAGAAAATTGCATAGGAAATAAAAAAATTGATGTTATAGTTGACTCATCTATTTTTTCATAAAGGAGGAGGTTAATATGGAAATTAGAAAGGGAAATATATTTGAAAGTGAAACACAGGCTTTAATAAATCCAGTTAATATAGAAGGAGTTATGGGAAAAGGACTGGCTTATCAATTTAAAATAAAATATCCAGATAATTTTAAAAAATACAAACAAGCCTGTTTAGAAAAGAAAATTGACATTGGAAAAGACTTAATATATACTGAAGAAAAAAATAAAATAATCATTAATTTTCCGACTAAAAGAAGTTGGAGAGAAAATTCAAAAATAGAATATATTCAAGTTGGATTAAAAAAATTAGAAGAATTATTAAGACAATTAGAAATAAAAAGTGTATCTCTTCCACCAATTGGAGCTGGAAATGGTAAATTAGACTGGAATAATGTTAAAAAGGAAATTGAAAAATTTGATACAAAAGTTTCAAAAGATATTAATATTATTGTTTATGAACCTACTTTAGAAGAAATAGAACTCACTAAAGGACATTATTTGATAACATATACTCTTATTAAATGTAATAAAATGAAATTAAAAAATGAAATCACTGATTTAATATTGCAAAAATTAATTTATTTAGGAGATAAAAAAAATTATTTTAAATTTCAAAAAGAGTTGAAAGGGCCATTTTCAAAATTAATAAATATGCAATATCAGAAATTGAGAGAATACTCTAAAATAAATAATAAGAAACTTGCTGAAATTGAAAAAGAATTATTGAAAAGTAAAATAACTGATAGTTTACAAGAAGAAAAAAATAATATAAAAAAAGCTATTAAATTGTATATTAATATGAAAAATTTTTATTTAATATCTCCAAAAGAAAAGGAAAAAATAGAAGATAAAATAGAATTATTGGCAACTATTATTTTTATTTTAAAAAGTGAGAATACTGGTATAACAATTGAAGAAAGTTATAAAAAACTTAAAAATTGGAATAGAAGAAAAGAAAAGAAATATTCATATGAAGATATAGAAGAAATGTTTACTTTTTTAGAAAAAGAAGAAATTTTAAAAAGAGATATCTTCAATAAATATTTAATTAATTAAAGTGAATTGTTAAGAAAGGAATTTTAAAAATGTACAGAAATTATAAATTGAATGAATTAAGAATAGAAAACGTCGGAGAAGAAGTTGTTTTATCTGGATGGGTTTCAAAAGTTAGGGATTTGGGACATTTCACATTCATTGATTTGCGAGATAGATATGGAATTACTCAAATTTTAGTAAATGAAGAAGTTTCAGGAAAAGAGCTTTTTGAAGAAGCTAGAAAATTAAAAAATGAATGGGTTATAAAAGTTACTGGAAAAGTAGCTGAAAGAAGTAGCAAAAATAAAAATATTCCTACTGGAGATATTGAAGTTGAAGCAAAAAATATTGAAATTCTGAGCCGTTCTAAACAATTACCATTTGAAATTGATGAAACAGGAAATCTTAATGAAAATATGCGTCTAACTTACAGATACCTCGATATAAGACGTCCAAAAATGTTAAATAATATTATAAAAAGAAATGATATGCTGTTTTCAATTAGAAAATTTATGAATGATAATGGATTCCTAGACATTGACACTCCTATTCTAGCGAAAGCCACTCCCGAAGGAGCAAGAGATTTTGTTGTTCCAAGCCGAATAAACAAAGGCGACTTTTACGCCTTGCCACAATCACCTCAGCTATTTAAGCAAATCCTTATGGTATCGGGTGTTGATAAATATTACCAGCTTGCAAAATGTTTTAGAGATGAGGATTTAAGAGCCGACAGACAGCCTGAATTTACTCAATTGGACTTGGAAATGTCGTTTATTGAGCAAGAAGATATTTTAAATGTGACAGAAGCACTTGCAAAACAAGTGTTTAAAGATGTTACAGGCATTGAAATTACCGAAAATTTTGAAAGAATGAGCTATGATGATGCAATGAATTTTTATGGTTCAGATAAGCCTGATTTAAGATTTGACATGAAATTGATTGATTTATCCAAAGAAACAGAAAATTCTGGATTCGGAGTGTTTGAAAATGCAGTAAAAGATGGCGGGAGCGTAAAAGCAATTGTTGCTCCAAATGCTGAAAAATTTTCAAGAAAATACATCAAAGATTTAGAAGACTTTGTAAAAACATATTTTAAAGCAAAAGGACTAGCTTATATCAAAATTAATGAAGATGGCGAAATTAATTCTCCGATTGCCAAATTTTTTACCGAAGAAAAACTGGCTGAAATTACTCAAAAATTAAGAATTAAAAATAACGAAATCGCTTTAATTTTGGCTGATAAATATAAAATTGTCCACGATGGACTGGGAGCATTAAGACTAAAACTTGGAGAAGAGCTGGAATTAATCGATAAAGATTCTTTCAAATTCCTATGGGTAATTGACTTCCCAATGTTTGAATGGAGTGAAGAAGAAAATAGATATAAGGCTCAACATCATCCGTTTACTTCAATAAAGCAAGAAGACAGAAAATATCTTGATTTAAATGAGCTTGATAAGATTAAAACAGATTCCTACGATATGGTTTTAAACGGTTATGAAATTGGCGGAGGAAGTATCAGAATTCATGAAGAAGAACTACAAGAAAAAGTATTTGAAAAATTAGGGCTTAGTAAAGGAGAACAGCAAGATAAATTTGGATTCTTTCTAGAAGTTCTGAAATATGGAGTACCGCCACACGGAGGGCTTGCCTTTGGAATTGATCGATGGCTTATGGCAATGCTAAAAGAAAATTCTATAAAAGAAGTAATTCCATTCCCTAAAACAAATAAAGGACAGGATTTAATGACTGGAGCTCCTGCTGAAATTGAAGAAAATATACTTGTAGAAGATTTAAGATTAAAATTATTAAAAATTGAAAAGTAAAATTAGTAATTTTAAAAAGAGTTGAGATAACTAAAATGATGAAATTAAAATATTTGATATTATTTTTATTAAGTATTTGGTATTTAAATTTATGTATTATAATAGAATATATTATAGGTAATATTGCAAATAACGGTATATATTTTTAATCAAAAACTGAAAGGAGAACTGTCTAAAATGATTATAATTTTCGGAACAAAAAATAAAATAAAAAATTTGGGTGTGGTAGGAAGTTATGAATGTTCTCGATGCCACAACATATCAGATTTACAGTTTATGAACTCACAACAATGGTTTACACTTTTTTGGATACCTATTTCTCCAATAAGTAAAAAGCAGGAATTCATGCAATGTCCAATTTGTCATCAAACTTATCAAGCTCCTAAATAATTCACAAAAAAACTGCTTTAATTTTAATATTGTAAAGCAGTTTTTATTTTTTCAAGTTTATATATAAAATCATACATTCTTCAAACCTCTATTCATAATTTCTTCTGACAGCATTATACCATTTTCCGTATGTGCA
>CAUQGN010000044.1:0-11230 GCA_963517565.1 uncultured Leptotrichia sp. | reverse complement strand
GTTCTCTGCTCAAACAGATTCTTTTCATAAAGTCCTATTGTTAAAAATTCCATCAATCCGTCTTCTCTGATGTCTGAAATCATTCCTCCACTTTCATCCATGTTGGAACTTATCATTATTTTATATGACGAATCATTTCCTTTTTTAAGACCAAAAATAGAGCCAAGTCTGTCCTTTATTATTGAAAGGTTTCTTTTTTTATATTCATTATACAAAAAATCATGTACTTCCTTTTCATCCCCTGAAACTCCATTTAACTGACATAATTCTTTTAGTCTCATATTTACTCCATTTCTTTTATTTGACAATACAGATAAATTAATAGATAAAACTATCCTCAAAATATTCAAAAATAATATAAAAATTTATGCTTCTCATATATTTTATTTAAATTTTTGTGATAATTTTTTCCTAGCTATTTATATATATAATCGCTCACTTCAGATAAATTATCCCCATCATAAACCTTCTTAATTACTTTTGCCATATTCTGAAGTGATTCCCGTAATCCTACTCCACCTTTTTTTGGCATTTTTATCATTACTAAGTCATTTTTATATTTATCTATTATTTCTTTATTTTCTTCTGAACATACAACTACAGGTTTACAGTCTGTTTCCTTTTTTACATGTTCTGCTAAAATGGATGACATTTCTGCATAGTTGTAATAGTTAAAACATGGTCCACACAAAAGAATATCAGCTTTTACCTTATTTAGAAGACCTGTCATTTTTTCAAGGACAAGCTCCTGATTTTCCTTAAAATAACTGTCGCTGCAATATGTTGTTGCAAGCACTGTTCCACCTATATTTTTTATATATTCAGAAAACATCATGTACGAACCCATTCCACCTTTTTCCAGCGCAAGTTCTACATTAGCTCCTTCTTTTCCACCTGTTCCAGATTGAATCTGATCAAAAAATAAAACTATTTTCATTATCTTTCCTCTTTTCTGTCAAAATTCTGCTTTCATTTTTCTGTATTTATTAACAATAATACTTTTTTATAGTAAAACTTATTTAAAACCAAACTCAAAAGCTATGACTATTTTACTCAAACAATAAATTTATATAATTTTAGGAGTTTAAGTTAAAATAGGTTTGAGTATATCTTGAATAATCTTTAATAACAAATAAAACTGCCCCAAAATAAAATTTTATAATTAATTTTGAAACAGCCTTATTCAATATAAATTTATACATTAGAACGAGATATCATCAAGAGAAATATCTTCTAAATCATCTTTCTCATTTTGTTCTACTGGTTGAGTTTCTTCTTTCAAGTACTGTGTATCAAGCACTTTAAAGAATGGATAGTAAATAAGGCATCCAATTATAACCAGTATTATTTGGAAAAGTCCCGCAATTATACTTCCTGTAGCCAGCCATCCTGAAAAGAACATTGGTGTTGTCCAAGGCAGTAAAACTCCTGTTGTACGAGGTATAATATTTAACAAAGTGGCAGCTGTGGACAAAATCGTATTAACAAGTGGAACCAATAAAAATGGTACTGCAATAATTGGATTTAATACAACTGGAAGTCCAAATATAACCATTTCATTTATACCAAAGATTCCTGGAACTATAGACAATTTACCTAATTTTTTCATACGTTCTGATTTACCTTTAAATATCATAAGCAATACAAGAGATAGTGTACTTCCTCCACCACCAAAGTTACAGAAGAAATCTCCAAATGGTCCTGCGAATATATTAGGCAAAGGTTGATGTGCATTATATGCAGCCAGGTTTTCAGCAGTCAATGCTAAATGTATAGGATTGAAAATAGTATTTGTAACTGCTGGACCGTTTATACCAAAGAACCAGAATAATGTTGACAGAAATTGATAAATAGGTTCGAATATAAGGCTTTGACCAAATCCCATCAAAGGTGCCTGTAATACTTTGTAAATAAAATCATGTGCATATCCTTCTTTTGTCAAGAACAAGAACCCAAGTCTTATTATAAAGAATGTAAACATAACAAACATACTTGGAATCAATGCCGCAAATGAATTCATTACCGCAGGTGGCACACCATCTGGCAATTTTATTGTCCATCCTTTATTTTTAATTGCCGTAAATATTGTTACAGAAACCAATGCTGTAATCATTGCTAAAAATAATCCTTTTGTTCCTAAATTCCCTGATGCAAATCCGCTAAAAGCTTTACCTTCCTTATCTAAAAAAAGTGGATGTGTCTGAGGACTTATAATCAGAAATGCAACTAATGAAACTGCAGCTCCCGCAATACCTTCTATTCCTTTTTCTTTACCATAATAATAACCAATACCAATAACCCCAAGAAGAGCTATTATACCAAATGTAGAATTGATAACTGCATCAAGGTGTCCATCCCATCCCTTTCCCAAAAATTTTGCAATAAACTCTGTATATCCAGGAATTGGAAAATTCCCAATAACTAAAAATATTGAAGCTACTATAATTAACGGTGTACCTACTAAAAATCCATCACGGATTGCTGTTAAAACTTTATTACTGCTTAATTTAGTAGCCAAAGGTCCTAAAACTTTCTCTAATTTATCAAACATCTTCCTTTACCGCCTTTTCTTTTAATATTTTTATTGCTCTTTTTAAAATACGTTCTCCATCGACTTTTCCATAATCTTCCAAATCAATTACTGCCACAGGAATTCCCTTTGGCTCATATTTTGAAGCTGTTTCTTCAAATTTAAATTTTACTTGAGGACCAAGCAATATTATATCTGGATGAAATTCTTCAACAATAACATCTATCTTATTGTCAGGAAAAGCCTTTACTTCAACAGGAAGACTATGCTTATCTGCCACATCCTGCATTTTTTTGGCAACTAGGCTTGTAGACATTCCCAAAGCACAAAATAAATATATTCTTTTCATAAAATCCTCCTCCAATTATGTATAATTTATAATTTATTATATTTTTTATTTTTATCTATCATTTGAAGCAGCAATCATTCTAATTGTATGTCTTACACCTCTTATGGCGATTGACAGTTCCATTATATTTTCATAATTTGCAACTCCTGAATATCCTGCATCTCCAATATGCTGAATATCCACTCCTGCAATTTTATTCATTATTGCTATTTGTCTTATTGTTTCTCTTGTGGAGCTTTCCTGACTTGTTCCTATTGCAGACATTGAAAGTGCTCCATTTTCTTTGATATATTTTACAGCTTTTTCCATTTCACTCTGAGTAAATCCAGGTACTGTTCCTACAGCCGGAAGCATTATAACATCTGCACCACTTTCAATAAATTCTTTTACAACATCTAAATTTGCAACAGGTTCGTCAACTCCTGCAGAGTGCATTTTACCTGCTATTACCATTCCTGAAAAATGCTTTTTAGCCAGTTTTATTCCTTCAGCAATCTGGCTGTTTGTAACTCCTGTTCCAGGATTACCTGTCAAGCATACAAAGTCAAATCCCATTTTTTCTATCTTTTTCAGTGTAGCTTCTGAACATATTCTTCCTTCAGGAATAATTTCTATTTCTTCCATCATGTCAGCTTTCAGATCTACAGGTTCCAGATTAAGTCCTATAGGTCTTCCTGTAAGTTTTTTTACAAGCTTTATAGGCTCATCTGACTCAGGAAGAGCATTTATAACCGGATTATACACATCAATTCCATTCAGCAGTATAAGGTCTGCTCCAAAAGCTCTTGCCAGTTCACTATTTGTGACATCACCTGTAACGCTTCTTCTTCCTGCAACATTTTCTGACAACACTGTTCTGCCTTCACTTGCCTTTATTGCATTTTTCAAATCCTGGCCAGACATTTTATTAAAATCACTGGTAAAGCAGCTAAGCAATCTTTTTCCCATTTTCTCTTCCTCCAGATTAAAATTAAAATTTTATCTTTATTGTTTTCATTATCGTTATACCTCACATTTGTCATTTTGTCAAAAAATTGTTTCTTAACTATTTATTTAATATTTTTATAATAATTGCTTTTATTTTATTGATTTTATTATCGATTTTATGTATAATTATGAAAAAGACGAATTTTTTTTTATATTTTTCGTTCATATTTATATAATTTATAAATATTAAAATTATATATAAAATCTAAACGAAATAAATAATTTTTTTTTCGTTAGTTAGGAGTTTTAAAATGAACATATATTTTTCACAGAAATTTACAAATTTTCAGAAAAAGGATATTAAACTTGAATTTTCTAAAAAAATAACAAAAAATGAAAAGATATTTCTTAAATTACTATTTTTTAAAATTGTTTCAGATTCCTACTTTCTGGAAAAAGCTGAAATCAGATTTGAAGAAATTCTTTCCATACCTGAATTTTCTTCTATTAATAATTTTAATCCATTTTTTAAAGCTCTATCTGAAAAGTATATATCCTTTTCTGTTTTTTCTCCAGATATTAGTTTTTCCGGTTCTTTCGGAATTCTTTCATCTTTTATTTTATATTCTGATTATTGTCAGGTATTTTTTACAGAAGAATTCAAGAGCTGTTTTTCTCTCAAAAAAAGCTTTTTTTCTCTTCTTGAAATTGAAAAATTTATTTTTATGACGGATTCCTTTTCATTCGGTTTTTATAACAATATTATCAAGAATGCCGAAGATAAAAATGAAGTCAGTCTTCCTCTTTCGTCTGTAAAATTACATCTTAATGCAGATAATAAGTATGAAAGATTTTTTGACTTCGAGAAACATATTTTAAAAAAGGCTATAATGGATATAAATACTTTTACAGATTTTTCCGTTAAATATGAAAAAATAAAGGAAAGCGGAAAACCTACCAATAAAATTGTTTCTATCAATTTTTTTATAACTAAATCAAGACAGCCTTACAGTCCATATGACAATACAATCTATAAAATGCTTGAACTTATTAAAGAAAAAATTTCTAATCCTGAAGAAATTTATCGTTTATTTGTACTGTATGTAGCAAAGAGAGGCTATAAATATGTATATGACAATATAAATCATGTGAATAGTTCTTTTTCTGAAAATTTTGAAAAAAATTTAAAAAGAGCATTAATGCTCAATCTCGCATCAGATAATTTGAAACTTTATGTAAGTGAATTTAAAACTGTTAAATCTCCGATAGTTTTATTTTACACCCTTACACGAAAACTCAATGAAATAAAAAGATATTATCCAAAAATTGAAGAACTCCTTCGCACTTTTAAATTGAAGGATATTGATTCCATCAGTTATTTTAAGGATAATGATTCTTTTGATTTTTCAAATGAATATATAAAAATTTTTGTCAGATATTATTCTGATAAAAAATCCATCATTGAAATATACCTTCCAGGTAATGTTATTGAAAAAATGGAAAGTACTCCAAAAAGAATTAAATATTTTAATGATAAATAAATAGAAAGCCATGTCAAAGAAAATAGTCTTAATTTAAACCAAGTAATATTAGATTTTAATTCTCGAAAAATTTAAGAAAATAAACTAATTATTTTAATTGTTTAAATAAATAAAATGGATAAAATTTATATTTAAGTTTTGAGATTAAATTTTAAATTTGTCTGTGTTAATTGAAAATAAAAGTAACAAAAACTGTCTCATATTCTTATTTTCAAGGATAAAAGACAGTTTTTTATTTTATACATTTTTCAAATTATACTCTAACCTATTTAAAATTGAACTGATAGAAATTATACAATTTAGAGTTTGAGTAAAATAGTCATAATTTTTGAGTTCTGTTTTAAACTAGTTTTACTATATAAATTATCTATTGATATTTCCGTAAAATCTTTTATGACATACGAAACTCCATCAATTGATGATAATTTATTGGTATTGAGTGTCGAAGAAACAGCTATAATTTTTGAAGCATTTGCTCTCTTTGCCGCCTCTATCCCAAGTATTGCATCTTCAAATACTGCACAATTCTCAATATCTACATTTATACTTTTTGCAGCTTTCAAAAAAATATCTGGTTCTGGCTTTCCTTTAAAACTTCCGTCAGTATAAACAACTTTATTTATATCAAACCATTTGCTCAAATTTAGATGTTCAAAATAAAATTTTACGTTGCTTATCGGAGCACCTGTTGCTATAGTTATTGGAATTTTTGCCTCTTTTAACTTATCAAGAAATTCTGGCAACCCTTTTACTAATTTAAACATTTTCTTATCTTTTAGGCACATATCCCGATACATGCTTTCCTTTTCTTCTCCTAGTTTTTGAACTTCTTCATTTGAAAAATCTCTGTTAAAAAAGTATGAAAGTACAGTTTTATTATTTCCACCATGAATATACTTATGAATTTCTTCATTTGTTATTTCCCTGTCAATTTTGCTTCTTAAAAATTTTTTCCATACATCTTCCTGTAAAGCACTATCAAAAAGCATTGTTCCATTAAAATCAAATAATATCCCTTTTATTTTCATTTTTCCTCCAAGTAATCAAAAAATATTGATTATTTTAAAAATATTACTTTCAATTTTATTTTTTTCCAATTTCTATCAGAAAGTCTTACCTTAAATTTTATTATAAAATTTGGACTAACAAACTTTGGTATCCTTCGAAAACTAACACATTGCCATCATTTTCAATATTCTCATAATTATTAATCAGAATATCTCCTAGCTTGATTTCTATTTCATCAATATTTTTAGCAATTTCACTTAATTCGACTTTCTGTTTTTTATGAGAAAAATTATTAATGCAAAGAACTTGCTGATTTTCATATTTTCTTACATATGCGATTATTTCATCATTTCCTACTTCTACTGGAATAAATTCCCCAAAAATCAGACAATCTGAATATTTTCCACTTTGCCGTAACTCAATCATTTTTTTATAATGGGCAAAAATTGAATCTTCATTATTTATTTGAGATTTTGCATTCACTTTTTCGTGACTTCCAGTCAATTCTATCCATGCTTTTACATTCTCATCTTTTGAGAATCCTGCATTTTTAGTGCTATTCCACTGGAAAGGAGTTCTTGAATTATCACGACTACGTTTATTTACAAAATATAGTGCTTCTTTAGGAGAAAATCCTTCTCCCAGTGCACGCTGATACTGGTCTTTGCTGGCAATATCGTCAAATTCTGAGATATCGTTTCTTACAAAGTTATCCATTCCTATTTCCTGCCCCTGATAAATGAAAGGCGTTCCACGCAAGAAGAAGAATACATTTCCAAGCAGTTTGGCATTTGTTTCATTTGCCTTTTCTCCAAAAAATTTATTCAAACTTCTTGGCAAATCGTGATTTTCTAAAAATGGTGCTCCCCAACCATATTTCTGCTGTGTCAGCTGACTCTCAAAAATTTTGTTTCTTAATTCTCTTACTTTCACATCCTGCACTGAATAATAAAATCCTTCCTTTGCCATGTCTAAATCAGAATAACTGAAATCAAAAATCATTGAAAAAAATCCGTTTTCACCAATAAAATCATTATATCTTTCGTATTCCAATAAAGGCGTTTCAGCTACAGTCATACAGTTATACTTCTTAAATGTTTTTTCTGCCAGTTCACCTAAAAATTCCTCAATTCCTGGCTGATTCAAAGTGTACTTTATATTATGTGCAAGTCCATCGGCACCATCAACAGGTAAATCCACATAATCCTTATCTTTTTTTATTGAATTTATAGCATCTACCCTGAAACCTGCAATTCCTTTTTCCAGCCAGTAATTTACCATTTTATAGAGTTCTTCCCTGACTTCAGGATTTTCCCAGTTTAAGTCAGGCTGTTTTTTTGTAAATAAATGCAGATAATACATTTCATTTCCATTTTCATCAGTTTCCCCTTCAACCTTTTCCCAGACCGACCCTCCAAAGTGGCTTCTCCAGTTTGTCGGTGGCAGTCCATTTTTCCCTCTTTTAAAAATGTAATAATTTCTATACTTGCTTTCAGGATTTTTCAACGCTTCTATAAACCACTCATGTTCATCTGAAGTATGATTGATTACCAAGTCCAGAATTATTTTTATTCCTCTTTTTTCTGCCTCTGAAATTAATCTTTCCAAATCTTCCTTTGTTCCAAATTCAGGATTTACATCATAGTAATCTGAAATATCGTATCCATTGTCATCCATTGGTGACTTAAATATTGGACAAACCCAGATAAGAGTTATCCCCAGATTTTTCAGATAGTCAAGTTTTTCAGTAATTCCATTTAAATCTCCGATTCCGTCATTGTTGCTGTCATAAAAACTTCTTGGATATATTTGATATCCAACTTCTTTCTTCCACCATTTTTTATCTAATTTTTTTGTATCCATATTTTCTCATCCTTTTATTTAAAATTATATCTCATTAATAAAGAGATTATCTCGCAAGTTAGAAGTAATTTGTAAATAAATTTTCTTAACTTTTGAGATAACCTCATAAAATAAGTATGTCCTTTAATTTCAATTATTTTAATTTATCAGTTATTTCAACACTGGCCAGAAGTCCTTATTAGCTTCGATTAAATCATCCAATATTGCTTTTGCAACAGATGCACTTGGTACAGTTCTTGATAATGTGATTGCCTGCCATAACTTTTGGTATGATCCTTCAATCCACGCTTCTACTGTTAATTTTTCAACAGAAACCTGCTGTTCCATAAGTCCTTTCTGGAATTGAGGAATTTTCCCCTGAACTATTTTTTCAGGCCCGTTTGAACCCACTAGACAAGGTACTTCTACCATTGCAGTTGGATCAAAGTTTGATAATGCTCCGTCATTTTCTACGATTAACAGCATTCTTTCCTTTGTATTATAAGCGATTGCTCTTGCCAAATCAACTATGTATGATGCGTGATCATCTACGTGAAGTTTACTGTCTTTTGCTGTTCCTTTTTCTGCAATTGCTCTACATTCACCAAATACAAATTTTTCTCTTCCTTCCATTACTTCATTTGCTCTTGTGTGGTTAGGATTTGAATGTTCTACCACATAGTCAGGGAATAAGTAGTATTTTAAGTATGTGTTTGGCAATGTTGCAGGGTCAACAGCAAATACATCTTTTGCTTTTGTAAATGTATCATTCCAGCTTGCTTCTGTATTTTCCCCTTCAATTGGCACATTATATCCGACTTTTGCAACTTTTTCCTTTAATGCAGGCATCAAGTCGTTTCCTTCTTTATCTCTTATATCTGTCCACCATCCGAAGTGATTTAATCCGAAGTATCTTATAACCATATCTTTTCTTGATTCTAAACCTAACATTTCAGCCATTCTCAATTCAATTCCAATTGGCATGTCACAAATATTCAATATTTTAGAATTTGGACGTAACCTTCTAGTTGCTTCTGCCACAATTGCCGCAGGATTTGAATAGTTTAACATCCACGCATTTGGTGAATATTTTTCCATATAATCAACTAACTCGATAACTCCTCCAATTGAACGCATTCCATATGCAATTCCTCCTGGCCCACAAGTTTCCTGTCCTAATACTCCATGCTTTAAAGGTATTTTCTCATCTTTTTCACGCATTGCATATTTTCCAACTCTTATATGTGCCATAACAAAGTCTACATCAGTAAATGCTGTTTCAGGATCTGTTGTATAAACAAAGTTAATATCAGGTGCTTTTTCCTTTATAATAATGTCACAAGCCTTTGCTATAACTTCCTGTCTTTCTGCATCATTATCATAAAATTTTATCTGTCTAATTGGAAATTTATCTAAATTTTCAAGTAACATCAACACAATTCCTGGAGTAAATGTACTCCCTCCACCAGCTACTGCAATTGAAAATTTCTTCATAAACAATCATCTCCATTTCTATTTTTATTAATTTTTATTTCCTATTTACATTATTATAATAACACACTTTTTTAAAAAAGTCAACAACTTTTATATAAATCTTTTTAGATATTTCATAAGAATTGTATAAACCTTTTTTTGTTGCTATTTATTATTATTTATTGTATAATCATAGTAATAATACTTAAAATCGAACTTAAAAATTATAAGAAAGGTTTATATAAATGAATGAATAAATATGAAAAAGTGTATCACGATATAAAAGATAAAATTAAAAATGGTAAACTAAAGCCTGGAGATTTTCTAAAAAAAGAAGACGATTTGGCACTAGATTATAATTTTTCCAAGCTGACTGTAAGAAAAGCACTTTCTATGCTAGAAGCAGAAGGCTATATTCAAAAAATAAAAGGAAAAAAATCTATTATACTTGAGAAAAAAAATCTGGAAAATATTTCTCTAACTTCCATTCAAACTGTACAAGAAATTAACAAACTTCAAAATATTCATCTTGAAACTGATTTAATCAGTTTATACATTGTTCAAGGGATTAAAAAACTAATGGAAGAATTTCAAGTACCTGAAAGTGCTGATTTTTATAAAGTTGTCCGTATCAATTCTTTAAATGGGGAAGTTTTAAATTATTCTACCAGTTTTTTTGATAGAAGAATTGTACCTTTTCTAAATGAAGAAATAGCAAAAAAATCAATCTATGAATATCTGGAAAAAGAACTTAAACTAAAAATAGCTTATTCACGTAGAGATATTAGTTTTAGAAAAATTACTTCTGAAGAACAGAAATATTTTAAATTAGAGGATATAAATATGGTTGTTGTTATTGAAACTCATGCCTATCTTTCAAATGGCACACTATTTCAATATGAAACCATAATTCATCATCCTGAAAAATTTACCTTTAGTGCAATTGCAAAAAGATAATTATTCTAAATAAAAGAAAGAACTTTCGTAAGTCTTGATAATTAACTTTGACTTTTGAAAATTCTTTCTTATTTTTATGTCTATTTAATTAAATTTTCAATTCTTTCTCTTACTTGTGGCACTGATAATCCAATGATTACTTGAATTGCTGTACCTTTTCTAACTACACCGTGAGCTCCTGCTTGTTTGAATGCAGCATCTGGTAATAATTTGCTTGCATCTTTTACACTTACTCTAAGTCTAGTTGCACAGTTATTAAGTTCTTCAATATTTTCTTTTCCACCTAATGCTTCTAAGATAATTAAAGCTTTATCTTCATATTCATCAGCTTTTGTATCTCCTTCACCATGTTTAGCTTTATAATCAGCTTTTGAGTAAAGTTTCATTTCTTCATCTTCATCTTCTCTACCTGGAGTTTTCAAATTCATTTTTTGAATTAAGAATTTGAATACAAAGAAGTATATCACTGTGAATACTGATCCTATTACTATTTGAGTAATTACTGTTCCAGAGTGATTTTTAAACATTGGAACCCAGTTCAGGAATAAGAAGTCAAGAAGTCCTCCACCCATATTTCCAACTACTCCAAAAGCATACATTGTT
>CAUQGN010000043.1:0-11681 GCA_963517565.1 uncultured Leptotrichia sp. | reverse complement strand
AGAAACCTTTCTTTTTTTGTATATTCTTGTCACATATGTATTATCTCACAACAATATTTAATTTCTTTTTTATATTTATGTATAGATGTCAAACATTTGTTACAAAAATATATATAAAAATGTTTCTTTCAATTTTTTCTTTAATAGTTTATCTATTTCATTCTTATCATCTGCTAATTTCAAAAAAAAGAGTCGTCTAAATCAAGAAACAACTCTACATTTAATTTATTTACTTTCACAAGCTATACCATCTTTATCTCTGTCTAAATGTTTTGCATATCCTGGCTCGCCTTTTTTTATATTTTTGTAGCCTTTTGCACGTGCTTCCTTACAATTCTTGAAATACAGCGTTTCCGAAAATGTGTTTACGCTCACAAATACCAATGTCAATATCACAAAAATTTTTTTCATTTTGGTTTCCTCCATTTTTTATATTTTTAAACCAAAATTAACCCTATAAAATCTATTTTTCTCAGTTTCGATATTGGGGTAGTCTATATCATTATTAAAAGATGAAGAGATTTTATATTTAGTTTTAGTCCCCTTCGATATTGGGGTAGTCTATATCTAATGAACGTGCTAAGAAATTCCAGTATAAGGTTTTAGTCCCCTTCGATATTGGGGTAGTCTATATCCATACCAGTCCTTACTATCTTTATCATAAATGTTTTAGTCCCCTTCGATATTGGGGTAGTCTATATCGGTATGTAAAAGCAAGAGAACAGTTGAATAGTTTTAGTCCCCTTCGATATTGGGGTAGTCTATATCGTATAAATATAAATCATACATTTGTAAAAGAGGTTTTAGTCCCCTTCGATATTGGGGTAGTCTATATCAATATAAAAGACTATAACGTAAATATAAATAGTTTTAGTCCCCTTCGATATTGGGGTAGTCTATATCGATTAACTGGGACAGGAAAACACAAGAAGTAGTTTTAGTCCCCTTCGATATTGGGGTAGTCTATATCCAATAAGTCTTTTTCCCTGCATATCTTAGTGGTTTTAGTCCCCTTCGATATTGGGGTAGTCTATATCTCTTTTCTACTTTCAATTAAATTAGATAAATGTTTTAGTCCCCTTCGATATTGGGGTAGTCTATATCCCATCATATGATTGGAATAATGTTGTTTTTTAAATTTTAATTGTCCCTCTATTCTTAAATTTTGATATAGATTACCCCTTTTTATACATTTTAACACAGTTTATCTATAAAGACAAATATTTATATTTGTTTAATTTTAATGTTTGAAGTGTCTGATGCCAGTAAATACCATTGCCATTCCGTGTTCATCCGCAGCTTCGATTGACTCTTTGTCTCTAATTGAGCCACCTGGCTGTACTAGTGCTTTGATACCGTATTTTGCAGCTTCGTCTACACAATCTCTGAATGGGAAAAATGCGTCTGATGCCAGAACTGCTCCTTCCAGTGATTCTAAATCTCCTTTGGCATGTTCAAGTGCGTGCTGAGTTGCCCAGATTCTGTTTGTCTGTCCTGTTCCAACTCCTGTTGCTGCTCCATCTTTTACGACCACAATTGCATTTGATTTTACGTGTTTTACGACTTTCATTCCAAGTTCCATATCTTTTAATTCTTGCTCTGTTGGCTGTTTTTTCGTTACAACTTCCATATTGTCAATCATTTTTTGATTTGTCTGCTGAACTAATATTCCGCCATCAACTTTTACGTATTCTACTTTATCCTGTGGTTTTGCAACTTCGCATTTTATTACTCTCAAATTTTTCTTGGATTTTAATATTTCAAGAGCTTCATCAGTAAATGCTGGAGCAATTACGATTTCTAGGAAAATTTTATTCAGTTCCTGTGCAGTTTTTGTATCGATTTCTCTATTAATTGCAACAATTCCGCCAAAAATTGATACTGGATCACAATCATGGGCTTTCTTGTAAGCTGTGAAAACATCATCTGCAACTGCCACACCGCAAGGAGTCGAATGTTTTACAGCACAGCAGGCAATTTCATCAAACTCATTTGCCACTTTCCAAGCAATATCCATATCCCTGATATTATTAAACGACAATTCTTTTCCATTTAACTGGACAAAATCCTTCATACTTCCATTTTCAGTAGTTGAAACGTAGTATGCAGACGATTGGTGAGGATTTTCGCCATACCTTAAATCAAATTTCTTTTCATACGAAACATTCAAATATTTCGGATACTCCTCTTCCAACAAGAAATTAGAAATAGCCGCATCATAAGCCGATGTCAAGTTAAACACCTTCCCAGCCAGTCTTTTTTTCGTTTCAAATGAAACTTCCCCATTATTTTTAATTTCTTCCATAACTTTCTCATAATCTTCTGTTTCGCAAATAACTGTAACATCTTTGAATGATTTTGCAGCCGAACGAAGCATTGTAGGCCCGCCTATATCAATAAATTCGATTTTTTCATCAAAAGTCTTATCTGTCTGAACTTCCCTGAAAAACGGATAAAGATTAACAACAACATAATCAATTGTCTCTATTCCTTCTTTTGCAATCGTATCCATATGCTCCTTATTGTCCCTAATCGCCAAAATTCCACCATGAATATTCGGATGCAACGTTTTCACTCTTCCATCCAGCATTTCTTTAAAATTAGTAACTTCCGAAACATCTATCACAGAAAGCCCGTTTTCCTTCAAAAACTTGTAAGTCCCTCCAGTAGAAATAATTTCCACACCTTTTTGATTTAAAAACTGTGCAAATTCCAATATCCCAGTCTTATCAAAAACACTAATCAAAGCTCTTTTTTTCATTCGGCATCATTCCTCCAATATATTTTGTTAATTTATTTTATCACAAACCCTTGTATTTATCAAGGTTGTGTAATTATTAACTTTCAAATAAAAAACCTGTATTTCTACAGGAAAAAACAATGTTTTTATTTTCGATTAAATCTGAGGTTTATCTGTTAAGAATATAATAAAAAAATATTATTTCCAGACAAATAACTAAAATATCTGATTTCACAGTTTCACCTCCATATATTAAAACTAAAGGAGCGACCCTTCATATAATATTATAACACAATAAATTAAAAATATTTATAATTATTATTAAAAAATAATTTTATAAATAAAAAACTGCCTTAAATACAAGACAGTCTTTTATCGCTTTTTTTTGTTTTAATATATGTTTTAATCTTTTTACTTTTAAAGTATAACATAAAATTTTTTGTTATTCAACTATAAAATTGTAAATTTAAAATTATTATACAACAATCTATAAAATTAACTACAATTTAATTCCTTTATAAGCAAAAAAAAAAAAAATAGTATAATTAAAAGGAAAATTTAACTTTAAAACAAATAAGGAGTTTTTTTTATGGGATTTATTAATCCATTTCAAATTTACTCTAAAGGAGAGAATACTATTACAAATAATATTCTATTACTTCTATCAAATTTATATAGAATAAATCCAAAAATTTATGAATTATTTATAAACAGTGTTCTTCCAGAAAATATTAATTATAAGGTTATCCCTGTTTTTACACAACAAAAATCACAAAAGGAAGGAGGGATTATCGACGGACATATTCAGACAAAAGCAACAAAAATCATTATCGAAACTAAAATTTCAGGATTAGATAATACAAAAAAACTTATTAATTATTGCAAAAACGAAAATTTAACTGAAACAAATATATTAATTCACATAAGTGATTCTACCTTTGATGAAACTACCATAAAATCTATAAATCAAAAAATTGGAATTTATAATTTTAAGTTTGTTTCAATAACTTTTTCCGAATTAATTTCTTCTCTTCAGGAAATTGCGGACGAATACCCTTTTAATGAAGAACTATACCGTTTATCCAAAGATTTTTATTATTATTGCAGTTCAATGGGGCTAATAAAAAACGTATTCAGAATCGTTCCATGCAATAAAAGTTTTGAATTAAACGAAAAATATCATTTATACTTCCAACCTGAATCCAGAGGATATTCAAACCATCAATTTACTGGAATATATACTGCAAAAGAATTGAAGTATATTGGAAAAGTGAATAAAGTTTTTTTGGCTAAACTTACAAAAGAAGGGAAATTAATTACTGAAAAAATTTCAGGCGAGGGAGAAATTACTGCTGAAGAAAAAAACAGAATCATCAGCACAATAAAAGAATTCCCAGAAATTTACGGCTATGGCGATATTTCAAAGGGGCATATCTTCTTTTTATTTGATGACAATGCCTTTTGTCCAACAAAATTTAAAAAAACTTCAAAATATGGTTTGTTAGGCTCTAGATTTTTTGACTTAAAATTAGATTTAGAAATTGAAAATGCAGAGAAATTATCAACTTTGGAAATTGCAGAAAAATTAAATGACATTACTTGGTAAAAATAAATTTTTAAAAGATTGGAGAAAAATTATGAGAAAATTGTTATTGATTTTAAGTTTGTTTGTTGTAAACATTGTTGGGATGGCTTATGAGAAATGTAATCCTAAAACAATCTATGAAATTAGTGTAAATGATTTAAATGGAAGTTATTTTGGACAAAATAAAAAAGATGGAACAATTATGATAAAACTTGGTAAAAATGCTAATAAAGTACAGGCAATTCACTTTGATGAAAATAGGATTTTAAATAATTGTATTCTTGAACCCAAAATAACAGAATTTCATATTGAACATGGTTTATTTATCAATGCGATGTATGCTGAAATGATGGATGGTGTATATAACAATAATCAAGACATAAAAATAGATTATAATTCATGTCTTGAGAAAAATCATCAATTTTGTAAAATTTCTAAAGATGCAGATATTAACGGAAATCCTGTGGGAATTTCATTTAATCAAGAAGTTCATGATATTGAAATTTATGGAAATATAGTTGACGTTGAAAAAAGAAATGATTATAAAAAAGTAATAATAGGTGAAGATTATGAAGAAGATGATATTCCTGTATGTGCAAGTAAAAGTATTAGTGAAGAAAATTGTAAAAAAGAAAAATTCATAGTAAAATCTCCAAATGGTTATGCCAATCTTACTAGAAAAGCGTATGATAATTCGACTATTCGTGATAAAATAAAAAATGGAACAATTGTAGTCATAGATCCAATTGATATAAGTCCTTTTGATGTTGAAGGAGTATATGTTGAAGTTTTAGGACAACATAAATTTGGATACATTAATTGGAAATATTTGAAAAAGAAATAGTATTAAACATTTTAAATTTAAAATTTAGGAGAAATATAAATGGAAAATAATAATGTTGAAAACAAAAATTTAGTAAAAATTCTAATTGGAATAATAATTGCTCTTGTTCTGATTATAGGATTTATCATCATAGGTAGTGGTATTTACCAATTTGTAAGTATGAAAAATAAAATAAGCGAGATGGAAAAAGTTCAAAAGGAACAAGAAAAACGACAGTTGGAAAATCAAATGATGGCTTCAGTACAAACTCAGACTAAAGAAAATAACAAAAAAAATGAAACCAAAATCAATGAAACTAAGACTGAAACTAAAGAAGTTGATCCATATGAAAGAAGATTTACAGCTTCTGATATGGATTATACACTTGTTGAAATAAAAGGAATAAGAAGTAATAACAAAGTATTAGTTCAAGTTTTGGATGGAAAAGATAAAGGAAAAAAGGGATATATAAATTTAAAAGGCTTTAAAAATATCAGCACTTCTTCTCTAAAAAAATATATAGGTACAGTTTGGGCTGCAACAGGTATCAGTAATGGAGTAGAAATGGAATACGGTTTAATACTTCATGTACCAAATGCCAGCAGTAATCAGTTAGCTGAATACAATTTAAATAAATTGCTCATAGAAAGGAAAATGTCTGGAGATTCAGTCATTAAATACGACTGTGAACGGGACACAGCAAGAAATTTTGTACAAAACTATGACCCTTCAGCTTGTTATTAAAATTCAAAAAAATACTCAGACAACCAACCACACCATTGTTTGAGTATTTTTTATACTAACTATTTTCAAAATTCAATAGACAATTTATTTTTGATTCTTTTTAATCTTCCTCAACCACTCATCTGCCGCCTTTTCAAATTTATTTTCTCCATGCTCGTAAAACTTGATTTTTTCATTCATATAAATTTGGTCTACATAATGATTTTCATAATTATGTGGGTATTTATAGTCTTTTGCTCCAACTTTTGTGAGATGAACTGGCACTTCCTGAATTTTTTCATTTTCAATGTGGCTTAGTGCTGAATTTATAGCATTGTAGGCTGAATTGCTCTTGGGAGAAATTGCAAGATAGATTGCCACTTCAGATAAGACGATTCTAGCTTCGGGCATTCCAATTTCCTTTATCGCATTAAGTCCTGCCACAGCAACTGGTAAAGCCTGCGGATTTGCAAGCCCAATGTCTTCAGAAGCCAAAATTACAAGTCTTCTAGCAATATACAAAATATCTTCGCCGCCAGACAGCATTTTTGCCATCCAGTAGACAGCCGCATCAGGATCGCTTCCACGAATGCTTTTTATCATTGCTGAAATTGTATTGTACTTGTCTTCTGTCTTGTGATATGATTTTTTTGTATTCAAAATTTCCTTTACTTCTTCCAGCGTAAACTCCACCCCAACATTTGTTATCAGTTCCAAAATGTTTATAGCCTGCCTTGCATCTCCTTCAATTATTTCCGAAATATATCCCAAAATATCATCTGAAATCCCAAAATTCTCCTTTCCATTAATATTTTTCAATATTTTAAGCAAATCATTCTCACTCAATTTCTTAAATTCAAATGCCATACATCGCGATAATAATGCGTTATTCAAGTTATAGTAAGGATTTTCAGTAGTTGCTCCAATCAAAATAATATTTCCATTTTCCAAATCTTCAAGTAGTGAATCCTGCTGCAACTTGTTAAATCTATGAATTTCATCTAAAAATAGTAATGTCTGCTGTCCATTTGTGTGAAAGCTGCTGTGTGCCTCATCAGAAATATTCTTTATATCAGTTACAGAGGCTTTTATAGCATTCAAATATTCATAATGGTAATTCATTTTATCAGCGATTATCTCTGCAAGCGTAGTTTTTCCTGTTCCCGGTGCTCCCCAGAAAATAGCATTCATAAAGTTTCCACGTTCAATAATCTTCCTCAAAATCCCATTTTCCCCAACCAATCTCTTCTGCCCATAAAAATCATCAAGACTTTTTGGACGATACCTAAATGCCATCGGCTTCTTATCTTCATATACTTCATCAAATAAATTCATTTTTTTATATTTCCTTTTTTATAATTTTATTTAATTTTCTAAATATTAAAAATACAAATAAAAATTAACTTCTAAATAAGTAATTATTCTTTTTTTCTTTTAATGTTTCTTGCAATCTATCTAAAAAATTATCAGGAAGATTTGTAATTTCAGCATAACTTTTAAATTTTTCTTTATTTTCTTTATTTATAAACATTTCTAATTCCTTTAGCATTTCTATTCTCAAAAATTCATTTCCTAACAACAGTATTATTGACAATATCATCGAAAAAATATCGTTAGAACCTCTTTGTCTCTTGGAATAATCGTTCTTGTTCATTAATTTTATATATCCGTATTCATTCAATATTTTTTTTAAATATCTAAAAATTATATATCTTTCAGCTCTATAATTTATAAAATCCATTGAGTGTGCTATTTCATTTCGATACCTTCTAATTATATAAAGGCTATTTCTAAACAAATTTTTCGCTTGTTGCTTTTCATTATCCTTATAATTAAAATATATCATTTTTTCCTTTAATTTTTCATTTAAAAAATTATACAAATTTATTGTTGTGCTAAAAGTTATTTTTTTTAATAAAATACTTGGATGTTCTGAAATACCTTCTATATCTCTTATTTCCTTTAACGTACTATTTAAAATTAAATTATTATTATTTCTTACCGTATAATTTTCTATATTTAAATATTCTTGTTTAGTTATTCCAATTTCTTGTGATAGAATCTCTGCCAGTCTATTTTTAAATATTTTTCTATATACACACTATATTTAAATAATATATTTTGAATCCCTCTATCATAATGATAAAACAAAAATACCTTTTCTATAGTTGTATTTTTGACAAAAACATTATTTACTATAAATAAATTTTTATACACTTTTATAATATCAAAAAAATTAAAATGTTGTAAAATTTGCTTCCCTAAAGCCGTATCTTTTATTATCAATCCTTTTTCTTTTAAAATTTCTATTTGTTGTTCTAATAAATAATTTTCCTCTTTCATTCCCCTTCTCCTTAAAACAAAAAAGTCTTGTCATAACTTATTTAAATACGACAAGACCGATGATCAAAATGATCAATTTATCTTGAATTAAGTATATCACTAAAACATTAATTCGTCAACAAATATTTTAATTTTTTTTAAATAAAGTAAATTACAAACACAAATATCATTTTTCAAAACTTTAATCACTAAACATCAATATTTTCAACAGTTTTAAAAACTATTCTTCTCCATAAAGTTTCTTTTTATTATCTGAAAAAACATTTAAAATTAATATTATTGTAAATATTACAACAACAGATGATGTTAAATAAAAATAATAATTAAACACTACTTCCTGCATATTTGCATTTTGCATTATTTCTCTTATAAATCCAGAGAGTGTTTCAATTTTCCAGCCTTGACTTGTTTGAAGCAGATATAAATCCAAAAATAGTCCAGCAAAATAAAAAATTATCATTAGAATTATTGAACTTACGCCAGAAAAAATTATTGCAAATAGACTCTTTTCCTTATTATTCTCGTAAACTTTAATCGAGAATAAACACATTGTCAATAAAAATCCAATTAACTGCATCCCTTTTATTCCTTCTAAAATTCCTGTTTTAAAAAATATAGTAATTTTATCACTCAAAGAAATACTTCCAATATTTTTAACTATCGAATTTATCATCGAAAAAGTTACTCCAAGTGCAAATAAAACAAAAGTTATCACGATTATAACAAAAGTCCAGAATTTTATTTTATTTAAATTTTCCTTACCAAATCTAGCCTTCATCATTTTTATAAAAATAACACTTAATATAATCAGTACAACAAGGCTAAATAACGTCTGAACAAGCGTTACCATTTCTCCAGCTTTCAAATCTCCTGTTTTTGCCACACTATTGAAATAATAACTGCCAAAAATACCTCTTTGAAAAATTAGAACACCCCACGTAAAAATCATTATTCCAACTATTTTAACGATTCCTGATATAGTTCCTACAAAATCTCTTTTTTCAGCATCTTCAAAACTTTCCATAAAATCTCCCCTATTCTATTTTTAATAATTTACTATATTATACCTTAAATCGCATAATTTAGCCATAATAAAATTATTTTGTTTTAAAATATCGATTAATGTAGTATAATTTATACTACATGTCAAAATAATTAAAATTTAAAATTCTAAAAAACTTTAATGAAGTTTGATTATATACTCGAACCTATTTAAAATTGAACTGATAGAAATTATATAATTTAGGGTTTGAGTAAAATAGTCATAATTTTTAAGTTCTATTTTAAACTAGTTTTACTATAATTAAAGAAAGGCTAATAACAATGAAAAAAAATATCTATTTTTATGAAACCAATACTCCGATTGGAAAAATTGGACTTGCCACAACAGAAAATGATTCTCATATTACTGATGTAATCTGGAATTATGAAATTGAAAAATTTAAAAATGATGATAATTTCCAAATTAAAGAAACTGAGTTAATAAAAAAGGCAAAAAATCAGTTATTTGAATATTTTTCCAAAAAACGAAAAAATTTTGACTTGCCACTTTTAAAAGAAGGAACACCTTTTCAAATTTTCGTCTGGAACGCTCTTGAAACAATCCCTTACGGCGAAACCCGTTCCTACAAGGACATAGCAGTTGCAATTAATAACGAAAAAGCAGTCCGTGCTGTCGGAATGGCAAATAATCGAAATAAAATCTCAATTTTTATTCCTTGCCATCGTGTAATTGGTGCGAATGGAAAGTTAGTCGGATATGGTGGAGGACTTCATATAAAGGAGTTTTTATTGGAACTGGAAGGTATTAAAATAAAATAATAGATTATCAATAAATCAATTATAATGTGTTTGAATTTTGAAATTTTGAAAGAAGGAGTATTAATGAATAATAAAAATTATGGATTAAATTTTAATTTTATAACTTTAAGAGTAAAAAATATCGAAAAAATGAGAGATTATTATTTAAAATTGCTAAAAATGAAAGTTTTAAAAGATAAAAAAGAAAACGGAAAAAGAGAAATTACATTAGGAACTAAGACAGTTCCTCTTATAAAAATGATTTCTTTTGGAAATGAAGTATTGAAAAACGATAATGAGACAAATGTATTTCATATTGCTTATTTGCTGCCTGAGAGAAAAGATTTAGGAAATTTTTTAAGAAACTGTGCGAACGAGCTAATCAAATTAGATGGAGTGGGAGACCACAATGTAAGCGAAGCCGTTTATTTGACAGATCCTGAAGGAAACGGTATCGAAGTTTATGCAGACAGAGATTCTAATACTTGGAAATGGGAAAATGGACAAGTTATAATGGGGACAGAAACTATAGATTTAGAAGATTTATTGAGAATTTCAGACAATCTTCCTGATTTTGAAATCCCTGAAAATACAAAAATTGGACATGTTCATCTTGAAACATTTGATCTTGAAAATGATAAAAACTTTTATATAAAGGCATTAGGACTTGAAATAGTATCGAAATTACCAAAAGCATATTTTTTATCAACAGGTAAGTATCATCATCAATTTGGTATGAATCAATGGAACGGAAAAAGAAAGATTCCTAAAAATAATAATTCTACAGGTGTTGAAGAAATACATCTATCATTAGTTAAAGAAAAATTTGAAAAAAATTTCCCAAATACAAAAGAAAATACAGTAACCATTAACACTCCAAATAGAATAAAATTATTTGTATCCAAAGAAACCAAATAAATAGAATAAAATATAAGAAATAATATTTCCGTTGCTTTTTATTATTTTTTATGTTAAAATTTTATTAACAAAAATAACAAGAAAGGGTGTGAATTTTATGATAACCGTTTCTATAAATGCTCATCCTGACATAGAAGATAAAATAAACAACTATGTTAAGGAAAACAATATCAATTTAAACCAAGTAATGTTAGATTTAATTCTTGAAAAAATCGAAGATGAAGAGGACTACAAATTGGCTGTTGAAGCTTATGAAGAAGAAAAAGACAACAGAGAAAATTGGATTAGTCACGAAGATTTAATAAAAAAATTAGGGTTGGAAAATGAAATATAATCTAATGTACTCTGAAAAAGCACAGAAACAATTAAATAGACTAGACAATTCCATGAAATCAAAAATTTTGAAATATATTGATCGAAATCTTTTTCATACAGATAATCCAAAAAAATTTGGTAAAGCATTAAGATACAATCTGAAAGGATTTTGGAGATATAGAGTTGAAAACTATAGGATTATTGCAAAAATCGAAAAGGATGAATTAGTCATTTTAATTGTTCAAATAGATAAAAGGGATAAAATTTATATTTAGAATTATTTCTAAATTTATTAGGTTAATTGAGAATTGAAAATGATAAAAACTGTCTGATACTCTATTTTTAAGAATAAAAGACAGTTTTTTACTTTATTATTTCCTATTTTTCAATTTACTTATTTCATATAATGAAAGTGCATAAATTTCTGTTATTTT
>CAUQGN010000042.1:0-13952 GCA_963517565.1 uncultured Leptotrichia sp. | reverse complement strand
AAGGAGGAGTTTCGGAGTTGGGCAAATAAAAGTCGTAGTCTAGCCATAGGTTGTAGGATTTGCGGCAATGAGCAATCCTACGAAAACAAAAAAGAAAAAAACTAATAAAAATAGTGAAAACTAATATTAAATAAAATAATCTAATACTAAATCTCATTATAAAATAGAAACTATATCAAGGATAAAAAGTCTTAAATCTTTACTAAATATACTATGTGATTCAAAATTTATTAAACGTTCACTATTTAAATGGGGAATAGTATAAAATTAATTTATTTTGATGTAGAAAAGTGATGTTGTTGAATTGTACTGGAAATTATGGTAATATATTAATTAAATAAATGTGTTGATTAGAATTGAGGAGGAGAAATAAATGTATAAAGTATTAGTTGGGGAATATATTGATGATGAGGCAATTGCAGGGCTACAGGAAGCTAGAGATGTGAAAGTTGATGTGAAAGTTGGGATTTCACGTGAAGAAATTTTGGATATAATTGGTGAATATGACGCTCTTATTGTGAGAAGTGTTATAAAAGTAGATAAGGAACTGCTGGATAAGGCAAAAAATCTGAAAATAGTCGGACGTGCTGGAAATGGTACAGATAATATCAATATTCCTGAGGCGACTGCGCATGGGGTAATTGTAGCGAATACTCCTGATAGCAATACGGTTTCGGCTTGTGAAATTGCGATTGGGCTAATGCTTGCCTCTGCGAGAAATATTGTTGCGGCAAATAATTTTATAAAAAGTGGAAAATGGGAAAGAGAAATATTTGTGGGAAGCGAGATGTTTGAAAAAACATTAGGGATTATCGGACTTGGAAGAATTGGTGGTTTGGTTGCTACGAGAATGAAAGCGTTTGGAATGAAGCTTGTTGCTTATGATCCGTATATTTCAGATGAGCGTTTTAAGAGATATGGCTGTGAAAAGGCTAAAACATTGGATGAGTTGCTGGAAAAAGTAGATGTGATAACTATTCATACACCTAAGACTAAAGAAACTGTGGATATGATAAACGCTGAAAATATTCACAAGTTAAAAGACGGTGTAAGACTTGTAAATGCGGCACGTGGAGGATTATTTAACGAAGAGGCTGTGGCTGAAGGATTAAGAAGTGGTAAAATTGCAAGTTTTGGATATGATGTTCACACAGTTGAGCCACGTTCTGAATGTATTCTCTATGAATTTGAAAATGCAATTACAACGCCACATATTGGGGCGACTACTTATGAAGCACAGCGAAATGTAGGGACTCAGGTTGTAAAACAGGTATTAAATGGACTTCGTGGGGAAATAGTTGAAACGGCTGTGAATCTGCCTGCAATTGGAAGAGAAGAATTTTTAATTGTAAAACCATTTATAAATCTGGCTGAAAAATTAGGAAAAATTTATTTTCAAATTGAGAAAACTCCAATTACAAATGTTGTACTTAATTATTACGGAGAAATTGCCGAACAGGAAACTGCACTTGTAGATTCGACAGCAATAAAAGGGATTCTGGAGCCAGTTTTAAAAGAAGAAGTTAATTATATTAACTCAAAGCCTCTTGCTGAAAAAAGAGGGATTAATATTTCAATAAATAAAAAGGAACATAAATATAAAAATTATTCTTCAGCAATAGAATTTGTAATAACAAATGAAGAAGGCAAGAAAATATATGTTGTCGGAACAATTGGAATGAACAACGAGGAAAGAATTATCAGCATAAAGAATCACGATGTAGATATGGCAATTTCTGACAATATGATTTACTTAGGAAATGAAGATGTGCCAGGAGTTATCGGAGCTGTGGGGGCAACACTTGGAAAAGAAAATATAAATATTGCCACAATGAATGTAGGTAGACGTGAAAACAGTGCAATTATGCTGCTTACAGTAGACAGTGAAGTTGGTAAGAAATCATTGAAGGAGCTTAGAGAGCTGAGTCAGATAAAATGGGCTCATTACTTGGATTTGACAATATAGTGTTTTGTGAAAGTTGATAAATTGTGGATGAACGTAAATGAATATTTTAAGAAATTGAAAAATTTAATAAAGAAAATAGATTTTTTAGGTTATTTAAAAATAATTTTTGTAGCAGTATCAATTGTATTATCTAAAAATAATTTATTTTTTATAACAAATTCAGCTTTGATATTTTCTGTTTTAAATTCTTTTGTAAGAAAAGAAGATAGTAACTCTGAAAATAAGTTTAGTTTTGATTTTGAAATTTTCATTTTTCAATGTTTTACTTTATTTTATTTGAATAGACAGACATTATTAATGGGAATAAAATTGTTTGACATTGAATATTTTTCAAAAATTATATTAAATGCAAGGTATTTAAACGGCGAACTTCTGTTTTTGATACTATTTGGCTTGCTATATATATTTATAAGAAAGAAGAGCAGGGCATATAAATCTTATGTTTGCATAATAGTCTTATATTTCTGTTTATTTGAAGACGTATTTTATACAGGATTTTCATTAATAGGAATAGATTATTTTATAGGTTTATTATTTATTTTTGTAAATACAATATTTTTACCGACATTTATTGATTTTGTAATTATTTCATTAGCTGTACTGTATTTTGTGAAAGAAAATAAAGATTATAAATTGGTATATTTTTTATTGGTATTTTGCTGTATTTTTAGATTAAGTCTTGCAACATGGTTCTTCTTGTAGAAATTATTATGATAAAATGAAAGGAATAGATATGGGTTTAAAATTTAGAGTAAAAGTGCCGGGAACATCGGCTAATATTGGTGTAGGTTATGATTGTCTGGGAGTTGCGCTGGATTACTTTCTGGAACTGGAAGTGGAGGAAAGCGATAAAATTGAATTTTTGGAAAATGGAGAGCCGTTTTCGATTCCGATTGAGGAAAATTTAATTTTTGAAGCGATAAAATATACGGAAAAGCATTTGGTAAAAAATATTCCAAGCTATAAGGTAAATATTGTGAAAAATGATATTCCAATTTCACGTGGGCTAGGGAGCAGTTCATCGGCTATTGTTGCTGGGATTATGATTGCAAATAAATTTGCTGGTGATGTGCTGGATATTAATGAGGTGGCAAGATTGGCTGTAGAAATGGAAGGGCATCCTGATAATGTGGTACCCGCAATCTTTGGTGGAATGGTACTTACTGCACATGATAAGGAAAATCTTGTATACAGTTCATTAATAAATTCTGATGACTTATGTTTCTACGTAATGATTCCAGATTTTAAATTATCGACAGAAAAAGCAAGAAGCGTATTGCCCAAAACCTACTTAGTTTCTGACGCAATAAACAACATTTCAAAGTTAGGATTGCTTGTAGATGCCTTTAACAAAGGAAAATACGACAATTTACGTTTCCTTTTAGGCGATAAAATTCACCAGCCTTACAGGTTCGCATTAATAAACGATTCAGAAAAAATCTTTGAAGCATCTAAAAAACACGGTGCATTGGGAGAATACATAAGCGGTGCAGGTCCTACATTGATTTCCTTGAATTACGACAATGATGAATTTTTGGAAAATATGAAAAAAGAACTTGCAGAATTGTCGGATAACTGGACTATTGAGAAGAAGAAGATTAATTTGAAGGGTGCGGAGGTTTATTAATTTTATAAAAAAGTTAAATATTTAGTGCAAATAGAGAAATTATTATGGCTATAATTGTAAAAAAAGGACAGTTAGAAAAAATAAATAAAGAGATTGCAAAAAGAAATTTGGCTGAAAGACGTACTTATACAGTAAAAGAATTTCCAAAAAGTAATCTTTCAAAAAAGGCTGAAGAAGCCTTGAATAAAATATTTTCATCTATGAAATAAAATTATTGAAAGTTGATTTAAACAAAAAGGCTGAATTGTGGAATTTACTTTTGGAATATTTATTTTTAATAAAAAAAATAGAGGGGTTGAAAAAAAAGCGAAAATGTGTTATTATAGTTACAGAAAATAATTTTAGGTAGAGAGTGGGTTAGCCCACTCTTTAGTTTTAGATATGAGGTGTAATTTTATGGAACAGATTTTAGATGAGTTTGAGAAGAAAATCGAACCGCATTTAAAGGAAATGAATCTGGAATTGGCGGATTTGGAATATGTAAGGGATGGGGGATATAATTATTTGAGAGTGTATGTGGAGAAACTGGATGGAACTACGACGCTTGATGATTGTATTGATTTTAGCCGTGAGATTGATGGGATTGCGGATGACTTGATTGAGGAGAAATTTTTTCTGGAGGTTTCGACACCTGGGGTTGAGCGTAGATTGAGAAAGCCTAAGGATTTTGTGAGATTTTCGGGAGAGAGAATTAACGTCCAGGCTAAGAGCAATATTGAAGGGGCGAAGAAATTTATAGGAAAATTGGAAAAATTTGAGAATGATACGGTTTTTCTTTTGGATGATAAATTGGGAAAAATAGTGGAGATACCACTTTCTAAATTAAAGAAAGCAAATTTAATATATGAATTACCAAATGGCATATTAAATAGTGAGGAGGAATGATGAAAGGGCGAGATCAAAAAATATTTTTGGAAGCACTTGATGAACTTGAAAAAGAAAAGGGAATTTTAAAGGAAGAATTGCTGGAAACAATAGAAACTGCATTGCTTGCGGCGTATAAAAAAAATTATGGTGAAAAGGACAATGTAAAGGTAACGATTAATAGAAACAGCGGAGATGTAAAGGTTTATTCACAAAGGCTGATTGTAGAAAACGTAGAAAATCCTGAAGAGGAAATTAGTCTGCAAGATGCAATTTCTGTTAAAAAGCGTTCTAAGTTGGGAGATATTCTGGATTTGGAAATTAATGCAGAAAGTTTTAAGAGAAATGCTATTCAGAATGCAAAACAGATTGTTGTACAAAAAGTTAGAGAATGTGAAAAAAGAAATATCTTTAATAAATTTAAAGAAATTGAAAATTCAATTGTTTCTGCAAATGTTAGAAAGACTGATGAAAAAGGAAATCTGTATGTGGATATAAATGGACTTGAAGCAATTGTGCCAGCAAAGGAATTATCGCCAGTAGATATATTCAGACAAGGAGATAGAATTAAAATTTATATCGGCGCTGTGGAAGAGTCTACGAAATTTACAAAAACTTTTGTTTCAAGAAAATCTGAGGAATTGCTTCGAGGACTGCTTGAATTAGAAGTTCCTGAAATTTATGAGGAAATTATTGAAATCAGAAACATTGCAAGAGAAGCGGGAAGCCGTTCTAAGGTGGCTGTTTACTCAAATGATAAAAATTTGGATGTAAAAGGTGCGTGTATTGGACGTAATGGAATGAGAATTCAAAATATCATTGATGAACTTTGCGGAGAAAAAATCGACATTGTTCTTTGGAATGAGGATATAACGGAATTTGTAAAAAATGCCTTGAATCCTGCTGAAGTACTGTCAGTGGAAATTATTGAGGAAGGCGAGGAAAATACAAAGGTTGCAAAAGTGCTTGTAGCTGAAAATCAATTATCGCTTGCAATCGGTAAGAAAGGTCAAAATTCAAGGCTTGCAGCAAGACTGTGCGGAGTGAAAATTGACATTCATACAGAGCCTGCTGAAATTGATGAATTTGAAGAGTATGAAGAAAATACAGCTTTTAATGATTCATTTGAAGATGAAATTGAAAATATTGAAGAGACTGGTAATTCAAATGATGATTATGAAGTTGAAGAAAGTGCATTTGCGGGACTTAACGGAGATGATGAATAAAAACAAAGAGCAATTTTAAAAATTAAATTGTATCAAACAAGGAGTTGAACGGATAGTTTGGATACATTGAATAGAAATGTAAAAGAAAACAAGCCTGAAAGAATGTGCATATGCTGTAGGAGAAAAGACGAAAAAGATAGATTTTTCAGATTATCTGAACAAGATGGGAAATATATTTTTGATAAAGAAATGAAAGTGCAGGCCAGAGGATTTTATGTCTGCAAGACGAATGAGTGCATTGAAAGGCTTTCTAAACATAAGAAATATAATATTGAAATTGAACAGCTAGTAAAAATGCTGGAGCAGTTAAAAAATGAGAAGAAAAGCATAATTGATATTTTAAGGCCAATGAAAAATTCTGCATATTTTGTGTTTGGAATAGATGAAGTTTTTGATGGAATAAAACGTGATAAGATAAAACTTGTGATTATTCCATTAGATATAAAGGCAAAATATATTGAGGAATTTGAAAAAATGAAGAAAAACTTTAATTTTGAAATTATATTTATTGAAAAGAAGAAAGAATTAATAAGGCTTTTTTCAAGAGATGTAAATGTCATAGGTATTTTTAACAAAAAAGTAATAAAAGGAATATTAAGCAAAGTGGAGGTGATGAATGGATGAAAGTGCATGAATTAGCAAAGGAAAATGGTTTTACGGCAACAAAATTTATGGAGGAAATCCGAAAATTTGGGGTAGACAAAAAACACCACATGAATGTGCTGAGCAGTGAAGAAGTGGCTCTAATAAGGAAGAAACTTCAAAATAATGTCCAAAATCAAAATAACGGCAGTAAAACTGAAAATCTGAATAATACTGAGAATAAAAAAAATGGAAACCCAAAAGAAAATGTTACAAAAACTATAAATAACCATTCAGACAATCAAAAAAACAATAATATTGAACATAGTAAAATTAATGATCAAAAAAACATTAATAAAAATTATGAAAAATCAAAACAGCCATTGGAAAAAGATATTAAACTAAATGCAGAAAATAAATCAGATAATAGTAACAAAAGTAATCTGAATAACATAAAAGATTTAGATAATAATAAAAATCAGAAATTTGAGCAATCAAATAAATTTGATAAAAAAGAAAATAAAAAGAAAATGGAGATGAAAGTTAATTTGAGTAGTCAGAATAATAAAACAAATGAAGTAAATAAAGATAAGCAGAATTTTCAAAATCGAGAAAGCAGGGATAGCCGAGACAACAGAGAAACTGGCGGAAGAAGTTTCCAAAATCGGGATAATCGAAATAGAGAAGACCGAAATAAGGATGGATTTAGAAGAGAAGGAAGAGACAATTTCAGAAAAGACAACCGGAGCTTTAATAGGGACGGTAATTCTCAGTCAAGAGATAATCACCGTGATAACAGAGGATTCCAAAATCGAGAAAATAGAGATGCCCAAGATAACAGAGAAACTGGCGGGAGAAGTTTCCAAAATCGGGACAATCGAAATAGAGAAGACCGAAATAAGGATGGATTTAGAAGAGAAGGAAGAGACAATTTCAGAAAAGACAACCGGAGCTTTAATAGGGACGGTAATTCTCAGTCAAGAGATAATCACCGTGATAACAGAGGATTCCAAAACAGGGACAGGGATAGTCAAACTGGCGGAAGAAATTTTAGAGACAGACAAGATAATAGAGGATTTTCTGATAGAGGCGGATTTAATAAGGACTGAGACGACTTTAGAAGAGACAGCCGAAATTTTTCTAATGCCAAAAAGGAGCCAGCATCTGAAATTCCTGCAGCAACAGTAGCTGAAAAAGGGAAAGCCGGTGGAAAAGGAAAAGGAAAATTTGACAAGAAGAAATATGAAAAAAATAGAAGAGACAGAGAGCATCAAGAAAAGGAACTTCGTTCTGACTTTAGAAAAGACGACAAAAAGAAAAAGAAAAATAAGAAACAGGAAAAAACTGTTAAGGATGAAATTGTCAGAATTGAAGGAGAGAGCATAGGAATGATAACAATTGGAGAAGAAATTGTTATAAAGGATTTGGCGGAAAAACTGGGAATCAATGTTTCTGATATAATTAAAAAATTCTTTATGGAAGGAAAACTTCTTACTGCAAATGCTATTTTATCATTTGAGGAAGCTGAAGAAGTGGCGCTTGAATATGAAGTAATTGTAGAAAGAGAAGTAGTAGAGGAAATCAGTTATGGTGAGAAATATCAGCTTGAGCAGGAAGATACGGCTGAAGAACTTGTAACAAGAGCTCCTGTTATTACGATAATGGGACACGTTGACCACGGTAAGACATCGCTGCTAGATGCACTTAGACATACAAATGTAATGGGTGATGAAGCTGGAGGAATCACGCAAAAAATAGGAGCTTATCAAGTAAACTGGAAAGGTCAAAGAATTACATTTATTGATACTCCAGGACATGAGGCGTTTACTGAAATGAGGGCAAGAGGTGCGAATATTACTGATATTTCGATTCTGATTGTAGCGGCTGATGATGGAGTAAAACCTCAAACTGTAGAGGCAATTTCTCATGCTAAGGAAGCGGGAGTTCCAATAATTGTTGCAATTAACAAAATTGATAAGCCAGGTGCAGATCCTATGAAGGTTAGAACTGAATTGACTGAATATGGACTGATGTCACCTGAATGGGGAGGAACTACTGAATTTGTTGAAATTTCTGCAAAACAAAAAATTAATTTGGAAGAACTTCTTGAAACAATATTAATTACAGCGGAACTTGAAGAACTGAAAGCTAATCCAAACAAGCGTCCTAAAGCGGTTGTGGTAGAATCAAGGCTGGATCCAAAAATGGGAGCAGTTGCCGATGTGCTTGTACAGGAAGGAACCCTTAAAATTGGAGATGTGTTTGTAGCAGGTGAATCTCATGGTAGAGTCCGTTCAATGCTTGATGACAGAGGTAAAAAAATAAATAAAGCCATTGTTTCACAGCCAGTAGAAATTACAGGATTTAATGTTGTGCCAAATGCAGGTGATGTTTTATACGGTGTAGAAAGCGATAAGCAGGCTAAAAAAATTGTAGAAGACTTTATTAGAGAGAAAAAAGTAAACGAGCAGAATAAGAAAAAACATATTTCACTGGAAAGTTTGTCTCAAGAATTAGAAGAACAAGAATTAAAAGAATTGAAATGTATTATAAGAGCCGATTCAAAAGGATCTGTTGAAGCATTAAGAGAATCACTTGAAAAACTTAATACTGAAAAAGTTGTAATTAACGTAATCCAAGGAAGTGCAGGGGCTGTAACAGAAGGAGACGTAAGTCTTGCAGAAGTGTCAAATGCAATTATAATCGCATTTAACGTACGTCCAACAACACCAGCCAGAATCATTGCTGAAAAAATTGGAGTAGAAATTAGAAACTACAACGTAATTTACCACGCAACTGAAGAAATTGAAAAAGCAATGAAAGGAATGCTTGATCCTGAATTTAAAGAAGTTTACTACGGAAGAATCGAAGTTAAGCAAGTATTCAAAGTATCAAATGTTGGAAATATTGCTGGAGCTATCGTTGTTGACGGAAAAGTTACAAAAGACTCGAAAATTCGTGTAATTCGTGATGGAATTATTATTTTTAACGGTGAATTAGGTTCATTGAAACGATTTAAAGACGATGTTAAGGAAGTTGTAATGGGGCAAGAATGTGGAATTGGTATTCAAGACTTTAATGATATTAAGGCTGGAGATATTATCGAATCGTACATTATGGAAGAAATCCCAAGATAACAGATAGATAGGTGATAATTGTATGAATGACAGAAGAAAAAGAGGGTTGGAAAAGGAAATATCAAGAATTATTGGAATGACACTTTTAACAGAAATAAAAAATGACAAAATAAAAAATCTTGTATCAATTCACAAGGTTGAACTGACAAAAGACGGACGGTATCTTGATTTAACTTTTTCAATACTGGATTTGAAAGACAATATAAATAAAGAAAAAATCGCTGAAGATTTGAATAAATTAAAAGGTTTTTTTAGGAAAAAAATTGGTTCACAGCTGTCGATAAGATTTGTTCCAGAAGTGAGAATTCATCTGGATGACAGCGTTGAATACGGAGTAAAAATTGCTTCGATATTGAATGAAATAAAAAAGGATGATCACAATATCGAATAAAAGAAATACGGGTCTGCTTTAAAAAGATAAAACTAATCTGATTTTGAGGCAGTCCTGCAACTATACAAAAAAGGAAGCGATTAATCTTGTAATGAAATGGGAATTAAAAAGCTATAATGAAGATTATTTGACATCAAAAAGTTCTGAATTTGGGGAAAGCAAGTTAATTTCAAGGCTGCTTTTAAATCGGGAAATTAATACGAAGGAAAAGGTCTCTAAATTCTTAAATTCAGATAAGAAGGATATTCATAATCCATTTTTATTTGAAAATATGGAAAAAGTTGTAGAAAGAATAAAAAAAGCTGGAATAAATAAAGAAAAAATTGTAATTTATGGAGATTATGACGTTGATGGAATTTCTGGAGTGGCTTATCTGGTAATAATGCTAAGAAAATTGGGGCTTAATGTTGATTATTACATACCAAATAGGGTTCACGAGGGAATAGGTATAAACAAAAATCTTTTGAATTTTTTGAAAAAACGGGAAGCAAAGCTGTTTATAACTGTTGATATTTCAATAACTAAACTTGAAGAAATATTAATGCTGAAAAATAGCGATATTGACATAATTATAACAGATCATCATAGACAAATTGGAGTTCTTGAGGATAAACAGCAGGAAAAAGAATTGGATATTCTTACAATAAATCCAAAAACCAGCATCACTTATCCAAATAAGTCCTTGTCAGGCTCTGGAGTTGCCTTTAAACTTGCAGATGCTATTTATGAAAGATATGGTGCAAATAAAAAAATACTGTATGATTATATGGATATTATAATGATAGGAACAGTTGCAGATGTTGTACCAATGACCGATGAAAACAGGTTTATCATAAAAAAAGGACTAAATAATTTAAAAAAAACCAAAATAAAAGGTTTGAAGTATATTATTAACTATTTGAAGATAAATCCTAGAAATATAACAACTAGCGATATTGGATTTTTCATTGCACCGATTTTCAATGCACTTGGAAGAATTGATAATTCAAAAAGTGTTGTAAATTTCTTTATTCAGGAAGATGACTTTAAACTTTTCTCAATAATTGAGGAAATGAAGCGTGCGAATAAAATTAGGCGTTATCTAGAAAATGAGATTTATAATGAGCTGGAAGAAAAAATACAGCGTCTGGAACGTCCAAAATATATTTTTATGAAAAGCAGAAAATGGCATTCTGGAGTAATTGGTGTAGTTTGTTCAAGAATTTCAATCAAATACAACATACCAGTAATTTTGATTTCAATAAAGAATGGATATGGAAAGGCATCATGCAGAAGTATCGAAGGAATCAATATTTTTGATATTTTAAAAAGTGTGTCAGACAAACTGGAAAGATTTGGAGGACATGACTTGGCGGCAGGATTTCTTGTTTCAGAAAAATATTTAGGTGAAATTGAAAAATATCTGCGACAAAGGCTTGCTAGAAAAAATAGGGATAACGTTCAAAAAACATTATATGTAGATGCATGGCTAAATATTGAGCATTTAAACAAAAGAAAACTGCACGAAATAAACAGGCTGTCACCTTTTGGGCTGGATAATCAGGAGCCAAATTTTATGGATTCAGATGTAAGTTTTCTTAATTTGACAAAATTTGGGATAAATAATCGGCACTTTAAGGGATTTATTAGAAAAAATAACCGTATTATTTCAGTAATTGGGTACAATTTAGGACATAAATTGAAGGCAAATAATTTTTATAAGAAAAAATTTAAAATAGTTTATACTCCGATATTTAAGTCTGGGCATTCAGATTTATTTATCGAATTGAAAATAAAGGATTTTAAATAAAAATAAATTAATAAAAAAATTATATATAATAAAAAATTTTAGGAGGAATTAAAAAGATGGCAGTAAAAAAATTAAATGAATCTACTTATGAAGTATCAGCAGTTAGAGAAGGAGAAGAATTAAAACATTTAAAGGAGCATGTTTTAGTACATTTTAAAGATTCAAAAGTTGACGGATTCCGTCCAGGACACGTACCTGCAAAAGTGATTGAAAAAAAATTCAAGAAAGAAATCGAAGGTGAAATCTTAAACCATATTATTTCTGATGAATATAGAAAAGCAGTTGCAGAAAATGAATTAAAACCAATTGCTGATATTAAACTTGAAAAATATGAGCTTAATGATGACAAAGTTGAAGTAGTATTTACAATACCTGTATTGCCTGCATTCGAATTGGGACAATATAAAGGTGTGGAAGTAGAAAAGGAAAAAGTAGAAATTACTGATGAAAAAGTAAATGAAGAAATTGAAAGATTAAGAGAAAATGCTGCAAAATTAAAAGAAGTTGCAGAAAATGAAGAAGCTAAAAATGATGACGTTGTAAATATCAACTTTGAAGGATTTATAGATGGTAAAGCATTTGATGGCGGAAAAGCTGAAGGATATGACTTGACATTAGGTTCTCACAGTTTTATCGACACTTTTGAAGATCAAATCGCAGGACACAAGAAAGGCGATGAATTTGACGTAAATGTTACATTCCCTGAAGATTACCATGCTGAAAGCCTAAAAGGAAAACCAGCTTTATTCAAAGTAAAAGTAAATTCAATCAAGAGAAAAGAAGAAGCTGAATTAAATGATGATTTGGCAAAAGAATTAGGATTTGACTCTGTTGAAGATATGACAGCTAAAACTAGAGAAAATATTACAAAAAGAGAAGAAGCAAGAGCTGAAAACGAATTTAAGAACAAAGTTATTGATGCTGTAGTAAGTGGTACAGAAGTTGAAGTTCCAGAAGCATTAGTTCAAAGAGAAATTGACTATCAAATCAATAGATTTGCACAACAATTGCAAATGCAAGGAATTAATCTTAAACAATACTTCCAAATGACTGGACAAACAATGGAAGCAATGAGAGAAAGTTCAAAAGAAAACGCTGAAAAATCAGTAAAAACAGAATTAGTACTAGCTGAAATCGCAAAAGCTGAAGGAATTAAAGCAACTGATGAAGAAGTATCAAAAGAAATTGAAACATTGGCTGCAATGTATGGACTTGAAAAAGATGCATTAATAGCTGATGTAAGAAAAAATGGAAACTATGAAAGATTCATTGATGAAACAAACTATAGATTAGTAAATCAAAAAACAATTGATTTATTAGTAAAAGAAGCAAAAGTTAAATAGTAATTTTGAGAAAATTGCTAAATAAAAAGAATATTTTGATTTTAGAAGAATTTTGTGATAAAATAGTTTATTGCGAAATTCTTTTTTCTCTATATTTAAATTGCAAAATGTTAAAATAATTTTGTAATAACAAGAGAAAATAAAAAATGAAAGAAAATTGACAGAAATAGGAGGAAATAATATGTCAGCATATAGTCCAGTAGTTATTGAAAATGATGGGCGTGGGGAAAGAAGCTATGATATTTATTCAAGACTTTTAAAGGATAGAATAATTTTTGTAAGTGGAGAAGTTGAGGATGGAATGGCAAATGCGATTGTCGCTCAATTATTATTTTTAGATGCACAGGATAATGAAAAAGATATAGTTATGTATATAAACAGTCCAGGAGGAGTAATTACCGCCGGGCTTGCGATTTATGACACAATGCGTCACATTAAAAGCGATGTTTCTACAGTATGTGTAGGACAGGCGGCAAGCATGGGAGCAGTGTTATTGGCGGCTGGAGCAAAAGGAAAAAGATACTCATTACCAAATTCAAGAATCATGATTCACCAGCCACTAGGCGGAGCAAGAGGTCAAGCAACAGACATTCAGATTCAGGCAAAAGAAATTGAAAGAATGAAGGAAATTACAAGCAAAATTTTATCAGAAGCAACTGGAAAATCAGTAGAAGAAATCTATGCAGATACTGAAAGAGACAATTTTATGTCCCCAGAAGAAGCTGTAAATTACGGATTGATAGATAAAATTTTATAAAACTTTATTTAAAATATATTTTTAAAATTATAGGAAATTTTATTTATGATAGTTTCATTTTTAATTATCTAAACTTTTTATTTAATTAAAATAAATATTAAGCAAAATTTCGTTAAAAGAAAAATAGCTGTTTGAGCTTTTAAAATAAATTTTAAATTGATATAAAATTATTTGTGTTGAAATAATTTATATTTAAAAGCGAGTTTTATTTTTCTTTTATAAGAAAGTTTTGCGTAAAGCGGGAGTGCAGAGGTATGGCGTTTGATACCT
>CAUQGN010000041.1:0-14473 GCA_963517565.1 uncultured Leptotrichia sp. | reverse complement strand
TTACCTTGACATTGTTCATACCCTGATACTTCGCCGATGATGTCGAGTCAATGCCTGCAAGGTAGTCAGAGCCCTTACCGTACACAAGTATCCCGTCATACATCTCTATCAGGGTGTCAGGGTTATTGGCATTCCCGTCAGTGTCCTTGAACACAATCTTACCGCTTACAGGAATGTCAGGCGTATCCGGATCGCTGTCATGGTCGACCATCTCTGTCTTCGCATAGAAAGGTGTAGTGTTCTTGTGGTCGTTTATCGGGTTGTCGTCGGCATCAAGAAGGGCATCCCCTGTTACAGGGTCTACTGCAGTCCCCTGGTCCTTGTTCACGATAGTTCCTCCGCCAAACTCGACTATCCCCTTGCTTGCAGCATAAAGACCTCCGTTTGTCCCTGTGTTGATTGTGTTTCCGGTTCCGTTAAGCGAAACCTTTGCCCCTTCGCCTTCAGCATAGGCTCCGATACCGTTCACAGTAACATTCTTTCCTGCCGCAACATTTACCACAGTATCTTTTCCGTTGTGTGATTTTGCGTAACCTCCAATATTCTTGAACTTCTGAGCCTTGACTATGTTCGTTCTGTTAGGAAGCGATGTGTCCACAGTTATGTCGTCAACTGCCGTAATATCCGCATTGATGTTTACGGTTGCACCGTGAGTTGTTCCTCCTGCCCCACTTTCTGCAAGTCCAATTATTGAGCCGTATCCATAAGCCTTCGCATCAGCGTTCACCGTTACAAGTCCTCCTGCCTTTGCATAGAAAGCCTTACCGTTTTTACTCATCATATTTAAGTTCTGATTTACTTTTATTTCAGTCGGTTTGTCTTGAAGAGTTCCTGCTGTAATTTCTGTTAATCCCGTGTCTGTTGTAGTCCATGTTCCTTCTGCATAATTTATAACCGTTCCTTCTCCTGCTTCTGTTTCTTTTGTAGTTATTCCATCTTTTCCATCTGAAAATTGAGTCTGTGTTCCTGTCTGTATGTCGATGACTGTTCCATTTTTAGCAAGGAACATAAATCCGTTTTTTGAATATTTTCCAAATTTAATATCAAATTCTTCAAATTTTAGATCTTTTATATTTTGGTTATCATTATGATAACTATAACTAGAAAGAGAAGCATTACTTACACCATCTCTCTGACCGGATATTGCAAATACTCCTACATTGGCATCAACTTTGTCCGAAGTATATCCAGTCGGATTTCCTGATGAATTTACTTCTAAGTTCCCTTTAGCAGTCTGCTGTGTAAGAAGAGGGTTTGAATTTAGCATCGTTCCTATATTCATATACAGTTTAAAATACCCCTCATGGATACCTACATTATATCCACTTATTTTTTTATTAAAGAATATCCCCACATTTTCATCACCATACATATTAAAAGGCTTGCTAGCCAAAGTTTTTACATAAGGTATGTAAGCATCCAGCGAACCTTCTCCAGTACTAATATAACCAGGATGAGTAGTATGTATATATTTTGATTTATCAGGTACCCATGTCAGAAAAGAAAAACCTATATTTGAGGCTCCATTAAAAGTAATAGATTCTTCATTTTCCAGTCTAAGTCCACCTGCATAATTTACTACCGCATATACTGTATTTCCTCTAGTATCTGCTGTAATTCTTGCATTTCCTGAAAGTTTTGTTGAATACTGCTCTCCACCAAAACCAGGTGCTTCCTGTCCAGGATTTCTACCATGCAATCTAAAAAGAGTATTTCTATCTCCTAGTATATTTACCCGTAAATTATCCATTGTAAACTTTCCACCTCTGTAGGCTTCCGCATCAATAATTCCTGCTTTTCCATAAAGGTATATTTCTGCATCTCTTATTTCAAAATCACCTACTATATGAAGCAGTACGGTTCCTTCAGCGGCATTATCAGTAATATTATTGACATTTCCTGCAAGATGGTAAGTACCTCCTGTTATTCTATTCCCTCGGCTTCCTGACCATGTTCCTCCAATTGAAAAAATTAATTTTGAATTTCTTGTATCATAATTTCTGGCACTAAGAAAATTATTTCCAGCAAAATGAGTTGTATCCTGTGTAACGTTTTCATATCCTGCTGTATTGCTTACTTCCCATTCTCCTGTATGAGGGTTTCTTGCCATTCCAGACCAGAATAAACCTCCTGTTATATCTACATTTTGTGCTAAGCCAAAAAGAGAAGAGTGTAAGGGAGGGCCATAAGAATATGGTAAAAAAGCATTCTCTGTATGAGTATTCCAGCATGAACCACCACCACAAGGCATTCCAGTTATATAGCCCGTCCAAGTCCCTCCAAAACTTGTAAATGGATTTGCATCAGGTTCGGGTATCGTTAAATTTAAGTTTGGCGGAGTTGGTTCATTTGGTGTTACTACTACAGGCGATGGCATGCTCACATTTAATGCTGGCAATGTTGGTGTAGCAATAGCTGGCAAGTTTATTAATGGTGCCTGCTTGTTTACTGATTTTGGTTTTATCGCTGCACTTATCGCTATTTCAATTGATGGTTCTGCTGTGTCTGTAAGTTCCAGGTCAGTTGCTCCGTATTTTCCGCCTGTTGTACTTTGAATGAACCTATTTCTTCCCAGAGCTCTTGCAAACACTCTATTTTCATTATCTCTGTTCTTGTTGCCTCTTCCGTTATATCTTCCCATCCAGTTGTTGTAGGTATAGCCAGTTCCAAACTGCCAAGTGCCCCACGCAGGTTTTGTAACGTGTTCACCTTGTTCCATTAACTGTATCAGTTCCAAGTTGGTATTGTTTATCAGTTTATCTGTTTCTTTCCGTGCTTTCTTCAAGTCTGCTCTTGATTGGCTGATTGATGTGTTAAGCTGTTTAGCCTGACTTTGTATGCCAGTATCAGGACTATTTGCAGCAAATGTCATTCTAGTCAGTATGAACGTAATTAATGCAGAATTTGTAAATTTAAAGTCTTTTGTTCTTTTTGCAAATGTACGTAAATCCTGTGCTACTTTTCTAAGATTGTTTGTCATGTTTTGTATTTCTCCTTATTAAGATAAATTTGTTTTACGCTATATGGCGTTTTAGTTTACATAGTATGTCTGAACCCTATTCAATATCTAAGTTTATGATTCTTAGTTCAGTTTTAAGTTATTTTTACTGTAAAAAACTCAGACTGCATGCCATATTTAGTTTTTTTTAAAGTGATATTTGTGATTTTAAGTGATTTTTAATTTTATTGATGATATTTAAATCAATATGGGCATCTGAGTTTTTTTAGTATAATTCCCTTATACTCTATAGATAAAATCAATGTAAAGAATATGATTTCTCAATTCAAGAGAATAAAGCACACTCTTTAAATATTAGAGAATATTGTACTTGAATTAAGTAACTGGCTCACCTCCTAATCTTATAATTTAGTATATTTTATCCTATATAACTTTTATTAAAATTTATAAATGAATATATTTTTATTTGAAAATTAAAAATAATTAATAAATATAAGTAAAAAAATATATTCATAAAACGGTTTAATCCAATCAAATAAAGATTTTAAGGTGTTTTTTATACAAAAAAAAAAAAAACTAATTTTCTTCAAATTATTTGTACAATATAATAATATCTATTTTAAATTGGCATCATTTCGTATCTTTATTTCAACACCTTAAACTAAACACCTTTCTAAATAACGAAATTATTACAAACTTTTCTAATAAAGAGTATAAACCTAATATTTTCAAATAATTAAAATATAATTCTCATTTTTCAAACAAAATTTAATATCATAATATCAAAATACATAAAAAAAAAGTGCCAATCAGCATAAATACCAATCTGCACTATATATTTAATTTAATTATTTTCATGGTGCCCAGACGCGGAATCGAACCACGGACACAGGGATTTTCAGTCCCTTGCTCTACCGACTGAGCTATCTGGGCATAATGGCGGAAGTGACGAGACTCGAACTCGCGACATCTTGCGTGACAGGCAAGCACTCTAACCAACTGAGCTACACCTCCAAATAAATGGTGGTCACAACTGGGCTCGAACCAGTGACCCCCTGCTTGTAAGGCAGGTGCTCTCCCAACTGAGCTATGCGACCACGTACTTTATTACTTGATAAGTATAACATATATTCTTCAATATTTCAACTCTTTTTTCAAAAATTTCTGCCAATATTCAAAAATTCTCAAAATCAAATTGATAAAATTAAAAAACTTCAGTAATTTAAACGATGTATTATTATTTCTTTTCTAAAATCCTACCAGTATATTTCTCTTCCATATTTTCCAAAAGCAGATAAAATTCTACCTTCATCATTTGTTTTGATCTGATAAAATTCTACCCGTTTTTTAAAAGTTTTATTCACTTCCTTTACGAGTTCCCTAAAATCAAGCCTATTGTTCGCTGTAAAATAGAATATTAATTTACTTTCATCAAATGTATATTCACCAATAACAAGATTCATTTCCGGAAGTAGTTTTTTCACAATTTTTTTACACTTAAAGTATGCATCATCAGCTTTTTTATCTAACTCAGATAATTTTTCTATTTCCTTTTTTGATAATTTTCTTTTAACTTCTCTAATTTTCAAATCATTCTGTCCGCTATTTTCTTTATTTAATGCAATTCCTAAAACTATCCCTATCTGTTCTCCACGTATTGTATCTACAAGGACATGATCTCCTTTTTTATAATTCTCTGTTTCATTTATCATAAACGGGTAAACTTTTTTTGTTTTTCTAAATTTTATATTTATTATATTCATAATATCCCACCTTCTAAAAAGCTAAAATATCCTTTCTCACTTATTATTAAATGATCAAGCAAACGTATTTCTATACTTTCAAAAACTTCCTTTACTTTTTTTGTCAATAAAATATCCGATTCTGACGGTCTTAAAGAGCCTGCTGGATGGTTATGCACTAAAATTACGGCTTTTGCATTATATTCTAAAATTTTTTTTACTAATTCACGGATATAAACTGTACTTTTATCAATAGTCCCATAAAACAGCTCCTCTTCCTTCAGCAATTCATTTTGAGTATTCAAAAATAATACTTTAAATACTTCAACGTCTCTATTTAAAAGAGAAAATTTTAAATAATTCAATAATTTAATATTACTTGATAATGTAATTTTTTCATTATGCACTTTTTTATAAAGTCCACCTTCTATGATTTCAAATAAAAGTTTAAAAAATACAATTGCTCTTTCAGTCATATATTTATTTGTTTGCAATTCTTGTTCTGACTGTTTTAAAATCGTATACAAATCACCATATTTTCTCAAAAGACTTTTTGCAATCCCTCTGCAATTTTTCCTAATAACTGTATAAGTAAGCAATAATTCCAAAAGTTCATAATCCAAAAAGCCTTTTACTCCAGCCGACAAAAAACGCTGTCTTAATCTTTCCCTATGTCCTTTTTCCTGCTCTTCGCTTATATCTTGTTCTAATACTAAGTCTCTATTGCTCCCTTTCATTTTCCCCCCAAAAAATGTTTTCACAAAATATTTATATGTGAATAGTTTATCATAAAACGAAAAAAATAACAATATTATAGTATTAATTGAACTAGATAAAAATTATTTATTAAGGTATTGATTTTTTAAAATTTTTTTGTTATAATTATCCTGTTAATATTATTAGTATTATTAATCTTTTCATATATCACAACCGAAGAAAAAATTGGTCATAAAAGGCAGTCCATATACCTCTTTCTCATGGACTGTTTTTTATTTGTTATTTTCCTAATTATACATACGATTCCTATACAAAACAAGGAGCCAATAAATTCAGCTCCCTATTTTTTAAGTATTTTTTGGATAATATTTTTTATTCGTAATCTCCGTCTATCCTAACTTTTCGCAAAATCATACCTTCCTTGGCTTTCAAATCGAGTTTAATTTTTCCTGTCGAGCCTGTTCTAAATGTTCTGCCTTCTGTTACCAAATCAATAAATCTTTCATCCTGATAATTTGTCTCAAATTCTACATTTTCCCAACTATTAAATGAATTATTTATTACAACAATAATTGCATGGTCTTCAACTACTCTTTCATAAATAATTATTTCTCTTTCATTATCAGCAAATATTTCTCTAAATTTCCCATAAACAAGAGTTTTATTTTCAAGTCTTATTCTTATTAACTTTTTATACCATTCAAATAAATCACTGTCAACTTTTTGCTGATAAACTTCATTTTGGTTAATATGTGATGGATTTTTTTCATCATCATACAAATATTCCTTCCATAACATCGGTTTTCGGCAATATGGGTCGGTTGCTCCCCACATTCCTGCTTCATCACCGTAAAACAGCATTGGTGCACCAATGTATGTCATTTGGAATATTGAAATTAATTTTAGCACATCTTTTGGCTTGATTGGGCTGTTTCGCCAGTCTATTGTTGTATTTGGATGATAATTTGAAGCTAAATCTGGACGAATTCCGTTATAACCTTTTTCCAGCTGTTTCCCTTCTTCCAGATTTCTTCCAAGCACATCATTTACAATTCTCGAATAAAGCCTGTCTGTATCATGTGAACCGTTTAAGTTCTGACTCGCCTGTAACGCCTGATACGGATACCAATTTCGTTTTTCTCGAAGTTCATTGAAAAAGTCCTGTGCCTTTAACTTATATCTTGCTCCACCTTCACGGCTTTGATTAATAAAAAATCCGATAACTGTTTTTAACCATTCATAGTTCATTACAGTGTCAAATTTATTTCCACCATTAATATCGGCTGAAGCATTTCCCCAAAGTTCAGCAGTTATGTATGAATCTTTCTTGCTACCCTTTACGACCTCACGCCATTCATTCCAGAAATTCTGATTTTCAAGACAATTTGGCACATCTAACCGCCATCCGTCAATTCCGTCATCCTCCATCCAGTTTTCACTTTCTTTCCCGTCAGGCCCATACATCCATTTTCTTGTAATATTGAAAATATATTCCTTATACTCCTGATTAAATGTATTAAATTCAGGAAGTGAATCAAATCCAGCCCAAGCGTTGTAAGCAGTTCTCTTTCTATTTGCAATTAAAGTTTCAAATGCCTGTTCTTCATTCATTTCATCTGTTATTGGGACATGTTCTCCAAAATCTGTAAATTTATACCAATCCTTGTATTTAGAATTTTCTCCATCGGCAAGCACCATATTAAATGTCCAGTGTTCATTGCTGCTATGATTAAAAACCCCGTCAAATATTACACGGATACCATTTTTATGAAATTCCTTTATCAAATCTACCATTATCAAATCTGATTCTGTCCAAACCCAAGTTGATGGGTCTTCTGTTTCCCCATATCCATTTCTCCCCCGATTTTCACCATTCAGGCTTACTTCCAGAAGTTTTAGCTCACTGCTTGTCGAAGCCTTGTTTCCAAGTACGTCCACATACGACTTATTCCCATATTTGTTATTTTTATTAATTTCTACGCCATGAGTTTTGCCACTTGTCTTTATTGTTCCAAAGTCTGGTGAAATATGTCTAAAGTCATTTGCTCCGTATTTATGGTTTTGATATGAGAAAAATACTGGATTTAGCCATACTGCATTAATTCCCAATTCCTTCATATATGGTATTTTTTCTTTTATTCCCTGTAAATCTCCACCATACATTCTAGCATATTTCAAGCTGTAGTCAATTTCACGCTCACCCAGTTTTTCCCAAATTACCTGTTCCCTAAAGTCAGCAGTCCATCTGTTTCTATCAAACTGACTAAGCACATTATTACTTTTTTCCCATTTATATTCTTCTACAAAATTTTGTTCATGAAGTCTATTTGGCTTAAATGCTTCTGGTCCAAATTCATTAAAAATTGGATCATTATAATGATTTCCATTGTAAAACCTGTCTGGGAAAATATTGTACCAGATTGCTTCTTTTGCCCAGTTTGGTACATCAAATAACTGTATATCCTTAGAAGTCGTATTCACAGTTAATCTCTTTGGTTTGCTATAACTCAGTGTTTTTCCGTTAAAATATGCTCTTGAACCATTATCTTCAAGAATAAAATAATACAGCAGTTTTTTTGCCTCTTTACCAAAATTTATTATTCTTTCAAAATAATCAAATCCATTTGTCTTATCCTGGTATCTTTCCAGTTCATAAATCATCTCATAATTATCTTCCTCATGTAGAACTACACTAACGTAGGCACGTTCCACATCGTTCATCTGAGTTCTTATTTTAAATTCATATTCACTATCCGACAATTTATTAAAATATTGCAAACTGTTGTAATCATGTACTATCGCCTTCAAATCAGTATTTTTATCAATTGCTTCATACACAAATTTTCCAGTTCCAAAATCTCCTTGAGGAAACAATGCTCCATTTTCTCCGATAACCAGTTTTCTATTTTCATTCTGAGGATACCATTTTCCATCAATCAGATATTTATATTCATAAACTCCTTCAGGCGAAGCAAGTACTACTTTATAGTTTGTTCCTTCAAAATGATGGATAGGTTCTGTATCAGGCTTCCAGTTATTAAAGTTACCTGCAATTTCAACTTTATCCGCCTTTTCCAGTCCAAAATCAGCAATATCCAAATTCATTCTGTAAAATTTCATTTTAGTTAATGAAAATATCTTTTTTGAGGGAGAATATTCTACATAAATATCTATTCCTTTTTGAAATCCAGTTATTGATTTTGGCGGCAAGTTTTCATCCACTACTGCCTCAAATCTTTTTGCAAAAGGTGCTGTATGGCTGTAAGTCACACCGCTTATTGTTCCACTTTCCTCATCCTTTACTTCAAAAAAATAACTTCCTGACTCGACATTTCCCCATTTATATATAAAATTTTCCCAATTTTGTTTTAAATTCTCTTCCTTGTAGAATTTATTATCTTTATAAATTATAATTTTATAGCCCATTTTTTCTCCTAATTACCTACTCTCCCTAATTTAACTCAAAAAATACTTTATATGCTCTGTATGTTTCATACAAATCTGCTTTTGACGAGATTTCAAATAAAGAGTGCATTGATAAAAGTGCAGGCCCTGCATCTATCGTTTTGATTCCGTAGTAAGCCAAGAACTTAGCAACTGTTCCTCCACCACCTTCATCTACTTTCCCAAAGCCACCCGACTGATATTTAATCTCATTTTTGTCAAATATTTGTCTTATTTCCTGAATAAATTCTGCATCAGCATCGTTTGCCATAGCTTTTCCACGGCTTCCAGTATATTTTGCAAACGCCAGTCCGTAAGACAGCCTTGCTGCATTTTCCACATCATGAACTGACTTAAATACAGGATTTAACGCAGCCGTAACATCTGATGACAATGCTTTTGAGTTCCATAAAGTTTCCCTCAATATCTGATCATTATAATTTTTTTCTGTAAGTGACAGCATTTTCCCAACAATATATTCAGGCAATGTTGACTTCAAGCTCGTAGAACCTTCACTTCCAATTTCTTCTTTATCTGTCAAATAAATCATAACAGTTTTCTCAGTTTCCTTAATATCAAACAAGGCTCTTAGTGAAGTATATGCACAAATTCTGTCATCTTGACCATATCCTCCAATCATGCTCTTATCAAGCCCCACATCCCTCAATTTTCCAGCAGGCACAATTTCCAGCTCTGCTGTAAAGAAGTCATCTTCTTCTATTCCATAATCTTTTTTCAATTTATCAAGTACAAACTGCTTTATTTTTTTGTTTACATTTTCATCATTTAAAGGCATATTACCAAATAATAATTTTAGCTCCTCACCTTTAATAACATCTCTTGCCTTTCTCTCATCCTGCACATTATAAGACAAATGCGGCAATATATCAGGCATACTGAATACAGGCTCGTCATCTTTTTCTCCAATAGAAAGTGTTACTTTTTCTCCATTTTTTAAGAAAACAACACCATGCAATGCAAGCGGAGTTGCAGCCCATTGATATTTTTTAATTCCACCATAATAATGCGTATTTAGTAGTGCAAATTCTTCTTCTTCCATTATCGGATTTGGCTTCAAATCCAGTCTTGGTGAATCCACATGGGAGACAATCATATTGATTCCGCTTTTTATATCATTTCCAACAATTACTGCAATGATATTTTTATTTCTATTGTTAAAATAAATTTTATCCCCTTTTTTCAATTCACTTTTTTCATTAATATTGACAAAGCCATTTTTTTTAAGTTCCTTTTCTGTCAAATCCACAAATTCTCTCTCAGTTTTGGCAGAATCCAAATATTTTTTATAATCCTCAGCAAAGTCAAAAATCACTTTCTTTTGTTCATCTGTATAATTTTTCCACAAATTCTCTTTTGTCATTTTATATCCTTTCCATAATTTAGCACTCTACTTTTATATTAAAATCATTCCATAACTTAATTCCTGTTTTGAATATTCTCAAGCAAAACAGCAGTTATTACAAAATAAGAAAAAACAAATATAAACTAAAATAAAAATTAAAAATATTATTTTCAACAACATACACAACAAAAGATGGCGACTTGAAAAAATATCCCAAATCAGCCACCTTCTTTCCTAGTAAAATTAATTTTTCAGTTTACCTAAATTATTTAACTTCGTTCAATTTTTTTTCCAATTCTTTTCCAGCTTCTTCATATCCAGGTTTTCCTAATAATGCAAACATATTTTTCTTATATGCTTCTACTCCTGGCTGATCAAATGGATTTACACCTAAAAGGTATCCACTTACCCCACATGCTTTTTCAAAGAAATAGAATGTATATCCTAAATGATAAGGAGTGGCTTCAGGAATGTTTACGCCTAAATTAGGTACATCTCCATCAATATGTGCCAAGATTACTCCATCAGTTGCTTTTTTATTTACATAATCTAATGTTTTTCCAGCAATAAAGTTTAGTCCGTCAAGGTTATCCTTGTCGCTTTCGATGACAAATTCCACTTCTGGTTTTCCAATAGAAACTACTGTTTCAAAGAATAATCTTTTTCCTTCCTGAATATATTGGCCCAATGAATGCAAGTCTGCTGAAAAGTCTGCCGAAGTTGGATACAATCCTTTTCCATCTTTTCCTTCAGATTCTCCAAATAATTGTTTCCACCATTCTGCTAAATAATGAACTCTTGGCTCATAATTTACCATTAATTCCAAGTCTTTTCCTTTTCTATGTAAAATATTTCTTACAGCCGCATATTGTAAAGCCTGATTTTCGTCCATATTTTTATTTGCAAAATCATTCATTGCATCTTTTGCTCCAGCCATCAATTCATCAATGTTAATTCCAGCCGCAGCAATTGGTAAAAGTCCTACTGCAGTCAATACAGAAAATCTTCCTCCAACATTATCAGGTACAACAAAAGTTTCGTATCCTTCAGCTGTAGCAAGTGTCTTTAATGCTCCTTTTTCCTTGTCTGTTGTAGCATATATTCTTTTTGCAGCTTCTTCTTTTCCATATTTTTCTTCCAGCATTTTTTTAAACACTCTAAATGCAATCGCAGGCTCAGTTGTAGTTCCAGATTTTGAAATTACATTTACTGAAAAATCCCTATCTCCAACTACGTCGATTAAGTGTTGTAAATAAACACCGCTCATATTTGTTCCTGCAAAGTAAATTTCTGGAGTTTTTCTTTTATCTTTTGGCAAGTTATTGTAAAAGCTGTGTGACAAAAATTCAATTGCAGCCTTTGCCCCTAAATACGATCCTCCAATTCCAATTACAACTAAGACTTCTGAATCATTTTTAATTTTTTCAGCTGCTTTTTTTATTCTAGCAAATTCATCTTTATCATAGTTTTCAGGCAAGTCAACCCATCCTAAAAAATCATTTCCTGCTCCACTTTTTGAAGTCAGCACTTCATTTGCCAACTCTACATACGGTTTAATCTGTCTTAATTCATTTTCGTTAAAAAAATTTTTTGCAAATTGATAATTAAAATTCAATTTCATCTTCTTTTGTCTCCTTAATATACATATTTTATTTGACGGATTCCTTTAAAATCAAAGAATCTCCATTATTTCATACATAGTAATACAACTTTAAAATCGAATAATAATATAGTAAAACTACTCTAAAAATCAAACTTATAAAATTATAAACAATAATTATATGCCATTTTAAAGCGATTTTTTATTAAACTATTTTCCAACTTAAAGTATAACAAAAAAAGTATTTTTTTTCAAATTTTTCTAACATATTTTTAGATTTTTAAAAATTTTTTCTAAAAATTTTAAATTTTATCACATATTGTCCAAGTTTCTCAAAATAGAATTAATTTTAATTACATACATTCAGCCTTTTAACTTGAGTTTTAAAACAGTTTTACTGTTATTCCCTTATACTGAATTAATCAAGATTAAACAAATTTAACATTCTAACAAAATATCATAATTTCAAATTTAACTTATTCGTATTTTGTTAAATTTCCCTTACTTACAGTCCCCTTAATATTAAACTTTTCATCAAAATATGTTAAATCAGCAAAATATCCTTCCTTTATAAATCCATATTCTTCATCCACAGCCACGGCTTTAGCAGGATAAGAAGTTGCCATTCTAAGTGCTTCCTCAAGTGAAATATGTACCTTTTCCACAAGATTTTTCACTCCATCAATCATAACTAGGGCAGAACCTCCCAAAGTACCTTCTGGCGAAACACATTTACCATCCTTATATAAAACTCTATTTCCTTCAAACATAAATTCTGTCATATTATCAGTTCCAGCAGGACTAACAGCATCTGTCACAAGATAAAGCCGATCTTTCAATATTTTCTTAGCAATTTCCACAGAAGCAAAGTCCATGTGAAGTCCATCAACTATTATTCCGCAGTTTGTAGTGTCATTATTGAATAAAAATCCTACAACTCCTGGCTCTCTTGAATCCAATGCTCTCATGGCATTATACAAATGCGTAGCACAGTTAAAATAGTCTTTCTTTTCCATACATTCCTTATACGTTGCATTCGTATGCCCAACAGCGATATTAATCCCTGCCTTTTTTAATATTTCAAGATGTTCGACTTTAGCCTTTTCAGGTGCAATTGTTATTATTTTTGTAACTTCAGGTCCTGCATTTGCTATTTTTTCTACCATTTCATCAGATAAAACTCTTATATATTCAGGACGATGAATCCCTTTTTTCTCAACACTTATATAAGGTCCCTCTATGTGAAGTCCCAAAACTCCAATTTCTTCCTTATCTTTTATTTCATTCATAAGATTTAGAGCTTTTTCTATTTTCTCATCTGGAGAAGTTATAAGCGTTGGCAAAAACGAAGTACATCCGTATCTCTTATTAGTTTCATTCATTATCTCAAGTGTCTTTCTCGAAATATCATCATTAAACAGTACTCCTCCACATCCATTAATCTGCAAGTCAATAAATCCTGACGACAAAACCATCCCTTTGGCATCGACCAATTCCTGATTTTCTAATTCTTTTTCATCAATCAATGAAAAATCCGTGACTTTCTTTATAAATTTTCCTTCCAAAACAACGGTGTCTTCCTCAATAAACTTTTCTCCATCAAATATCTTTGCATTCTTTATAATCATTTCAATAATTCCTCTCTATTTTGCTAATTCTATTAAATATTTTTTATATTCTTCTAAATCTAAATTTCTTGCCTCAATTTCCTTAAAATATCTGTACGTCTTAACTTTTATATCTGAAGCCGCCATTTCATCAATTACCAGTACAGCCCTTCTATGCAGCTGCAAAGCCGAAATTGTCCAAAGATGATTTACTCCGCCCTCTACGCCATGATAAACTGCACGAGCCTTTTTATAACCATTTGCAAGAATCATAACTTCCTTTGACTCCATTAGTGTTCCTACACCTATTGTCAAAGCCAATTTTGGTACTTTTTCGATATCATTATCAAAAAATCTAGAATTTGCCAAGATTGTATCATAAGTCAAATCTTTATCACGTGTGTGTGAAGAAAGTGATGAACCAGGCTCATTAAAGGCTATATGTCCATCCTCTCCAACTCCACCTAAAAATAGCTGTATTCCACCTGCTGCCTTTATTTTGTTCTCATAATCTTCACATTCTTTTTCCAAGTCCTTGGCACATCCATCCAGAATATTTATATTTTCTTTTTTTATATCAATATATTTAAAAAAGTTTTCGTTCATAAAATAATGATAACTTTGCGGATTTTCTGGTTTCAATCCTACATATTCATCCATATTGAAAGTTACAATATTTTCAAACGACAATATTTTTTCATTATATAAATTTATCAATTCTTTATAAGTTGCAAGTGGTGTAGAACCAGTAGGAAGTCCCAGTACAAAAGGTCTTTCCTTTGTAGGCTTAAATTTCAATATTTTTTTAGCTATTTGATATGCACTCCATTTTGCAACTTCATCAACATTTTTAAGAATAATTACCCGCATTTAATTCACTTCCTTTAATAATTTTAAAAATTTTAAATTTTCATTAAGATAAATCTATTAATATTATATAACCTTTTTCAATTATGTCAAGTAATTATTTTATATAAATTTCTTCTATTTGTATAGATGTCAAACATTTGTTACAAAAATATATTAAAAAAAATATTTCTT
>CAUQGN010000040.1:0-14475 GCA_963517565.1 uncultured Leptotrichia sp. | reverse complement strand
GTATGAGATATACTGCTTATTTAATTTTATGAGAGAAAATATTTTTGTAGAAAAATTAAAAAAAGAAGATAAAGATAAAATTTTAGAAAAAAGCCAAAAAGAAAAAACAGATTTTGACAAAAATGAAAAAATTGAAAAAAATATGTTGGGATATGTCGCATTTTATGGTACAATAGAGAGCATAGATATTTTTGAGGTAGCAATAAAAAAAGAATATCAGGAACAAGGTTTTGGTGAAAAATTGTTAATTGAAAGCATGAAAAATTTGATTAGAGATAATGAAAATGTGGAAATTAAAAATATACATTTTTCTGGAAATAAATTTTTGCTGGAAGTTAATGAAAACAACGTGAAAGCGCTAAAACTTTATAAAAAAACTGGATTTGAAAAAATTTTTGTTAGGAAAAATTATTATGGAAATAATGAGGATGCAATAATAATGATAAAATCTAAGTAAACTTGTTTAGAATAATACAACTTGAGATTATCCCAAGTTAAATAACGAGTAAAATAACTTGTGTTTTAAAGAAGAGTTTTGAATAACCAAAACTTTTAAAATTAATCTAATAAAAATAAAATAAATTAAAAAAATTATAATTTAGTAGATAATTTTTTACTGTGTCATTAAATTTTTTGATGGAATAGTGGAATCTGCTCGAAGAATTAAAAAGGATGAAGCTGCAAGTCAAAAGATTTTTTATAAAAGTAAGGGAGAGATATGAGAGAGAATAGTATTTCGTTAGAATTGAAAAAACAGATAACACCAAGCATTTTTGTAATTGGACAGGAATATTATAATAAAAATTTGGGGAATATAACTGCACTTTTCGCTGACGGAAATTTTATAACGGTGGAAGGTGAGTACAAGGAAAACAGCCTTTGTAAGACATCAATTACAGTAGAGCAGAAAAAAGGGGAATTTATTGAAGCCAACTGTGATTGCATGTTTTTTAAGAACAATAAGAAAAATTGCTGTAAACATGTTGTAACTTTGGGGATGATGGCAGATCATTCGGAAAAAATTTCAAAAGTTATTGGGACAGATGAAATTGAGATGATGTTTGAAGATGATTTTGAGGAAGATAACAAAAAAATAGCTAAAATTAAAGAAAAAGATCAAAAAGTTAAAGCTGAAAAAACTGTCCTGCAAAATTTTGAAAAAGATAATATAAATAAATCAAGACAAAGATTAAAACTAAAAAGTGAAAATATAAAAAAATTAGATAAATTGACTGAAACTTTTGAAAAAATAGAAAATATTCAAAATAACGGATTAAGAAATATTGATAAAAAAAGCAAAGTTTCGGAGGTCAAATTTGAAACAATTGAAGTAAATGCTGAAAATGCTGTAAAAAAAGAAAGTGAAAATACAAATATAGATTTTCAAAAAAGGAAAATTAATGACGAAATATTGGAAAATGTTGAAAGTATTTCTAAAAAGATTAATGAAATTTATAGTCTTCATTTGGAAATTGAAAATCTTCAAGCTGATGAAAAACAGGAAATGCGGTTAGAAATAGAAATTGATGAAGGAAGTTATAGCGACTATAAATACGGATATGATTATAATCAGGAAAATAATGTGCCAGACTATATTTTGCGAATAAAGACAGGATTTAAGAAAATATATTATGTAAAAGATATTTTGAAGTTTATTGAGGCTATTGTGAAAGAAAGAGAATATGAAGTTACGTCTAAAATTACTTACAGCCCTAAGAACTGTTTTTTCAATGAAACAAATAAAAAAATAATCAATGCAATTTACGAATACAGCAAAGAGATTCAAAGTGTTATAGATAGCGGAATTAAAGATAAAAAAGGTTTGAAAGTATATGAAATGCTTTTAAACAAACTGCTTGTAGCTATGGGAAAAGGAAAAAATCTTATTTTGTTAGGGGAGCAAAAACAGATAATGAACAGTTATGAGCCTTTATTTGTAGTTGAAAATGGCAGAATTATCATGAGAAATATAGAAAAAATCTCTGAAAATAGTCCATTTTATACTTTTTCAAATGATACAACGAAAGTCTTTAAGATGGATGCGAATGAGGAAAGATTTTTTGGAAAGTTTGATTTTCTAGATACAGATTTGTTTAATCAGCTTTCGTTTGAGGATAATCAGAAACTGGGAGCAGTTTTGAGATACGAAAATGTAAATGTTGCTGAATATATTGAAGAAGATGGAAATATTGATATTTTTGTTTCAGAAACTGATGAAAAGGAAGTAGTGAAGATTAATCTGTCAAATACTATTTGTGCGATAAAGAAAAATGGAAAATATTTTATTCCAAGAAAAAATATAGACTTATTCAAGGAATTAAGAAAACTTGTAGAAAGTTATTCGGCTACAAATATGGAATTAACCGAAGGGACTTATAATGTTAACTATGAAGGGCTAGGGAAAATTTCAGAATACATTGATAAAAAATATTCAGACAAGGTAAAAATTCATTTAGACAATAAAATAAAAAGTGCAAGAAATATAGATGTCCATATTGGAATAAAAAGAGTCGAAAATAACTTTTTGAATGTTAGTTTTGATATTGAGGGAATAAAGGCTGATGATGTTGAAATTGTGATGGAAGCAATTAAAAATGAGCAGAAATATATAACACTTTCAAGCGGTGAACTTGTAAAAATTGCCAATAAAAGCATTGAAGAACTGGTTGGAATTACAGATTCCATTTCTAATCTGAAAGTTGGAGAAAATAAAATTTCTAAAATAAAAGCTTTACAGCTTGCTCAAATTTCAAAAAATATTCAGGAAGAACTTATAAAAATGGAAGAATTTAAGGATTTGTTCCATAAAATAAAAAACCGGCAGGAAATCGAGCCGCATAATATAAATGTACAATTGTTTCCGTATCAGAAATTAGGGTTTAACTGGCTGAAAAATATGTATGATATTGGATTTGGAGGAGTTCTAGCAGATGATATGGGGCTTGGTAAGACTTTGCAGACAATTTCTTTATTAAATGAGATTTATCAAGAAAATAGAAGTTTTTCAGCCTTAATCATTGTACCAAGTTCATTATTGTATAACTGGAAGGAAGAAATTATTAAATTTACAGGAGTAAGACCAACCTTGATTGAAGGAACAGCAGGTCAAAGAAAGGAAATTATTTCAAGAAGAACAAGGGGATTTCTAATAACAACTTATCAGGCTTTGAGAAATGATATTGAAGAATATAAGAGCAGAGAATTTGATGTAGTGGTGTTAGATGAGGCTCAAAATATAAAAACTACAACTTCACAGATAAAGAAGGCAGTTATGAAAATCAACAGCAAAGTAAATTTTGCATTGACAGGAACGCCAGTAGAAAATAATATTTTAGAACTATGGTCAATTTTTGATTTTGTAATACCAGGATATTTAGATAATTTGACAAAATTTAAAAAAACTTATAAGGAAGCGATTGTAAATCCAAATTCCTCGAAAATACACAACTTACGTGAAATTATTGCTCCATTTTTACTAAGAAGAACAAAAAAAGAAGTGCTCACAGAATTGCCAGATAAAATCGAATCAAATATGGTTGTAACATTGAGCAATGAACAAAAACAGTTATATATGTCGTATATAAAAAAAGCTAAGAGTGAAATGAAGAAATTTAATGAAAATGATAATAATAGAATGAAAATACTTGCAATTTTAACAAAGCTTAGGCAAATTTGCAATTCACCAACTTTGTTCAAGGAAGACTATAAAGGTGAAGTGGCAAAGATAGAGGTGCTTCGGGATTTACTTCCAGATATCACAGAAAATGGGCATAGATTATTAATTTTTTCACAATTTGTAGGAACTTTGAAGGAAATTGAAAAAGAGCTTGTAAATATGGGAATTGAATACTTTTATATTGACGGAAATGTAAAGTCAAAGGAAAGAGTTGAGATTTGTAACAGATTTAACGCTGGAGAAAGACAGGCTGTATTAATTTCATTGAAAGCAGGTGGGACTGGATTAAATCTTGTTGGAGCAGATGTCGTAATTCATTATGATCCATGGTGGAATATTGCTGTGGAAAATCAAGCGAGTGACAGGGCATATAGAATTGGACAGAAAAAAAGTGTGCAAGTTATAAAACTTGTGACAGAAGGTACAATTGAAGAAAAAATTATAAAAATTCAGGAAAATAAACGTAAGTTGAGTGAGAATCTATTGGAAAGTAAGGATGGAGGAAAAGTTTTATTCGAGATGAGCGACAAGGAACTAATGGAATTATTAAGTTAAACTAAAAAATTACATTATTATCAATAAATTTTTAGTTGCATTTTTTAAATTCATTTGGTATAATAATTCTAGAAAATAAATCTTGCGGTCGAATTATAATGCTAGATAAAATTAACTCAATCTTAGTAGATCAATTAGGTGTAGATGAGGATCAAGTAACAGAAGATGCGTCTTTTGTTGATGATTTAGGAGCTGACTCATTAGATACAGTTGAATTAATCATGGCTTTTGAAGAAGAATTTGACATTGAAATTCCTGATGAAGATGCACAAAAAATTAAAACAGTTAAAGATGTAATTGAATACATCGAATCTAAATAATAGATAAAACTTTTGGGGGACTTTTCCCCCTTTTTTATTGAAAAAAAAATGAAAAAATGTTAAAATAGTCTTATTGTAAAAAAATTATTATTTAAAATAATAAAATAAATAAGTAGTTGTTTGTAATTTTTATAAAAATAAGATTACTATTAATAAATACTTTTTTTATAATATTTATGTTTTTTCTTTTTTTTAAGCAAAGGGGAACAGTCGCTATCCCCTTTGTAAACCCAGCTCGTCTAAGCATTTTTTGAAAACAAAATCGAAACTCGCTACGTAAAACTACGCTCAAACAGTCGATTTTATTTCCAAAAAATCACGACATTTTTAGTTTAATTAAAACAGTTAATTTAACTAAAACAAATAATAAGCAAAATTTCGTTAGAAGAAAAATAGCTGTTTGAGCTTTTGCAGTAAATTTTAAATTGGATAAAGTTATTTAAATTAAAAATAATCTATGTTCAAAAGCGAGTTCTATTTTTCTTTTATAAGAAAGTTTGCGTAAAGCGGGAGTGCAGAGGTATGGCGTTTGATACCTCTGCTTAAAATAAATAATATAAGGGAAAAATTAAAATATTATCTTAATAAATTAAATATATTTAAAATAAAAAATGAGAGGTGTATTAATGAGAAGAGTAGTTATTACAGGAATAGGACTGGTAACTCCATTAGGAACAGGGAAAGATAAGGCTTGGAAAAATTTGTTGGCTGGAGAATGTGGAATTGATAAGATTACACAGTTTGATACTTCAGAGCATTCAGTGCACATTGCAGCAGAAGTGAAAGACTTTGTGCCTGAAAATTATATTGAGAAAAAAGAATTGAAAAAAATAGCTAGATTTTCGCAATTTGCGATTGCGGCTTCTAAAGAAGCATTGGAAGATGCTAAACTTGAAATTACAGAAGAAAATGCTGATAGAATTGGAGTGATTATTGGCTCAGGGATAGGAGGACTAGATGTAATTGAGCAGGAAGTGGAAAAGCTTGTTACTAAAGGGCCTAAAAGAGTATCGCCATTTTATATTCCAGCGGCAATCTTGAATATGGCTTCTGGAAATACTTCGATTTATATAGGAGCAAAAGGACCCAATAAAACTGTTGTTACTGCTTGTGCTTCGGGAACAAATTCAATTGGAGATGCTTTTCAGGCAATTTTGCTAGGAAAGGCTGATGCAATGGTAGCTGGAGGGACAGAAGCAACAGTAACTCAGTCAGGAATAGCAGGATTTGCAAACTTGAAAGCATTGTCAACTAATCCAGATCCTAAAACTGCATCACGTCCATTTACAGCGGATAGAGATGGATTTGTACTTGGGGAAGGTGCTGGAGTGCTAGTGCTGGAAGAATTGGAACATGCTAAAAAACGTGGAGCAAAAATTTATGCAGAAGTTGTTGGATATGGAGAAACAGGAGATGCTTTTCATATGACAGCGCCATCTGACGGTGGAGAAGGAGCGGCAAGAGCATTTAAAATGGCTTTAGAGCAAGGAAATATTAAACCAGAGGAAGTTGGATACATTAATGCACACGGAACGTCTACACCTGCTAATGACAAAAATGAAACTCAGGCAATAAAAACAGCATTTGGAGAACATGCATACAAACTTTCTGTAAGTTCTACAAAAGGTGCGACAGGACATTTATTAGGTGGAGCAGGTGGAATTGAAGCAGCATTCTTGGCGCTTGCTATTTCAGAAGGAATCATGCCTCCAACAATAAATTATGAAAATCCAGATCCATTATGTGACTTAGATTATGTGCCAAACAAACCAGTTAAAAGAGACATTGAAGTAGGAATGTCAAGTTCACTGGGATTTGGTGGACATAATGCAGTTTTAGCATTTAGAAAATATAAATAGTAAAAATATTTTAAAATAACTAAGGGGAGAATAGATATTAATTTTCCCCTTGATTAAATATAAAATGCAAATTAAGCAGAATAGCAAGAAACAAAAGGAGGTGACGAAGATGGAGACGAATGGAAACAGGAATGCCTATGAACTGATGAAAAAAATAGGATATAAATTTAAAAATGAGGAGTATCTGGAAGAAGCATTGACACATAGATCATATTCCAATGAAACCGAGAAGGATAGAAGATTTAACAATGAAAAGCTCGAGTTTTTAGGAGATGCGATTTTGAATCTTATAACAACAGAATATATTTATGAACTTTACGAAAAAAAGACAGAAGGGGAGCTTGCAAAACTTAAAAGTCAGATTATAAGCGAACCTGTATTTTCAACTATTGCAAGCGAGCTTGAGCTGGGAGAGTATTTATACTTGAGTAATGGTGAGATTATGTCTGGTGGACGAAATAGAAGATCTATTTTAGGAGATGCCTTTGAGGCTTTGATTGGTGCGATTTTTAAAGATTCAGATTATTATACAGCAAAAAATATTGCATTAAAATTTTTACTTGGAAAAATAAATAAGCTGGAAGAAATAGAAGGAACTGGAGATTACAAGACAGTTTTACAGGAATTTGTACAAGGGAAGTATAGAAAAATGCCTGAATATAAGTTAATTAAGACTAGCGGACCTGATCATGACAAAGTTTTTGAAATGTCTGTAAGCTGGAATGATAAAATTCATGGTATAGGAAGTGGAAAAAGTAAAAAAGAGGCCGAAAAACATGCAGCAAGAGAGGCTCTCGCAAGGCTAAAAAAAACAGAAAAGTAAAAAATGCAATTAAAAATAGGAGAACAGAATGGAAAAAGTAGCGTTATATCCGGGAAGTTTTGATCCAATAACGAAGGGACACATTGATATTATAAAGCGTTCTTCAAACTTGTTTGATAAGTTGATAATAGGAATTTTTAAAAATTCTACAAAATCAAAGGCCTGGTTTTCTGATGAGGAAAAGGTTGAGATGATACAGGAAATTTTGGAAAAAGAGAATATTAATGCTGAAATAAAGATTTTTAATGGATTATTAGTTGATTTTATGCATGAAGAAAATGTAAATATCCTAATAAGAGGTCTGAGAGCATTATCAGATTATGAATATGAGTTACAGTTTACTCTTACAAACAAGACGCTTGCTAAAAGTAAATTTGAAACTATATTTTTGACTGCCTCAAGAGAATATTTGTACTTGAGTTCTAGCCTTGTAAAGGAAATTGCATTAAATAAAGGAAATTTAAGTTTTTTTGTGACTGAAAATGTGAAAAATCATCTAATTGAGAAAGTTAACGAAATGGAACAACTTTAAATTAATGCTTCACAGTTAATAAAAAGAGAAAAAACATAATTTTGTTAAAAAAATTTGATAAGATAGAACTGTAAAAATAAAAGGGGATTTAAAATGGCTGTAAAAAAGGAAAAGACAAAATATATATGTTCAGAATGTGGATATAATTCGTTAAAATGGCTTGGAAAATGTCCTAATTGTGATTCATGGGGAACATTTGAAGAGGAAATTGATATAAAAAGTACGTTTAGGAATGTGGAATCAAAGGAAGTTTCATTAAGCAGAATAACAGAAATTGAAATAGAAAAGGAATTTCGGATGGTAACACCTTTTGAGGAATTTGACAGAGTCCTGGGAGGCGGGCTGATAAAGGGAGAAGTTGTATTAATTACAGGAAGTCCAGGGATTGGAAAATCAACTTTTCTACTTCAATTATCGCAAGAATATGCAAAAATTGGAAATGTATTCTATGTTTCTGGAGAAGAATCACCACGACAGATAAAGCAACGTGCAGAACGTGTCAATGTAAAAAGTGAGAATCTTTATATTCTGAATGATACAAATATTGAAAAAATTGAAAATATAATTTTGAAGGATAAGCCGAAAGTTGTTATAATTGACTCGATTCAGACTCTTTATTCAGAAAATGTGAATTCTATTCCTGGAAGCGTAACACAGATTCGTGAAACTACTTTAAAAATCATTGAAATTGCTAAAAAGAATGAAATTGCATTTTACATTGTGGGACATGTTACTAAAGATGGAAAACTGGCAGGTCCAAAATTGCTTGAACATATGGTAGATGCAGTACTTCAAATTGAAGGGGAGGAAAATAACTATTACAGAATTATCCGTTCAATAAAAAATCGTTATGGTTCTACAAATGAAATTTCAATTTTTGATATGAAGGAAAATGGTATCAGTGAAGTAAAAAATCCATCTGAATTTTTCATAAGCGATAGAGATGAAAAAAATATAGGCAGTATTATTGTTCCAATTTTTGAAGGAAGCCGTGTGTTTTTATTTGAAGTGCAGTCATTACTTGGAACACCAAATTTTGGAATGCCGCGAAGGACGGTTGAAGGATATGACAAAACTCGTGTGGAAATATTGAGTGCAGTTTTATCACGTTCCTTAAAGGTGGATGTAAATTCAAAAGATATTTATATAAATATTCCTGGCGGGATTGATTTGAATGATAGAAGTTCTGATTTGGCAGTAGTTTTCTCGCTTTTATCCTCAGTAAAGGGCGTGCCAATAAGCCAGAAAATAGCGGCTATTGGTGAACTGGGATTACGTGGAGAGGTGAGAAAAGTTTCATTTATTAAAAATAGAGTAAATGAACTCGAAAAATTGGGATTTTCAGGAGTATATCTTCCTAAAAGCCATCAGGCAGACTTTGAAAAGGAAAAAACAAAAATAAAACTTAATTATATAAGTAACATAAGTGAACTTGTCGAGAGGATAAGATAAGCCAGCAGAGCAAAAAAAGGCGAAAGGATATAAAAAATGATAAAAAAGGCAGTTAATAAAAAGAAAATATTGGAACACATATTTGACAGAGTATCACCAGGAACAGCTTTGAGAGAAGCAATAGATAAAATTCAGGAAGCAAAGCTGGGTGCGCTTATTGTACTTGGAAATCCTAGCGATTTGAAAGATGTAATGGGAGGCGGATTTGAATTAAATACAGTATATTCTCCACAAAAAGTTTATGAATTGTCCAAAATGGATGGAGGTATCATTTTATCGGAGGATATAAAGACAATTTATGGGGCAAATATTCAGTTGCAGCCTAATTATTCAATAGAAACAGATGAGAGCGGGACAAGGCATCAGGCAGCACATAGAATTGCTCAGCAAAAAGGAAATCTGGTTGTAGCAGTTTCTGAAAGAAGAAATAAAATAACCATATATTATGGAAAATTCAGATATCTGCTAAATGAAATTGGAGATTTACTAACAAAATCTTCACAGGCAATAACAGCTCTTGAAAAATATTCTCTTGCAATTGAAAAAAATCACGTAAATTTATCAATTCTTGAATTTGACAATATGGTAACACTTTATGATATCGTGGAATGTGTCAGAATGTATGGACTGCTTTTCAGAATGTCAGAAGAATTGATTGAATATATGGCGGAACTAGGAAGTGAAGGGCGACTAATAAAAATTCAGTATGAAGAAATAATGCTAAATAAAAATGAAAGTTTTGACGCTCTTATAAAAGACTATAAGATAAGCGAGGAAACAGCAGAAAAAATTGGTTTAAGAGTAAAATCTCTAACAAAGGAGGAATTGCTTGATGACGAAAAAATCGTCTGTTTGCTTGGATTTGACACAAATATCATAAATCTTGATGAGAAGATAGAGCCTCGAGGATATGGACTTCTGAGCAATATAACTAAAATAAGTAAAAAAGACAGGGAAGTTCTTGTAAAAGAATTCTCAAATGTTCAGTCAATTTTGATGTCAACTGCCTCAGACATTGCTAAAATAAAAGGAGTGAGCAAATATAAGGCTGAACATATTAGTAAATCATTAAAACGTATAAAAAATAGAGCAGTAGTTGACAGGGAATAAGGTTAATTGATATAGTAAAAAAATTTCAAAAAATAGAAAGTAGGTAAAAATGGAAGATAAAAAAGTGACTGTTGGAGGACAGGCAGTTGTGGAAGGGGTTATGATGAGAGGGCCTAAAGCGATTGCAACAGCGGTTCGTAAGCAGGATGGGAGTATTGTTTATAAAAAAATAACACTTACTGAGAAAAATAATAAATGGCTAAAAGTGCCTTTCGTTAGAGGAGTTATAGCACTTTATGATGCAATGGTAGTTGGGACAAAGGAACTTATTTTTGCATCAAATCAGGCTGGGCTGGAAGAGGAAAAATTGACGGATAAACAGGTTGGATTTACTGTATTGACTTCAGTTTTATTAGGAATTGCAGTATTTATGTGGCTGCCATCGGCTGTGGGTGGATTTTTCTTTAAAGATAATGTTTTAAAGGCGAATATTGTTGAAGCTGTTATAAAATTAATTCTTTTTTTGGGGTATATTTTTGGTATTTCATTTTTAAAAGATATAAAGCGGGTTTTTGAATATCATGGAGCAGAACATAAGAGTATTATGAATTATGAAATGGAAAAGGAATTAACACCAGAAAATGCAAAAGAATGTACAAGATTTCATCCAAGATGTGGTACAAGCTTTCTTTTACTTGTAATGTTTATTAGTATTTTAGTGTTTTCAACAGTTGACTTGTTTTTTAAAGTTCCGACTGTACATTTTACGATGCTCCTTTATAAATTAGTGACAAGAATATTGTTTGTGCCGTTTGTTGCTGGACTTTCTTACGAAATACAGCGTTGGACTAGTTATCATCTAGATAATATATTTGCTAAAATGATAGCAGTTCCAGGAATGTGGCTGCAAAAAATTACGACAAGCGAACCTGATGAAAGTCAGCTGGAAGTAGCAATTGTGGCATTAAATGTGGCGCTAGGAAATGAAGTTGCAAATGCTACAGAAGTTTTTGAATAAATATAACTAAAATTTTTTTAGCACTTTTTATAAAGTGCTTTTTTTATTTTTTATAAATTTAATAAACTAGATATCAGTATAAGTATTATCAAAGCAGTATTTTAGAACATATCTTCCTGTACTCTAGAATAAGAGAATAAAACTGAATAATGATAAAATTTAGTTAATTTGATACTAATAAATTATTTTAGAATAAAATTTTTTGAAAAGTAATTAAAGATATTTTTACAAAATATTTATTTATATAATTAAAATTTAATTGTAATAAGTAATTTTTGTAAATAAAAAAAGAGAAAATTAAGTTGAATTTTGGGGAATCATCTGGTACAATAAAAGTGTGATAAAAAATTTTAGTATACAAATGTGATATGAAATTTTGAAAATTTTTAGATAATATAAAAATAATAAAATTTATTTTGAAAAAGAGAAAATCACTTAAAATCACCCTAATCATCTTTTTTACTTATTTTTTTATTTAATTAATGTGAAAATTTTCTTTAAAAAATTTATGTTACAAAATAACTTTAAACTTAAGTATAACTATGATTTTCTAAATTAAGTTTTAAGACTTCAGAGTTTTTATTATTTAATTTTAAAGAAATTGAATATATCACAAAATATGTATTGTTAGTAAAGGAGAAAGAGTAAAATGACAAGTAATCTTAGAAAAATTTCGCAAGAATTACGTGCATTTGCGAAAAGAACAAAAGACTTTAAATATACAGAAGCTGCCTTGATTATATTTTTAATGACAGGAATGGTTTTCGCATCTAATAACCTGTTTGCAGCAAAAAAAGATTCAAGTATTCAGAATCAAGTTAGTCAAATAAACACATCAATAAATCAGATACGGACAGAATTTAAACAAGCAAGAAAAGAAAATGATAAATTAGTTAAAAATACGAACTTAGAACTAATTCAATTAATGGAACAGGGAGATCATGTAGTTAAATCACCTTGGAGCAGTTGGCAATATGGAATAAACTATTTCAACAATAATTGGAATGGAGTTTACAAAGGACGTGGAGATAAAAAGGCAAAATACCCTTATGAAGGAATATTTGAAAGAAGCCTTGATGTCTACGAAAGATCAATCTCTCCAGACAGCAGCAACTATGGATTATTAGGAAGAAACAGAAGAGCAAACTTCGCTTCGGGGGCAGCATCAGGATACGGTATAGCAAGCGTAAAACCTGTAAAAGAGCCGATTATACCATTTGAAGTAAATGCAAGCATACGACCAAGAAGCATTAACAAATCAGCAATTACAATAGCAGAAAAAACGGCAGTTACGCCTACATTGCCAGAGGCAATCAGTTTTACACCCCCAAGTCCAGTTATAAGTGTACCAGAATTGCCAGCGTTACCTGCTCCTCCTAGTTTTAATATAAAATTAGGAGCATATTGTAATTCGATGACAGCATGTGGAGTAGGTACAAATGGTTCTGGATATGATGCAACATATGATGGATATGCAAGATCAACAGGTGGTGGACCAATATCACTTGTAAATGGACAACCTTCATTAAGATATTCTTGGAGTAGTCCTAGTCGTAGAGGGGGGTTGTCAGAAAGCATTCTTTTAAGAGCATATTTTGATACAACGGGTAGTTATACATTAACAACTCCTTTAACAATAAGTTCAATAAATCCTTTATCAGATGCTCAAAAGACAGCTGAAGCTGGTATTGGGAGAGATTATAATTCAAAAGCATTCCTAACAGGAGGGTCTAGAGTAGCCACAATGGATAATGTTAGCATTAATGGTGCGACATTAGAAAATAGTGCATTAGTAAATTTGGAAGGGCCTTTAACTATTGGATTTGAAGTACAAAATGATCCAGAAAGTCCAGCCGATAGGAATTTAGTTAATTCAGGAACTATAACTGATGCTGGAGAAGCGACTTCAGGTGCATTGGATGCTGTACTTGCTAGAAACCATTCTGTAAGTTTGCCTGGAGATAATGGTGTGACTGTAACTAGAGATTCGGCCGGATATACGGGGTATAAAGTGGGTTTGATTTTAACTTATGAAGGACAACATGGTACTGCTGCAACATACAATTTTACAAACAAAGGAACGATTGATTTTAAAGGTCAAAGTTCAATTGGAATACAAATTTTTGCTCCTTGGGGATCAGGAAATGCTGTAACTAATACAATTAATGTATTAAATGATACTGGTGCTAAAATAAATTTAGGTGGTAAAGAAAGTTACGGTTTGAAATGGTCATCTCGTGTACCACAAACGAGTACAATGGAAAATAAAGGTATAATTGAAATAACTGGAGACGCAGGAACAACAACTTCAGGAGGAGTCACAACATACTTAAATTCATTATCATCAGGAATTGCAGTTATAGAAACTCCAGGATATTCAGGAAGCACTGCAATAAGAGCACATACTGGAAAAGTTAAAAATAATGGAGAAATTAAAGTATCAGGTGGTAAGGGGAATACTGGTATGGTTTTATACGTAAACGCTGCTGATGATATAACAAATGATACAAAAGGGACAATAACTGTTAGTAGTACAGAAAAAAGACAAAATATTGGTATGAGGGTAGATAAAGGAATTATATCAACAGATGCACCTGGAACTCCTAAAGCTAAAAATAATGGAACAATTAATTTAGATGGAAATTCATCAGTTGGAATGTTTGGGACAAATGCTGATGTTGTTAATAATAAAGGTAAAACAATAGGAACAACTAGTGGGAAGACAATAATTAATGGAATTGGAATGGCAACTAGTGGCGGAAATCTTGAAAATGATGGTACCATTGACCTTCAGGGAACAGGGGCTTCAACTAATGTTGGTATTTACATGGAAAAAAATGATACAAGCGGAAATACTCCATCAGGAACTCTTGGTGAAAATAGTACTGTTAAGGTAAAAGGTGACTATTCTACAGGTGTGTTGGTTAAAAATGGTACTTTAAATTATGGTGGAAGCACTACTGCTTTAGGAGATGGAGTTAGAGGATTAGTTATCGGAAAGGACGCTACGAATACTGCTGTTACAACAGTTACAAAAAATGGAACTGTGACTGTAAATAACGGTACTTCAACAGCTGCCGGAGTTTATGAATATATAGAAACTGATAAATCAGGTAAATCCACTACACATAAAAGAGGCTCTTATGGTATCGTTGTAGGAAAGAATTCAAAACTTGTAAGTGATGGAACT
>CAUQGN010000039.1:0-15155 GCA_963517565.1 uncultured Leptotrichia sp. | reverse complement strand
CCCTTGAAAACAAGGTTGAGCGATTTAGAGCACCCCAAAAATGAAGGGGACTAAAACAATGCTAAAATAACAAAAGTTAGTAAATTTAGATTTAGAGCACCCCAAAAATGAAGGGGACTAAAACCTAATTTATCTAATAACATCTGACATCCTATAGATTTAGAGCACCCCAAAAATGAAGGGGACTAAAACGTAATTCCTGTGTTCCCATTTTTCCTCCTATAGATTTAGAGCACCCCAAAAATGAAGGGGACTAAAACTTAACAGATATAACTATAAATGGTAAAACAAGGATTTAGAGCACCCCAAAAATGAAGGGGACTAAAACACTGTTGTGGAATTCACGAGTTATATTATAAAGATTTAGAGCACCCCAAAAATGAAGGGGACTAAAACTCATTTTCATCACTCCTATATTTTTTATTTACGATTTAGAGCACCCCAAAAATGAAGGGGACTAAAACGTAGTTACTGTAGTTCTAAAGCCTTGTTTGTGATTTAGAGCACCCCAAAAGTAAGGAAAATTTGTAATTAGGTAAGGAGTATTAAAAAAATGTAATTTTAAAAAAAATGAAAAAATTAAATGAAAAATTGTACAAGTAAAAAAAATCACTAACAATGAGTGATTAAGGAATAGAAAAATTTGAAAAAATTGTTTTATTTTAGCAGAGATGCTAAAAAATTTTATAAATATTTTTAAATACGTGTTTAACACGTGATATAGATTGGAGATAATTAAAATGGATGTATTTTATCCAGCAGTGATAACTAAGGAAGATGGAATTTATTATAGTTGTCTTGTTGATTTTGACAAGTTTGAAGATGGAAGTATAAATTATTATGCTACATTTGGAGATAATATGGAGAAAGCTGTTTCTAATTTAAGGGAAACATTGGGATTGCATTTGGCTGATTTGCTGGATGTAAGAAAAAATTTTCCTGAACCTTCAAGAGTAGAAGATATAAAATTGAAAGAAAATCAGTATTTGTATGTTATTTCTGTTGATCCAGTGTATGAAGTGGCAAAAGTTACAAATACACTTAAAAAGAAAACTTTAACAATTCCTGTTTGGTTAGATATATTGGCACAGGAAAAAAATCTGAATTTTTCACAAATTTTACAAAAAGCATTGAAAAAAGAATTAGGTATTGAGTAGTAAAGAAAATATTAGGAGGTTTTTTGTATATGAAAATCACAAAAATTGATGGAATTTCACATAAAAAATATATTAAAGAAGGAAAATTGGTAAAAAGTACGAGTGAAGAAAATAAGACTGATGAAAGATTGTCAGAGCTTTTAAGTATAAGACTGGATACGTATATAAAAAATCCTGATAATGCAAGTGAAGAAGAAAATAGAATAAGAAGAGAAAATTTAAAAGAATTTTTTTCAAATAAAGTATTGCATTTAGAAGATGGTATTCTGTATTTAAAGGATAGGAGAGAAAAAAATGCAGTACAGAATAAAAATTATTCTGAACAAGATATTTCAGAATATGATTTAAAAAACAAAAATAGTTTTTCGGTTTTAAAAAAAATACTGTTAAATGAAGATATAAATTCTGAAGAATTAGAAATATTTAGAAACGATTTTGAGAAAAAATTGGATAAGATAAATTCTTTAAAATATTCACTTGAAGAAAATAAAGCTAATTATCAAAAAATTAATGAAAATAATATAGAAAAAGTTGAAGGAAAAAGCAAAAGAAACATTTTTTACAATTATTACAAAGACTCAGCAAAGCGTAATGATTACATAAATAATATACAGGAAGCATTTGATAAATTATATAAAAAAGAAGATATTGAGAATTTATTTTTTTTAATAGAAAATTCAAAAAAACATGAAAAATATAAAATAAGGGAATGCTATCACAAAATAATTGGAAGAAAAAATGATAAAGAAAATTTTTCAAAAATTATTTATGAAGAAATACAGAATGTAAATAATATGAAAGAATTAATTGAGAAAGTTCCAAATGTAAGTGAATTGAAAAAATCTCAAGTATTTTATAAATATTATTTGAATAAAGAGAAACTTAATGATGAAAATATAAAATATGTTTTTTGTCATTTTGTAGAAATTGAAATGAGTAAACTTCTGAAAAATTATGTATATAAAAAACCAAGTAATATAAGTAATGATAAAGTGAAAAGAATATTTGAATATCAAAGTTTAAAAAAATTAATAGAAAATAAATTACTAAATAAATTGGATACTTATGTAAGAAATTGTGGAAAATACAGTTTTTATTTACAGGATGGAGAAATTGCGACAAGTAATTTTATTGTTAGGAATAGACAAAATGAAGCATTTTTGCGAAATATAATTGGGGTTTCTTCTGCTGCATATTTTTCATTGAGAAATATTCTTGAAACTGAAAATGAGAATGATATTACAGGCAGAATGAGAGGAAAGACTGTAAAAAATAAGAAGGACGAAGAAAAATATATTTCTGGAGAAATTGATAAATTATATGATAATAATAAACAAAATGAAGTGAAAAAAAATTTAAAAATGTTCTATAGTTATGATTTTAATATGGATAACAAAAATGAAACTGAAGATTTTTTTTCAAATATTGATGAAGCTATTAGCAGTATTAGACATGGGATTGTGCATTTTAATTTGGAATTAGAAGGGAAAGATATATTTACATTTAAAAATATAGTTCCTTCTCAAATTTCAAAAAAAATGTTTCAAGATGAAATAAATGAGAAAAAATTGAAATTGAAGATATTTAAGCAGTTAAATAGTGCAAATGTATTTAGATATTTGGAAAAATATAAAATATTAAATTATTTAAATAGAACACGATTTGAGTTTGTTAATAAAAATATTCCTTTTGTTCCATCGTTTACAAAATTGTATAGTAGAATAGATGATTTGAAAAATAGTTTATGTATTTATTGGAAAATTCCGAAAGCAAATGATAATAATAAAACTAAAGAAATTACAGATGCTCAGATATATCTTTTAAAAAATATTTATTATGGTGAATTTTTAAATTATTTTATGAGTAATAATGGGAATTTTTTTGAGATAATCAAAGAAATAATTGAGTTAAATAAAAATCATAAAAGAAATTTAAAAACTGGATTTTATAAACTGCAAAAATTCGAAAATCTTCAAGAAAAAACTCCTAAAGAATATCTTGCAAATATACAAAGCCTTTATATGATTGATGCTGGAAATAAGGATGAAGAGGAAAAAGACGCATATATTGATTTTATACAAAAAATATTTTTAAAAGGATTTATGACTTACTTAGCAAATAACGGAAGATTAAGCCTTATGTACATTGGAAACGATGAGCAAATAAATACTTCTTTAGCAGGAAAAAAACAAGAGTTTGATAAATTCTTGAAAAAATATGAACAAAATAATAATATTGAAATTCCACATGAAATAAATGAATTTGTAAGAGAGATAAAATTAGGAAAGATATTAAAATACACTGAAAGTTTGAATATGTTTTATCTAATTTTAAAATTGCTTAATCATAAAGAATTGACTAATTTGAAAGGAAGTCTTGAAAAATATCAGAGTGCAAATAAAGAAGAAGCTTTTTCAGATCAACTTGAACTTATAAATCTTTTAAACTTAGATAATCATAGAGTAACAGAAGATTTTGAATTAGAAGCGGATGAAATTGGGAAGTTTTTAGATTTTAATGGAAATAAGGTAAAAGATAGGAAAGAATTGAAGAAATTTGACACAAAGAAAATATATTTTGATCGAGAAAATATTATAAAGCATAGAGCTTTTTATAATATAAAAAAATATGGGATGTTAAATTTACTTGAGAAAATATCTGATGAGGCAAAGTACAAAATAAGTATTGAAGAATTAAAAAATTACAGTAATAAAAAAAATGAAATAGAAAAAAATCATACAACCCAGGAAAATTTACATAGAAAATATGCAAGACCTAGAAAAGATGAAAAATTTACTGATGAAGATTATAAAAAATATGAGAAGGCAATCAGAAATATACAGCAATATACTCATTTGAAAAATAAAGTTGAATTTAATGAATTAAATTTATTGCAAAGTTTACTATTAAGAATACTTCATAGGCTTGTAGGATATACTTCAATTTGGGAAAGGGATCTAAGATTTAGATTAAAAGGTGAATTTCCTGAAAATCAGTATATTGAAGAAATATTTAATTTTGATAATAGCAAGAATGTAAAATATAAAAATGGGCAGATTGTTGAAAAGTATATAAGTTTTTATAAAGAATTATATAAAGACGATACAGAAAAAATAAGTATCTATTCTGATAAAAAAGTAAAAGAATTAAAAAAGGAGAAAAAAGATTTGTATATAAGAAATTATATAGCACATTTTAATTATATTCCAAATGCTGAAGTTTCACTTTTAGAAGTGCTGGAAAATTTAAGAAAATTACTTTCTTATGATAGAAAACTTAAAAATGCAATTATGAAATCAATAGTGGATATATTAAAGGAATATGGTTTTGCAGCAACATTTAAAATAGGAGCAGATAAGAAAATAGAAATTCAGACTTTAGAATCGGAAAAAATTGTACATTTGAAAAATTTAAAAAAAGAAAAATTAACGACTAATAGAAATTCAAAAGAATTGTGTAAACTTGTGAAAGTTATGTTTGAGTATAAAATGGAAGAAAAAAAATCTGAAAACTAAAAAATATAAAGTAGTTTAGTTGAAAAAAAGAAAAAAATTTTGGAATAACAGTTTTCATTATGAAAAAAATATGATAAAATAAATTAATGGGGTAATCTAAATCGCTAGAGTGTGTCAGGAAACTATTAAAATACATTTAATTTTTTCAGGCACACTCTAAATAAACAAGTAAATAAAATATAAAATATTATCCCATAATTCGATGGGATTTAGAGTACCCCAAAAATGAAGGGGACTAAAACTATGCCGATAGTTCAGAGCCGAAAGCAATTAGATTTAGAGTACCCCAAAAATGAAGGGGACTAAAACCCTACAGCCCATTCTACATCTACATCCTTTTCGATTTAGAGTACCCCAAAAATGAAGGGGACTAAAACTTTCTCATTACATTGTTATATCTATCATTACGATTTAGAGTACCCCAAAAATGAAGGGGACTAAAACGAAATAGTATACACTTGTTTTTCCCAGAAGTGATTTAGAGTACCCCAAAAATGAAAAGTACTGAAATATATAGGTTTCTAAATTTAATGTTGTTTAAATTCGTTAACAAAATAAAAATATTGATTTTAATAAAGAGCTGTAAAGCTCTTTTTTGTTTATCTGTTCAACAAAAAATTTTTAAACAAATACTTTCCACTTATATAATAAGTGTTACAATAGTTTTGTAATTTATAAGTTGCACAATAAAAACAGATATAGAAATTGATAGAAATTGATTTTTTAACTTTTTAGATGATTTTGGTATACTTTTACAATTTTTTAGAAAAAATGTTATAATAATAATAAATCTTCAATTTAAGGAGAATGAATATTATGAAAATTACTTATAAAGGGATTGGCTCTGATTTAAAGAATATATTGTTTGAAGAGTTTGAAAAAAATGAGAAGACACTTTTTGTATTTGAAAATTCGGCTTCGTTTTTTGAAATAAAAAGGGAATTTTTACAAAATGAGGAAATGCAGCAGAAATTGGGAATTTTTCAGAATTTTAAGATGATGAATAGTTATGATTTTTATGAGAATGTCTTTGTTACTGATAAAATTGTGGTAAAAGAAGAAAAACAGGTTGTGCTGTTTTACAATGCTTTGACTGAGAAACTGAAAAAGGATATGAAGGTTAATAATTATTATGATATTATTGATGTTGCCTATAATTACTACAATTTATTTGCAGAATTGCAGGAATATAAAATTGATTTGGAAAAAATTGAGCTGGAAAAATGGCAAGTTGAAACTTTTGGAACTTTGGTTGAGATTGATAATGAGATGAAAAAAGTTGTGCAGCAGAAAGGGCTTATTTTGCCGTATATGCTTAGAAATGTGGAAAATATTTCGAATAATTTTCTGAATAAATTTTCTAAAATTTGCTTTGTAAATAAAGTTAAAATTACTCCATTTGAAAAGGAGTTAATTGGAGAAATTGAAAATAGAGAGATTGCTATAGAAAATATTTTGCAGCTTTCGGAAAATGATTTTAATGAGGAAAAGTTGAAAATAAAGGACAGTTTTTCATTGCCTAATAAAAATGAGTTTTTGGAAAAATTTGAGACAAATATTGAGATTTTTGAGTATGAAAATAAATTTTCACAGGTTTTAGGGCTTGTAAAAAAACTGGATGAGAGTGAAAATGAAGAAAAAATCGAAAATAGAGTAAATTATAAAATTTATGATTTGCAGGATAATGGAGAAGATGGAAAAAAAGATTATCAGCTTTTAAGGCAGGAAAAGATTTCTTCCAATTTAGAACTTACAATGAAGAAAACAAAAATTTACAAAATATTAGAATTAATTTGCAATATTTTGGAAAATGTAAAAATTGTTGAAAAAAAATTGGAAAATAATGAGAAATTTGAAAATATTGAAAAAAAGGATGAAAAAAATTTTGGGTATGATTTAAGAATTAGAATGAAAGATTTGTATTCTGGATTTAAATCTGACGATTTTCTGAGAATTTTTGGCTTAAAAAAATCGTATGATTTTTTTATGGAATTTGTGGAACAAGATTATAGATATATGTCAAAAAATGAAATTTTTAGAATTCTGGAAAATCAAAATGGGAAATTTTCTAGAAAGCCAAAAGATGTTGAAGCTGCTGGAATAATTAATTTTATTGATGAAATTGAAAAAATTTTTGAATATCAGACGCTTGGGGAATATGAAAACTATCTCGAAAAGATTTTTGAGAGAAGCGGAGAATTGGATAAGAATGTAAGAGATAAATATTTTGAGGCATTATCGGAAATGGTAGTGCTGGAAGACTTTTCATTTGATAATCTCTGGAAAGGATTTTTTAATGAAAATGGAATTTCGGCAAGTTTATTGAAATTGTTTTTGAAATATTTGGATAAAAAGGCAATCAGCCTGAATCTTGAAGAAACCGATGAACAGGATAGTGAAAATGTTTCAAGATATTCAATTAATTCATTTTCAGCAATTTCAGAAACACAAAAGGAAAATCTGATATTTCTTAATATTCAGGATACATTTCCGAAAATAAACATAAACAATTATTTATTTACAAAAATTCAGCGTGCTAAAATGGGACTTCCTGTAAGCGATGATGAAAAGCAAATCGAGATTTTTAAATTCTATCAAAATATTTTAGGAGCAAAAAATGTATATTTGTCCTATGTAAAAAATCTAGATGAAAATATAGATTCTGCTGGAGCTGTTGAGGAAATTAAGTTAAAATACGCAATAGAGGCACAAAAAAATAAAATAGATGAAAATGATGAACTGAATTTTATTAAGAAATACTTTTTGGAAAATGTGGAAAAGTCTTGGGAATCAAGAGAAATTGGGAAATTTATTCCATCGAAGCTGAAAAAGGATTTGGATAAAATTAAGGCTGAAAGAGTGAGTTTGGGGTATTATTCGTTTGAGGAGATGCAGAACTTTGAGTATGGATATTATTTGAAAAAAATGATTGGAAATACAGAAGTTGAAAAAATTGAGGACAAAGTTGACAATCTGATGTTTGGAAATATTATTCACGGGCTTTATGAGAAAATTGTGATGGAAAACAAGGAGGTGCTTGAGAAGGGGGAATTTGTTATAAATAACGAGGAAATTAGGAAAACATTGAAAAGTATTCTAAATTCGTTTGAATACAAAATTCCGAAAGAATATCTGGAATTTTATAAAAAAGTTTCGTTTGAGGAAATTGTAAAATCTGTTGAAAAAATATTGATAAAGTTAATGAAAACATTGGAAAATGAAGAAGAAATCGAAATTTATTCGGAAGAAAGAATAAAACTGAAATCTGAAAAGGAAATTTATGAAAATATTTTTATAAATGGAATGATCGATTTGCATATAAAATTAAAAAACAAGGAGATTTTGTATGATTATAAATCTGGTATTTTGAAAAATAAAAAAGGGGAGGAAAAGAAAGAAAAAGTCGTAAATGCTTTTAAACAGCTGGATTATTATTCTGTTATGCTGCCTGAAAAAAATGTTCAAGAAATAGAGAGATTTGTGGTAGATGTTTGGAACGGTGATATAATTGGGGATACAAGAGAAAAGGAAGAGGAATTTCTGAGTGAGAAGAATATTCGGGAAGTTGTAAAAAAATATTATGAAACTGACTACTATGATATCGGCGATGTAAAAGATGTGCAAAATTACACTTATCAAACTTTTAAGGATGTATGCAGAAGGGAGGACGAATTAAATGATGAAAATAAATAACGTAAATGATAATAAACAAAATAAGATTATTTTGAAGGCAAGTGCAGGAACTGGAAAAACTTATAGGCTATCTCTGGAATATATTGCAAACTTAATAAGAGGCGTAAATTATAAAAATATTGTTGTAATGACTTTTACGAAAAAGGCTACTGCGGAAATTAAGGAGAGAATTTATGACTTTCTGTATCAGATTGCGTTTGAAAAATATGACTGGATAGGATTGGAAGAAAGTCTAAAAGAACTTTATGGGTTTTCTAACAGCGAAATCTTGAAGGAAAATTTACAAAATGTATATTTTGAAATGATAAAAAATAAGGATGAAATCAGGATTTACACAATTGACGGATTTACAAACAGAATTTTTAAAAATACTATTGCTCCATATTTTGGTATTTACAACTACGAAACAATTGACAAGGAAGAAGATGAGTTTTATAACGATATTTTGATAAAAATAATTGGAAACAGCTATTATTTTGAAAAATTTAAGTTTATATTGAATGAGGAAAAAGACAGAAAAAATATTTCAACTTATGTGAAAATTGTAAAATCGCTATTGGACATGCAGGAGAAATTTTTGCTGGCTGGTGATAACTACAAGGAAGCGAATTTAATTTTAAGAAATAATAAATCAAGTAGAAGTTTTGTAGAGAATTTTGAAAATATTTTTGAAAACGTGAAAAAGATTGCTGAGATAAAAGGAAAAACTGTTACTGAAATATTAAGTGTGAAATTTACTGATGTTTTCAAAAAGTTTGAGGAATTGAATCAAAATAATTCTGATACTTCTATTGTGCAAAATAAAAAAATTGAGTTAATATTAGAAAAATCAGACGATATTTTTGGTACGGGAAATATTTGGGATGGCGGAAAAACTCGTGGGAAAGATGTTAAGGAGCTGCTGGATGAAATGAAGGAAGAGCAGGATATTTTGCGAGAAGCAGTTTCAGATTATATTTTTAATGAGGAAGTATTGCCGACTGACAGGAAAATAAAGGAATTGGCAAAAATTATATTCGATATTGCAGAGCAGACGAAATTAAGTACAAAAAGATTTACTCATACGGATATTTCCACATATACATATAAGTTTATTTTTGACAAGGAACTAGGATTTGTGAAGGCTGATAATAACAATAGCAACGCAGTTACTGAGGATTTTCTAGAACTTATCGGTGGGCAGATTGATACGATTATGATTGATGAGTTTCAGGATACGAGTATTTTGCAGTGGAAAATTTTAGAATTACTACTTTCAAGCGCCAAAAATATTATTTGTGTTGGCGATGAGAAACAGAGTATTTATAATTGGCGTGGCGGAGAAAAGGAACTTTTTGAAAATTTGGAAAATTTAATTGGTGGAAATGTTCAGAATCTGGAAAAATCCTATCGAAGTTACAAGCAGATTATTGAAAATGTGAATAAAATTTTTACTAATTATAATGAAAACTGGAAATATACAAATTCGTTGTATCGTGATGACAAGGACTATCAGAGAGGATATTTTGGATATTATTTTCAGGAAAGAAAGTCTAGATATAATGAAGATGAGGAAAAGCCTGAAAAGGCGTATGAGGAAATGATACGAAACTTGAAGGAAGGAAAAATTCAGAATTTTGGGAAAAGTTGTATAATTTGCCGTGGAAATAAGGAACTTTCAGAAATTACAGCAAGATTAAATGAAGAAAAAATTCCATTTACGCTTGAAAGCAACTCTTCGATTCTGGATTACAGGGCTGTTAAACCTCTGTACAAGCTGATAAAATTTTTTGTTTATCATAATTTTATTTATTTATTGGAATTTATGCGAAGTGATTTGATTGGCTGCCTAAATGACCACGTAAAATATTTGGTAGAAAATAAGGAATTAATTGAAAAATATATTACAAAAAATATTAAGTTATCTAGTAAAAATTTGAAAAGTAAAAACAGTTTTGAATATTTTATAGAAAACTTGGAAAATTTTGAAAAAAAAGAAAATTTGCTGGAATATAAAAATATTAATTTTATGGAAAGAAATGGACTTTCGTTTTCTGAAATTTTGGAAAAAATAAAGGAACTTTACAAACTTTCAATTAATTTGAATGATAAATATGCAAAAGAAAACTTTTCAAAAAAAATTATTCAAGATTTTGGTGTAACAAGGTTTTATTCAACAAACAGCGATATAAAAAATATTTTTCAATTTTTCAATATTCTAAAGGAATTTGACAATTTATACGAATTTGTCGTACATATTGAAGACGAAAAGGATAATTTGAAGCAAATAAGCAGTTCGGATGAAAACGCCATAAATCTGATGACAATTCATAAGTCCAAAGGATTGGAATTTGACACGATAATCTATTATCGAAAAGGAAAAACTGGCGGAAATAATTTTAAAACTTTTGAAACATATTTTGATTATGATGAAAATTTTACAAATGTAACTAATTTTTTAATAACATTTTCAAAATATGCTAAAAATTTGAAAAATATAAAAGAATACGGAATAATCGCTGAAAAAAACTCTCAAAAAGAAAAAATGGAAGAAATAAATGCTGACTATGTAGCTTTGACACGTGCAAAAAAAAATCTGCTGTTGTACTTTGAGGCTTATATAACAAAAAATGGCTATTCAGATGATTTAATTAAGAAATTAATTGATGTTTACAATGAGAACACAGAATTTGGAATTGGAGAAATTACTGAAACGGAAAGAAAAATTGTGTCAAATTCTAAAAATTTAAAAGAAAATGCTAAATTGGAAGAAAATAAAATAAGTAATAAAATCTTAAAAACTTATTTTTCCGAGGATAAATTTAAAATAAAAAAATCAAGTATAACTTTGGAAAAGGAATTTAAACGTAAAAAAGGGCTTGCAATGCACTATTACTTTGAACATATTTCAAATAATCTGGAAAATGATAAATTAATTGCAAAATCTGCACTTTTGAGCCGATACGGAAATATGCTTGGGAAAAAGATTGTAGAAGAATTAATTGTCCGAATGGAAAAATTTATTGAAAAAAACAGCGATATTTATAATGAGAAATACAAAGTTTATACAGAATTTGAAATTTATGATTCTGAAGGAAGAAAGCGTATCATTGATAGAATTAACATTGATGAGAAAAATAAGAAAATCTATATTTATGATTACAAGACTGGATTTGAGCCTGAAACGAATGAGAAATATCAGGAACAGATTAATGAATATAGAGATATTTTAAGCAAAAAAGTTTCAGCAGATTATGAAATTGATGTCAAATTATTGGAAGTTTAGGGAATTTTTGAAAAAAACGAATTTTTCTATTTCAAAAATAAGATTAATAGGTTATAATAATATGAAATGATTAAAATTTAGGAGGAAAAAATATGTCAATATTAGTTTTTGGACACAAAAATCCAGATACAGATACAATTTGTTCAGCGATTGCTTATGCGGAATTGAAAAATAAATTGGGAAAAGATGTTAAGGCTGCAAGACTTGGAGAAATTAATGAAGAAACTAAGTATGCCTTGAACTATTTTAAAGTTGAAAAGCCTGAATTAGTGGAAAATGTGGCTGGAAAAGAAATAATACTGGTGGATCATAATGAGAGAACTCAAACTGCTGAAGGATTTGAAGAAGCAAAAGTTCTAGAACTAATTGATCATCACAGAATTTCAAACTTTAATGTGGATGAGCCTTTATATGCAAGATTAGAGCCTGTTGGATGTACTGCGACAATTATTTTAAAATTATTTAAGGAAAATAATCTTGTACCAAGCAAGGAAACGGCAGGACTTATGTTAAGTGCGATTATTTCAGATACATTATTGTTCAAATCTCCAACTTGCACAGAATGTGATGTGAAGGCTGGTAAGGAACTGGCTGAAATCGCTGGAGTAAATGCGGATGAGTATGGTCTTGAAATGTTAAAGGCTGGAACTGCGCTTGGAGATAAATCTGAAGCAGAACTGTTAAACATGGATATGAAAATCTTTGAAATTGATGGTTCAAAAATTGGTGTTGCACAAGTTAATACTGTAAATGAAGCAGAAGTTTTGGAAAGAAAAGAAAAATTACTTTCTGAAATTGATAATATCATTGCAAAAGAAGAATTAAAATTCTTTATGTTTGCAATCACAAATATTTTATCAAATGATTCTGTGGCTCTAGTTTCAGGAGATGGAAATGATATTATCGAAAAAGCGTTTGGAGAAAAAGTTGACAGCAATTTAGTAACTTTGAAAGGTGTTGTTTCAAGAAAAAAACAAATTATTCCGCCATTGACAAAAGCAATTCAAGGGTAAATTTATAAAAATAAAAAATAAGGATTTTAAAAATGGCAATAGTAAAATTTAGGAAAAGAGAAGAATTAAAAATATTATTTGCAATAAAGCTGCCTACAATAATTTCTGAACTTTATAAGGAAGTTAGAAGTAAAAAGACAGCGAATGAAATAATAAGAAATTCTCTTAATATGAAAAAAAATAGGGTAATTAATACATTGGAACTGGTAGATGGATTTGGAAATCAGTTTTCTGTACTTGTAATTTATGATAATATTATGGAAGAAAAGGAGCTTCTTAAATATAATCTAGAAATTGAGGACATAGATTTTAGAATTCTGGAATTTGATTTCAATGGTAAAATGGAAATTGAGGAAATGATAGGTCATGTAAAAAGGCTATATTGAAATGCCTAATCTAAAAAAGTTAAAAAGAGAGGGAAAATAATGAAGAAAATAGCAGTATTGGTTAGTGTCTTAATGCTTTTAATGGTAAATGTTGTAAATGCTAGGACAAATAAGAAGAAAACAAGAATAGGGGATAAAAAGTTTGAAAAAATAATGAAAGATTTTCAGCTTGAAGCAGTAATAAAAACAACTAAAGGAAATATATCGGTATATTTATATCCTGAGGCTGCTCCAAAGAATGTTGCGAACTTTGTATTTTTAGCAAAAAATGATTTCTACAATGGGCTGACTTTTCATAGAATTATTCCTAATGGTCTGGTACAAGGTGGAGATCCTCTTGGAAATGGAACTGGAACGGCTGGATATTTTTTAAGTGATGAAATTTCTGATTGGCTAAATTTTGATAACGAAGGTATGCTCGCTTTTGCAAATTCTGGACCAAATACGAATAGTAGCCAGTTTTTCATAACAATGCAGGCTATAAGCAGCTTGAATGGCAAACATACAATTATAGGTGGAACGAAATCACGTGAAGATTTAGGTGTATTAAGAACCTTAAGACCAGATGATAAAATATTGAATATTGATATTAAAGGGAGAAAAGTAGATAAATTTCTAGATTATTTTCCTGAGGAAGTTAGCGAGTGGGAAAGCAAGCTGCAAAAATCAGTAACTCAATAAGATTATAGATAAAACTCTCAATAAACTGAGAGTTTTTTTTCTAAGGAATTATTGAAAATTAAGAATTAAAAGAGTATAGCGCAAAGATATTTTTTCGATATATTTAGTGTTACACTTGATTACATAATGCATCCAAAAAATAAATTATGAAAAATCTAAAAAAAGTAGTTGACATTTATTTTAAATTATGGTATTATATTTCTTGTCCGAGAATGGAATAAAAGATAATTCTTTGGAACGGTGTATAGCGCAGCTCGGTAGCGCACCTGCCTTGGGAGCAGGGGGTCGTAGGTTCAAATCCTACTACACCGACCATCTATAAATTTGCGGGAGTAGCTCAGTTGGTAGAGCGTCAGCCTTCCAAGCTGAATGTCGCGAGTTCGACCCTCGTCTCCCGCTCCATTATTTATGAGCCATTAGCTCAGTCGGTAGAGCACTTGACTTTTAATCAAGGTGTCACTGGTTCGATCCCAGTATGGCTCACCATTTAATTTTAACCATGTGTGCCTGTAGCTCAGTAGGATAGAGCAACGGCCTTCTAAGCCGTGGGCCAGGAGTTCGAATCTCTTCAGGCACGCCATATGGATCCATAGCTCAGCTGGTTAGAGCACTCGGCTCATAACCGAGCGGTCGCTGGTTCAAGTCCAGCTGGATCCACCATGTAATTAAAAATAATTATTATGCGGCTTTCGTTTAGTGGTTAGGACTCCGGGTTTTCATCCCGGCAACAGGGGTTCGATTCCCCTAAGCCGTACCATTTATTTTACCAGAAATGGTATTTTTTTTTATTTATAGAAAAAATATATCAAAAATTTTAAAATTAAATTAAAAATATTAATAAAAATTATAAAATAAAGTGTGATACTTTGAATAATAATTTATATAAAAAATGATAAGATAAAAATTAAAAAATAATAGAATTATTAAAGAAAAATTTAAGATTATATTATACCAAGTTTTTAATATTATAGAGGAAAAGAAAGTCGAATGTAAAAAATTCGGCTTTTTTTATTTATGTAATAGAGGTATTTAAAATATTTGAAAAATAAAAAGAAATAAGATATAATAATATAAAATTAAATCAACTAAGCATTTACAAAAAAAAAAAAAAGATAAAACAAAGACTGATACTGAGAAAGAGGTGTAAAGTAATGAGCAATAATTTAAGAAAATTAGAGAAACAACTTAGAAGCTATGCTAAAAGGGTTAGAGGGATAAGCTATACGAGTGGATTTTTAATCGCTTTTTTATTAATGGGAATTTTAAGTTTAGCAAATATAACACTAGATAAAGAAATATTAAAATCAAAGGTAGATATAAAAAATACAACAACAGAAATAAAAGAGTTGTTTATAAAGGCAAAAAAAGAAAATGCTAAATTATTAAAAAATAAAAGTATAGAGTTAATTCAATTAATGGAGCAAGGGGATCAAGTAGTGAAAAGT
>CAUQGN010000038.1:0-17827 GCA_963517565.1 uncultured Leptotrichia sp. | reverse complement strand
ATTTATTAAAAATAAAATATTTTATTATTTAGCGTCAGCAACTTTATCAGCTAATTTTTTCCCAACTTTGAATTTTACAACTTTTTTAGCTTTTATTTTGATTGGTTTACCTGTTGATGGATTTCTTCCTTCTCTAGCAGCTCTTTTTTTTACTTCAAAAGTTCCCCATCCTACAAACTGGATACTTTCACCTTTTACTAAAAATCCTTCTGTTGTTCCTAAAAAAGCGTTAACTAATTCTTCTGCCCTTTTTTTAGTTTCTCCTGTTGCTTTTGCATAAGCATCTACAAATTCTTTTTTTGACATTGTATCTCCTCCAAATTCAAATTTATAAATTAAATCATTTATTATATATTACCACATTTTCAATATTTGTCAAGGTTTCTTGAAATTAAAACTCAAATTTTTTTATTACTTCTATTTATTTTTATTTCTTGAAATCAACTTTATCACTTCATTAACCACAAATGGTATTAATGCAAATATTAGCACTACATCCCAATTTCCAAATGAAATGTTTGTTACTTTAAACACTTGGGCAATTGGTGTAAATGAAGTTAATCCTATTTGCAATGTAATTCCGATTATAATCGAATAAATCAAATATTTATTCTTGAAAATTCCAATTTCAAATATTGTTTTTTGGCTATTTCTCATTGTTAATGAATAAAATAACTGCGATACCGTAAGTACGATAAATGCCATTGTTCTACCTTGTGTCAAGGCATGTTTTGCAACTTCATTTCCATTTTTTGCCATTGCTTCCAACTGCCCTAAGTTACCAATCATTCCAGTTTCGTTAATTCCGATATAAAATGCAATTAATGTCAGTAGACCAATTAATGTCCCACCAATTACTGCCCGCATTCCTGCACCTTCAGAAAAGAAACTTTCCTTAGGGTTTCTTGGCTGACGTTTCATTACATCCTTATCCCCTGGATCAATTCCAAGTGCTAATGCAGGTAATGTATCAGTAACTAGATTTACCCATAATAACTGTGTTGCAACTAATGGCAAGTCCCAATTCAACAATGTTGATAAGAAAATACAAATTATTTCTCCCAAATTACATGAAAGCAAGAATATGATAGTTTTTTTGATATTATTATAAATATTTCTTCCTTCTTCAATCGCATGAACAATCGTAGTAAAGTTGTCATCAGTCAAAATCATATCACTTGCACCTTTTGAAACATCAGTTCCTGTAATTCCCATAGCAACACCAATATCAGCAAATTTAAGTGACGGAGCATCATTTACTCCATCTCCTGTCATTGAAACAATATTACCTTTTTCTTTAAATGCTCTTACGATTTTTACCTTATGTTCAGGGGAAACCCTTGCAAAAACTTTATATTTACCAATATTTTCAGAAAATTCCTTATCTGAAATTTCATCAATCTCAGCACCAGTCAAACTTTGGCTTATATCTGTCGCAATTCCTAATTCTTTTGCAATAGCAACTGCCGTATTCTTGTGATCTCCTGTAATCATAATTGGAGTAATTCCAGCATTTTTCGCTTCTGTTATCGAATCTTTTACTTCAGTTCTTGGCGGATCAATCATTCCAACAATTCCAACTACAACCAGCTCTTTTTCCATTTCTTCAGGAGCAATTACAGTATCTACATCTTTAAAAGCCACTCCAAGCACACGAAGTGCATCATCAGACATTTCTGTTGCAGCTTTTAATATTTTTTTCTTCATTTCTTCTGTCAGTGCAACAATTTTTCCATCCACTAAAATTTTATCTGCTCTTACTAGAATATTATCAATAGCGCCTTTTGTATGAACTCTATACTTTCCACTTCCTTCTTCATTTAATGTCGACATTAATTTTCTGTCTGAATCAAATGGATTTTCGCTAACTCTTTTATACTCTGCATTCAAAGTATTTTTTTCAAGATTAAATCTATCTCCTAGTACAATCAGTGCCACCTCTGTCGGATCTCCAATATCCTGTCCACTGTCAATAGAAGCATCTGAACAAAGAACAAACGAACGAATTAACTCAGTTTCATCTTTATTTGCAACAAAATCTCTGCCTTCTGACGGTATATCCCTCAAATTATCAAATGTGTAAGTTTTTACAACTGTCATCTTATTTTGAGTCAAGGTTCCCGTTTTATCTGAACAAATTATATTTACTGCTCCCAATGTTTCCACTGCAGGTAATTTTCTTACAATCGCATTTTTCTTTGACATTTTCTTTACACCCATTGCAAGCACAATCGCAACAATTGCAACAAGCCCTTCAGGAATCGCAGCGACTGCCAGACTTATTGAAGTCATAAACATTTCTAAAATAGGTCGTTTCTGAATAATCCCTACAACAAATATTACAGCACAAATTCCCATTGCAATATAACCAAGTATTTTACCTAATTCGTCTAATTTTATTTGAAGCGGAGTCAATGTATTTTCATCTTCATCTAGTATTTTTGCAATTTTACCAATTTCAGTTTCCATTCCTGTTGCAACTACGACACCTTCTCCACGTCCATAAGTAGCCATTGTTGACATAAATGCCATATTTTCCTTATCTCCAACAGAAATTTTTTCATCTTTTGTAATAAAATCAGCATTTTTTTCACTTGGTACAGATTCTCCTGTAAGTGCTGACTCTTCAATTTGTAAATTAGCACTTTCTATAAGTCTTACATCCGCTGGAATAAATCTTCCCGCATCAATTACCAAAATATCTCCTGGAACTAATTCTTCCGAATTAATCTCTATAACTTCTCCATTTCTACGAACTAAGCTCTTAGGGGTCGTCATTTGCTGCAATGCCTCAAGCGCCTTTTCAGCCTTAGACTCCTGTACCACTCCAACTATAGCATTTATAAATACTACCGCCATTATAATTAAGGCATCTGTCCATCCATGATGAATATCCACAACCAAATTTATCACAGCTGCTGCAATCAATACATAAATTAGCACATCTTTAAGTTGTGCAATAAATAATTGCAATAATGTCTTTTTGGCTTTCCCTTTCAATTTATTATGTCCATACTTTTCAAGTCTAGTATTAACCTCATCAGTTGTCAATCCAACTTTAGGATTTACATTTAATTCCTTTAATACATCATTTTGTGATTTTGTAAACCACATAATTTTTTCACCTCTTTCTGTAATTAAATTTACTTTTTTATTTAGATATATAAAATTCGAATATATTTTAAAATTATACTAAAATTAATTTTATAATTTATATATTTTTCATTCTATTTAATAATAGAAATTTACATAAATTTAGTACATTTTCTATCAGGCTCCTTTATATAAAAAATATTTCCTATATTATACACTAAAAATAAATTTATTTCACTATAATTCTAAAACTTTTCAAAAAAAATTGCCTAATTATTGCAATATTGAAATAACTAGACAATTTATAAAAATATTTTTATTGTTTTTGATTATTGCTATTTTGTAGCTTTGAATTCGATTCTTCTGTTTTCAAATCTTCCTTGATCAGTATCATTTGGAGCGATTGGTTCAGATTCTCCTCTTGATTCTATACTTAAGATTCTTGCAGGATCTAATCCAAATTCTAACAATTTATCTTTAACTGCATTTGCTCTTCTCATACCTAAAGCCATATTATAGGCATCTGATCCTTTAGAATCTGTATGTCCTATAATTGTAAGTTTCAAGTCTTGTTGTTCAGCATAATCTTTAACATTTCTTAATAATTCGTAGTATTGTGGTTTAACTACAGATTTATCAAAGTCAAAGTTCAATCTTCCAGAATCGAATACAAATGTTTCTTCTCTTGGTGGTTCCGGAGTTGGTTCTGGAGTTGGTTCTGGAACTGGAGCTGGCTCTTCTAACTCAAGAGCGTTAATTCTAATTGTATTTTCTCTCATTTGAGTAGTTGTCAGCCTTCTTGCCATCAATGGTGAAGCAACTAACAACCCTAGTGCAATTATTGTTGTTGTTGTTCGTCTACCCATTTTTCAGCCTCTCTTTCTAATGATCTATATTTTTGGCTACCTGGATTTGGTTTATTTTCATCTAAATAATCTTCAATATGATTTAATCTAGTTGTGTTATAATCTACTAATTTTGCATTTGTACAAGACAAAGCTCCTAATCCTACTAATAATAATGCTACTTTTTTCATATTTCTTATTTCCTTTCTAATTTACCAAATTTATTTTTTGATTTTTTTAATATTTATTTTTAGTTCATTTTATCTTGAATAGAGTCTAATCTTTGTTCCATTTGATCTAACATTTCATTTGTCTTATGGAATTTTTCAATGTTACTGTTGATTTGATCTACTCTTTTTCTAATTCTTTGAATTTCTACATCCATCATTTTACTTTCAGACATATTTCTTCTTTGAGCTCTTAGATCTCTTGTTTTAGTTTTTCTTTGTTGAGCCGCTTCTCTTGCTCTTTCTGCTCTTTCTTTTGCTTGTAATCTAGCAGTTTCTGCCTTTTGAAGTGCTTCTTGACTCATACCAGGTGTTGTTGCAGCTTCTTCAACTGGAACTACTACAACTTCTTCTTCTACAACACCTTTTGCTGCATCTTTAGCTTGTTGTGCCTGTCTTTGTTTAGCCACTTTAACTAATCTTTGTACTGCGGCATCAGTATTTGTTGGAGCTGAAAATGATACTTGGCTCATTGCTAACACCATTACAGCTGCTAATCCTAATATTTTTTTCATTGGTTTTCCTTTCTAACATATTATTTAAAATATTGTTTTGTCTAAAATAACTGAATTAGCTTGTTTTATTTAGCTGTTCTTCTAGTTTTTTTAGCACTATTTTTAACACCATCTCTTCCAAGAACGCTGTCAAATTCTCCTAATTCTTTTTCTTCTCTTTGTACACTTCTTACTACTCTTTCATAAAAGTCTACTCTTGCTGCTGCTTTAGCTGCATTATATTCAAGTTTTTCAATTGGTGATTTTGGTTTAACTCTCTCTTTTTCTTCTACAACACCGTCTTCATCAATTGTTACTAATTTTTCTGTTGTCATTTCACGCTCTTTAGGTGCTTTTAAACTTTTATAGTAATCTTCTCTAGCTTGTTTCAATACATCCTGTGGAGAGGCTGCCATCATTGGAACAGACAATGCTGCCACTATTCCACACAATAATAATTTTTTTGCTTTCATCTTTTAATTACCATTCCTTTCCATTAATTCATTACTGATAATAATGTATCCAATTCTGCAATCTTTTTTTCTTTTTCTGCTATGCTTTTGTTGATGTTTTTATAGATAGTTTCGGCATTGTTTAATATTTTTTTATATTTGTCTCTATGCCATCTTACTTCTGCATCTACTTTTAGTTTTTCCAGTAATTTTTCTCTGCTTGTTTGTTTAGCTTTCAAGTCTTCCAATTCAGCTTCCAATTGTGCTTTTTGCTGTCTGTAGCTTTCTTTTTGCGCTTCTTCTTTTTTGATTAATTCATTGAATTGGTTTTCAATTGAATTTAAGCTGCTTTCCAAGCTCTTTTTTTCAGCAGAGAAACCTATTGACGAAACCATCATTATTCCAACTAAAAAGAATATTGTCTTTTTCATTCGATCTTCCTCCTAATTTTTTTAATTTCATAACAATAAATGAATATGAAATCACTATTAAATCACTTACCTATCATCACTTACTCTTATTATACCAAATTATATAAAAAAATACAATTAATTTTTCAAATAAAATACAAAATTTGTTTTTTTATATAAAAATTCTTTTAAAATCAACGTTAAAATCTCTTTTTTTTATAGATTAATTAATTTCTTTTTAATTTGTTTGTGACATCTTCTATTGTTGAAGCTCTTTTCAATTCTTCAACTAATTCTTCTTCATAGGATAATTTTGAAATCTCAGCCAATAAGTCTAAATGCTCTTTTTTTGTTTCTTCAGGAGCAGCAATCATAAAAATTAGTTTTGAAGGTTCTCCATCCATGCTTTCAAAATCTATTCCTTCTTTAGAAATTCCTAATGCAAGGGAAAGTTGTTTTACAAATGGTGTTCTCGCATGGGGAATAGCGATTCCATCCTGCATTCCAGTCGGTGTTAATTTTTCTCTTTCATTTATTTCTTTTACAAATTCTTCCATATCTTCTGAATCAAGTACTCCGCTTTTCACAAATAGTTGAGCCATTTCCCTAATAATTTCAGATTTTGTTTTACCTTTTAAATTTAATTTTACTCTTTCAGGTATTAAATATTCCAATATTTTCATATTTTTATACAGGACAAATCCTGTAATCTCCTTTCTAAAATTTTTTCCATTTTTCAAAAATATCTTTTATTACTTCATTTTCAGATAATTCTGATAAATTATAAGTAATATAGTTTTTTTCTTTTTTGAACCATGTCATCTGTCTTTTTGCATATCTTCTACTTTCCATTTTTATTTCTTCAATCGCTTCCTCTAAAGTTATTTTTCCATCAAAATAGGAAAATAATTCCTTATAGCCTATCGACGATATTTTGAAACAACTTTTGTTATATTTCGTATATATTTTGTATGCTTCTTCAATAAGCCCTTTTGAAATCATAACGTCTACTCGCTTGTTAATACGCTCATAAAGTTCTTCTCTATCCCGTGTAAGAAAGATTTTAAGAAATTCGTAATTATTATTCTTGACATTTTGAACACGCAGTTCGCTAAATTTTCCACCAGTCAAAAGACAAACTTCAATAGCCCTGACTAATCGTAATTTGTTGGATAAATCAATCTCATCATAAGACTTTTTATCGAGACTTTTTAACATCTCCTGTAATTCTTCTATATTCCTGCTTTCTAAATCAGCTCTAATTTTTTCATCTTTTGACGGCAACTGTGCAAATCCATCTGTAATTGATTTTATATAAAGTCCTGTTCCGCCTGCAATAATAATATTTTTTTCAGTATTTTGACAATTTTCATTCAAAATAATATTTACAGCTCTTTCAAAATCTCCCACAGAATAATCTTCATCAGGGTTTACAAGGTCAATCATATAATGTGGTATTCCCTGCATTTCTTCATGAACTATCTTTGCTGTTCCAATATTCAGTTCCTTATAAACTTGAGATGCATCTGCCGATATAATCACTGCATTTAGTTGTTTTGCAAGTTTTATTGACAAATCTGTTTTCCCCACTCCCGTCGCACCTGCAATAACAATCCCTTTTAATTTTTTTTGCATTTTCTAATTTTTTATCCTCCCTCATTATAAGTAAACCACATTTTTCTTTCTTTGTAAATATTTTTATAAAAATTTATTACTAAATCACATATTCAAATTCATATCCAGCAATAATTATAATATCTCCTTCTTCAACCCCAGCTTTTTCAAGCTCTGTCTCCATTCCAAGACTTCTCATTTTCTGAAGGAAATTTATTATCCCCTCTTCTCCTATAAATACATATTTTCTCAGCACATCATCCACAATACGTCCATCAATTTCAAACACATTATCTGCTGTTTTCTTAATAATCCAGTCTTCTTTCCTGTTATTTTCCTGAATCAGCTCCTCAACCGAATAAACTTCTTCGAGTTCTTCTCTAGGTATTTCTTGAATTAATTCCCATGCCTTTGATAAAACTGGTTTTAACCCATCATTTGCTATTACAGAAACTGGATACACGTATTCTGCTCCATTTTCCTTCACAAATTTTTCAAATTCATCGTATTTTTCATCTTCATAGAGCATATCAATTTTATTTGCTACTACAATCTGCCTCTTTTGAGATAACTTTTCGCTGTAATTTTTTAATTCGTGATTTATTTTTACAAAATCTTCCTTAGGGTCACGTCCATCAAGGCCTGAAATATCCACAATATGAATAATCAGCTTACATCTTTCAATATGCTTTAAAAATCTATCTCCAAGACCCACTCCTTCGTGAGCACCTTCAATAAGTCCTGGTACATCCGCCACCACAAAACTTTCCTCATCTCCCATTCTGACAACTCCCAATTTAGGCTTTAGTGTTGTAAAATGGTAACTTGCAACTTTTGATTTAGCAGCTGACACTTTATTAATAAAACTTGATTTTCCTACGCTTGGATAACCCACAAGAGCCACATCAGCAAGCAGTTTTAATTCCAGCTTTATTTTTAATTCTATACCTTCACGTCCACTTTCTGCTATTCTTGGAGCTTTTTTCACTGATGATTTGAAATGAATGTTTCCACGTCCGCCATCTCCACCTTTTAAAAATATTACTTTTTCATTTGGATTATCCAAGTCGAGCAGCAGTTTATTTGTTTCAAAATCCCTAATCATTGTTCCAACTGGAACTTTTATAATCAAGTCTTCCCCTGATTTCCCAGTAGAACGTGCAGCAGCCCCTTTTGTTCCATCTTGTGCCTTAAATTTTTTACTGCTCTTAAAATCCACAAGCGTGTTAATATTCGAATCAGCAATAAAGACAATATCTCCGCCTTTTCCACCATCTCCACCGTCAGGCCCTCCAAACTGAACAAATTTTTCACGTCTGAACGTAGCTGCTCCATCTCCTCCATTTCCAGAAATTACTGTAATTACACTTTCATCTATAAACATTTCATCACCTTTTCTTTATTCTAGTTCTTTTTGTTCATTCAATACAATTGCTTAAATTCATTACCTGTTTTTAGTTCTACTTGTTGCCGCCGCCTTTTTCTCTCTTCTGTAATTCCACGGCTCTACATATCCTCTTTTTCCAAACAGGCCAAGTTTATTCTTTTTGGCATTTTCCTGGTAAGCCTGCATTCTAGTATCATTTTTATCGTATTCCTGATACCACCACGCATTCCCAGCCTTTACCATTTCCTCATTTACATTTTTTCCGTCAGCATAGACTACAGCCACTGTTCTGCCATATCTATCCCTGTTTTTCTCCTCAATTTCAAGTGTCTTTCCACTTATCAGTTTTTCCAGCGCCTGCTTGCTTTCATTACCATAATCCTGCGTCTTTTCAGGAGCATCAATTCCAAACATCCTGATTTTTATAACTTCTCCAGTAAATTTCCCATTTTCCACTTTCTGAACATTCATGGTATCTCCATCACTTACTTTTATGGCTTGATAGCCTTTCAGGATAGTTGGATTCTGCACAGCTGTACTATTTGAATAATTAGTATTTGTGCTTCTTGAAGCTGTATTTTTTTTGGAATTATTTGTTTTTACTCTTTTTTTACCAAATCCTGAATTCACTCCATTGTATGCAAATCCAAATATTGCTAATAACACAGTAATTATCGCAGCAATCAGTTTTTCATTTCCAGCTTTTGAACTTCTTCCAGTTTTTCTTCTTCTTTTTGTTGCCATCTATTTTTTCCTTTATTCTTTATTTTTCCAATGCCTGTTTAAAATCTTGAATCAAATCATCAATATTCTCAAATCCAACTGCAATTCTTATCAATGAGTTTGTAAATCCTCTAGCCTCTTTTTCTTCATCAGGCATTTCGGCGTGCGTAATTGTACTTGGATGAGTTACCAAAGTTTCTGCCCCGCCAAGACTCGCTGCAAATAATGCCACATTCAGACTTTCAAAAAACGTTTTTACTTTTGAATCGTCCTTTAAAGTAAATGAGAATACTGAACCTCCGCCTGTTGCCTGATTTTCATGAATTTTTTTGCCTTTATTTGTATCCAAAGTCGGATAGTAAATTTTATCAACTGCATCATGGCTTTGAAAAAATTCTATCAGTTTTTCGGTATTTGTTTGTGCCGCTTCCACTCTAAGTTTCAATGTTTTAAGACTTCTCATCAAAAGCCAGCTGTCAAACGGAGAAATTAAGGCTCCAGCCGCAACTTGTGAAAATTTAATTTTTTCCGCAAGCTCCTCATCATTTGTAATCGCAACTCCAGCCAGCAAATCATGATGCCCAGATAAAAATTTAGTTGCACTATGAATTACAATGTCAATCCCAAAATCAAGCGGTTTTTGCAAATATGGAGTCATAAAAGTGTTGTCTGCAATTGTTATCAAGTTATGCTCTTTTGCAATCTCTACAACTCCTCTCATATCCGTAACATCAAGCAATGGATTTGACGGAGTTTCAATAAAAATAGCCTTTGTATTTTCTTTAATAACATTTCGGATGTTATCCAGGTCAGTTGTATCGACAAAAGTGTATTCCAATCCAAATTTTGAATAAATATCATGAACAATCCTATAAGTCCCACCATAGATATCCTGACCTAAAATAATATGATCTCCAGCTTTGAACATTGTAAATACAGACGTTGTAGTCGCCATTCCCGATGAAAAAGCATATCCATATTTCCCATTTTCCAATGCTGCAAGTATTTCTTCAAGCTCATTTCTCGTAGGAGCCGAAACTCTTGAATATTCAAATTCCTGCGTCACTCCAAATTCTGCCACAGGAAAAGTTGAAGCAAAATTAACATTTGTTCCCCATAATTCCTTCTTCTTTTCTTTTCTTATCCCATGTATCGTTTTTGTTTCAAATCTCATAACACTATCACACTCCTTTTTTTTCTCTTTTTATTAAATGTGTTCAATAACCTTCTTAGATTAAGATTTTTATATTTTAATTAATAATTTTTTCTTTATTTTATATTTTCTCTTTTTTTAACGCAAGGGAAATCAATCGCCATTTCCCTTGGATCCCTGGCTCGTCTAAGCATTTTTTTGAAACAAAATTGAAACTCGCTACGTACAACTTCACTCAAACAGTCAATTTTATTTCAAAAAAATCACGACATTTTAATTCAATTACAAACTATTATTTTGATTAAAAATTATCAAGTAAAATATTGTTAAAGAAAAAATATTTGTCATAATTTTCCGAGATTTTAATTTTTCAGTAAAAGACAACTTGTTTGAGCTTTTCTATCATATTTAAATTGATAATAACTTTTGTATAAAAGCGAGTTTTGTCTTTTGCTGTAAAATTGAAATTCGAGAGCGGGAGTGCAGAGGTATGGCGTCTGATACCTCTGCATTAATAAATACAAAAGAAAAAATAATCTAAAATTTAAAAGAATATTCAAAAACAAATAATTAAAATAATTTATGCGGTATTTTTATTATTTTCTCATAAGCAATTCTCTTTTCTCCAATATCAGGCTCTCTATCTAAATAAATCACACCGCAATAGCTGAATCCATTTTTTTCAAGAAATTTCTTCATTGGCTCATTGTTTTCATGTGTATCTGCTTTTATACTGAGTATTTTGTTTTTTATACACTCTTTTTCAGAAAATTCTAATATCTTTGTTGCAATCCCTTTATTCTTTATTTCAGAATCAACTGCCAGCCTGTGAATTACGATATAATCATCATTTGTTATCCATTTTCCTTCAATTTTAGAATATGGTATTTCTTTTTTAGGCGATAATACAATTGTTCCTAAAATTTTTGTAAAACTTTGTGATTTTACTCCATTTTCATTTTTTTCAATATCTTCAAGAACATAACTAATTCCCAACTTTACATCATTTTCAATAACTTCCCTATTTGGATATCCATTTTACCATTGATCTAAACCAAGTTTCCTTAGTTCAATTTTTGCTTTTTCGATGATTTCTAAAATTCTGTCCATATCATCAAAAGTTGATTTTCTAAAATTCACAAAAACTCCTCCCTTTCATAAAATTTAAATAATCATTTAAAAATTTCTTTGGAATTTTGTTAATACAGTAACTTTCTATTTTTGGACAAGAGAACTTGACCTCTAGATAGCAATGTTAATCAAATTTTATAGTTTTTATTTTTACATTTGCCAGTCAATTTCCTCTTTCCCTAGTTCTTTCAAAATATCATTAACTTTCTTAAAATGTCCACAGCCAAAAAATCCACGACTCGCAGATAATGGGCTTGGATGAACACTTTCCAGAATATAGTGTCTATTTGTGTCAATAAAGGCTTTCTTGCTTTTAGCGTTATTTCCCCAAAGTATTAAAATTATTGGCGCTTCACGTTCATTCAAATATTTTATTACATTATCTGTAAAAATTTCCCAGCCGATTTTTGAATGAGAGTTGGCATTTCCAGCCACTACTGTTAAAGCTGTATTTAAAAGCAGAACTCCCTGTTTTGCCCATTTTTCAAGAAATCCATTTTTACTCATTTTATAGCCAAATTCATTTTCAATTTCTTTATAAATATTTTTTAGGGAAGGTGGCAAGGCAACTCCCTGCTTTACAGAAAATGCCAGTCCATGTGCCTGATTTTCACCATGATATGGATCCTGTCCTAGAATTACAACTTTGCAGTCCTTATAACTAGTTAGCTTAAATGCAGAAAAAATCTCATTTTTATCAGGGTAAATTGTTTTTGTCTTATATTCTTTGACTAAAAATTTTCTTAAATCCAAATAGTAATCTTTTTCAAATTCTTTTTCTTTTTTAAAAATTTCATCCCAGTCATTTCCGATATTAACCATTTTCCCATCATTCCTCTCCTTAAAAATTAAAATCCTATTTTATAGTCATACTTTCCTAATTTACAAAAGGATTATAAAATCTTCCACCATTTATTTTTATAAGCACAATTGAAATAATTACGAATATTACTGTTACAAAGATTGCTATAACATCTGGCATTTTCATTTTTCTTGCCTGATACCACGTTCGCTTTTTTCTCTTTCCAAATCCTCTTAAAATCATTGCATTGCTTATAATATCTATTTTTTCAATGCTTGAAAATATTAATGGCATTAATGTATAGGATATATTTTTTATTCTTGTTATTAATTTTACATTTTTAGAAATATCTATTCCTTTTGCCTGCTGTGCTTTACTAATGGTTATAAAATCTTCCTGCACTGTTGGAATATATCTTAGTGCAATCGAAACTGCATAAGAAAATTTGTACGACACACCTATCCTGTTTAATGAAGAGGCGAATTCACTTGGATTTGTTGTAATTATAAACAGCAAAGCGACAGGAATAACTGAGAAATACTTGACAAATATATTAAACTCATAAAACAGCTGTTCCTTCGTTATCGCATAATTTCCAAAAATTTTGAAAATATCATGCCTTGTTCCATAAATTTTTGTTCCTTCAAGAGGAGAGAATAAAAAAATCATAATTAAATTTAACACAAGAAAAATAGTAATTAGATAAAATACAATTTTTATTTCATTAAACTTTATTTTAGAAATTCTGAAAAGTACAAATCCTAAAAATGTCAAAGCTAAAAGAAGCCTCGTATCGTAAGTAAACATAATTGCAACAGTCCATAATATGAAACAAATTAGTTTTGTCGCTCCATTTAGTCTATGAATCACAGAATCCTTTTCGATATATTCCAGTAAAAATGTACCTGCCATCTAATCACCCGCCTTTTTCTGCTCTTTTTCATAATGCACAAATGTTTTTATAAGTTCTTCCGAATTTATCCCTGTCTTTTCTGCCACATAATGAAGTGAAGTTTCCTTCAAATTTGCCTGTTCCAACACATTCCTATCTGCCAAAATCTGTGCTGGATTTCCTGATTTTATAATTTTACCTTCATTAAAAACGTATGCCTTGTCAGTATACTCTAACATCAGATGCATATCATGCGTTATAAATAAAATTGTAATCCCAAATTCATTCAGCTGTTTCAAAAATTCCATTATTTCCCTGTAATGAAATAAATCCTGCCCTGCTGTTGGCTCATCCACTATTATCATCTCAGGCTGTAACACAAGGACAGATGCTATTGTAACCCTTTTTTTCTGTCCATAGCTAAGTGCTTTTATAGGCCATTTCCTAAACGGCTTTAATTTACATATTTCCAGAATTTCAATAACTCTTTTTTCTATTTCATCTTCTGAAACTCCTCTAGTTTTTAGTCCTAGTGCAACTTCATCAAAAACTGTAACTTTTGAAATCATTGCATTCGGATTTTGCAGTACAAAACCTATTTTTTCAGCTCTTTTTGTTATATTTTCATCACTTATATCCAAATTTTTATAATAAATCTTTCCTTCATCCTGCTTTTCAAATCCTGCAATAACCTTTGACAGCGTAGATTTTCCAGCTCCATTTGAACCAACTATGCTTATCATTTCACCTTTTTTCACATCTATATCTATATTTTTTAATATTTTTCTTTTCTCATTGTATGAAAATGAGATATTTTCCAGTTTTAATAATGTTTCTTCAGATTTTTCCCTTGCCTTCGGAGAATTATATTTTATCCAGTTTAAAATGCCGTCTTTTGATTCAGAAAAGTCAATCTTTTCAATATTAGAAATACTGCTATATTTCTCAAGGTTGACATTACTGTATTTTAGCAAGGAAATATACAAAGGCTCTCTTATGTTCATACTGCTTAGCAAATTTCCAGTTAAAATATTATCTGGCGTATCAGCAGCAGCAATTCTGCCTTCATTCACAACAATAATCCTGTCAACTCCCCTGTGCAGCACATCTTCAAGCCTATGCTCTATAATTATTGTAGTTAGTTTTTTATTATTATGAAGTTCGTCTATCAGTTCAATAGCGTATTTTCCACTCAAAGGATCAAGATTTGCAAGCGGTTCATCGTAAAGAACAATGTTAGTATCGTCCACCATTATTCCAGTGAGTGACACTTTCTGCTTCTGTCCTCCAGATAAATCATGCGGCTTCAAGTCAAGCAATGTTTCAATTTTTACAAATTTTGCAATTTCCTTTACCTTCTCTTTCATAATCTGTGTCTCTACTTCATCATTTTCCAGAGCAAACGCTATATCTTCCGCAACAGTAAGCCCCACAAACTGTGCATCCGAATCCTGAAGAACAGTTCCCACATATTTAGAATGTTCAAACACTTCCTTGCACTTTTTCCCATAAATCTCAAACTTTCCTGTTATTTCCCCCTTGTAAAAATAAGGAACAAGTCCATTTATACAATGTCCCAAAGTACTTTTTCCCGAACCTGACGGTCCTATTATAACGACTTTCTCCCCTTCATAAATTTTCAAATTTATATTATGTAATGTAGGTTCCGACTGACTTTCATACTTAAATGTAAAATTTTCAAAATTTATAGCAACTTTTTTATTTTCGTTCAAGCTCTCCTCCTTTCGAGTTAAGAATATATTTTTATTTTTATTTAAATTTCAGTAATTCAAATTGTAAATTTTTTATTTTATAAAGATTAAACAAAATACCCGCCTAATCTTCTCATAGCCATCTAAAACTATTTTGAAAAATGCGGGTTATTTGTATTATTCCTGTTTTAAGCTTCCTTTGCTTACTATTGTTTTTGAAAATGCAAATATTAAAATTGTACCTAAAATTGCTACAACTATCATATTTCCAAGTGCCGCTGTAACTCCTTGTGCAAATGCTTTTGCCTGCGGTTCCTTATATATTGCAATATCAATAATTGGAGCTAGAACTACCCAGCTTATCAAACTTATAATTACTTCTCCCACTATAAATTTTACAATTTTTGCTCCATTAAAATTCTCGATTTTAACAATTTTTCCTAAAAATCCAGTTGCCAGTCCAAAAAATGCTGCCGCTGCAACCCAGCTGAACCATACACTTCCATATCCCGAAATATCATTAAGCGTATGCCCAATAAATCCAATTCCTAGACCAACTGCAGGACCATATATAAATGCCATCAACGCTACAAAAGCAAATGTCACTTGTAGTGTCGTATTAGGAATTGGTGTCGGAATTGCTACAAATCTTGATAATACAATATAAATCGCTGCTCCGATTCCCATTGCTACCACTTTTTTTATCGCTGTTGCTTCCATTAGTCTCACCTCTTTTAAAATTTTCAAAAGTTTAAATACATTATATACTAATATTACTTTTTTCTCAACTAAAAATAACAATACTTTTTCACAAATTTCATTAAATTATATTTAATCTTTAAACTGAATATTTATTGCTTTTTTCTCGATTTCAAGATGTATAGTTTCTACCCCTGCATTTTCAAAAATCCTTTTTGAAGCCTTTGTAGAATCAAGCGACTTATGTTTATCAGAAAAATATATTACCTTTTTTATTCCTGACTGCACGATTGCTTTTGCACATTCATTGCATGGAAAATGCGTCACATAAATAGTACAGTTCTTCAATGATTTTATACTATTAAGAATAGCGTTCAGTTCAGCATGCACAACATAAGGATATTTCGTATCCAAAAATTCTCCTTCTTTATCCCAAGGCATACTGTCATCAGAACTTCCCATTGGAAACCCATTATATCCAATTCCTATTATTTTCTTATCTTCGTCAATAATACATGCTCCCACCTGTGTAGACGGATCTTTGCTTCTCATTCCAGACAAAAACGCAATTCCCATGAAATATTCATCCCATGATAAATAATTATCTCTTTTAGACATTCTTCATACCCCACTTTCTAAAATATCCAATGTTTCTCAATTACTTCACAACCACTTTCTTCTTAACATCTGAAAACTCTATCTCCAGTTTATCTTCCTTGCTAAGCTCAATTCCTCTTTTAACAATCTTCCCATTTTTTCGAGTTATTGTATAACCTTGTTTCAAAATATCACTTACTGAATATTTAGAAAGCTGTGCCTTTTTATATTTGAGTTCCTTTTTTCGATTTTCAAAAAATTCCAATATTATTTGGTTAAGTTCGACTGATTTTTTCTTTAAATTTTCTTTTTCACTTAAAATTATTTTTTGTAAATTAATTCTATTAAATCTCTGTTTTCGGTAATCCAGCTGTTCTCTTGATTTTTGTACAATTCTTCTAAGTTCTCTTGATAATTTCTGTTCCTTTTCCATCAAGTCAAATTTTTTATTGTCCAGAATATTTGCAAAATTCTTTATATAGTAGTTATTTTTTCTGTATTCCAGCTCTTTTTTCATCATTGTAACTTTATTTAAAAGTAATTTACTCAAAAGATTCTTTTTACTTTCCAGTTCATCTGTCAATTTTTCTTTTTCAGGAATCAAGATTTCTGCTGCCTGAGTTGGTGTAGCCGCCCGTTTATCAGCGACTAAATCTGAAAGAAGATTGTCAATTTCATGTCCTACCGCTGAAATTACAGGAATCTCAGACTTATAAATGGCTTCTATCACAGCTTCTTCATTAAATGCCCACAAATCCTCAATGCTTCCTCCACCACGTCCAACAATAAGTGTATCTATTTCAAGCTGTTTCTCTTCATTCATTCTATTAAAAAACTCAATCCCTGCCGAAATTTCCCGTGCCGCACCTTCTCCTTGAACTTTTGATGGATAAAGGTAGATATTTACATTTGGAAATCTTTTATGCGTTGTATTTATAATATCCCTGATTGCAGCTCCTGTATCAGCTGTTACGACACCAATATTTATAGGTAATTTGGGTAAGTGTTTTTTTATTTCATCAGAAAAATATCCCTTTTCAAAGTACAACTTTTTAAGCATTTCCATTTTCTCATAAAGTAGCCCTAGAGAATTACTTTTTTCAAGAAAATCCGCAACAATCTGATAACTTCCATTTGCTTCATAAAGCGTAACGCTACCACGAATTTTTACTAAATCCCCTTCCTTTAAGTCTTCAGGCACTCCTCTATATTTATAACGAAAAATAGCACATTTCACACTTGCACTTGCATCTTTTAACGTAAAATACAAATGTCCCGAACGATAATACGTAATATTAGAAAGTTCCCCTTCAATAAAAATGTTCTTAAAAGTATTTGTCCCCTCTAAAAACATTTTAACTTCCCTATTTATATCACTTACGGAAAATACTGTTTGTTCCATAATTTCACCCATTTCTTACATTTTTTGTTCTTTAATAATAACATATTTCATATCTTTTCTCAACTGATGAAATTTTTTTACACAATTAATTTAAATATTTTCTAAAATTTTTATAATATATGCTCAAACCTATTTTAAATTTGTTGTGAGATAATACATATGTGACAAGAATATACAAAAAAAGAAAGGTTTCT
>CAUQGN010000037.1:0-17935 GCA_963517565.1 uncultured Leptotrichia sp. | reverse complement strand
AAAGATGCTCAGGCTACAGAAGTTTATACAATCTGTAGTTTGAGTATTTTTATTTATTGACTTGTGACAGAGTTTGTGATAAACCAAAGGACATTTTATCTCTCAAAGATAAAAAAAAATATATATAAACACATTTATAAGAACTATGTTGTATAATTAGTTATCATTTAGAGGTAGTGATATACTTTTAAAATGATAAATATTTATTTATAAAGAAAAGTTGTAAAGGAGATTTTTAGAAAAGAAAGGTGATTGACTATGAAAAAAACATTGATTGGTTTATTTTTAATTTTAGGAGCAGCTTCATTTGCAGATGCTGGAAAAATTGAAGCAAAAGGTGGATTAGATTTAGGTGGTAAGTATCATTACGGAAAAAACTACAAAGATCAAAAAACTAAAAACAGTTCTGGAGAAATCGGAGTAGAATATAGAAATGAAGTAATTTCAGGATTAGAAGTAGGTGGAGGTACTGCATTCCAATTCCACAAAGATTTAAAAGATAAGGTTTCAGGACAAAACTTGAAAAACTATAATTCAATACCTGTATATGGTACAGCTAAATATACATTTGATACACAAACAGGTATTAAACCATATGTTAAAGGTGATTTAGGATATTCATTCAACAATGGTAATCATGATTATGGTAGATTAGGTAAATACAAAGCAAAAGGTGGAGCTTACTACGGTGTAGGTGGAGGAGTTAACTTCAATAACGTAAATGTGGAACTTATGTTTAAAGAAAATAGAGGTAAATATGAGTATGAAGGTCCTTTAGGTGTTAAATCTAAATATAACGCTAACTACAAAAGAGTATCTCTTGGTGTAGGTTATGATTTCAATTTAGGAAATTAAATTTAGGAAATAAAAATATATAATATTTTTACTACCACAAAATGTGGTAGTTTTTTTTTGGGGGGAGAAATAATTGATTAAGCAAAATTTATATACAAAATAAATACTAATTTATGTTCACAACTTCAATTGCTGTATTAATTTTATTTTTATTGGTTTGGTTCAAGAAAAGTTTGAATATACAATAAATTTTTAAAAATAATTTCATTTCTTTATTTTTTATGATATAATATTAAACATGAGTAAGTGAAAGTTTGTGACAGATGAATAATAATATTTTATTTGATAATTATTATATATTTTTCTGACAATGCTTTGACGATACAAAGAATTCGAGATAGAAAGGATGATGAGAGTATGAAAAAGATATTTTTAACAATGCTGCTAGTCACGGTGTTTATTATTAGCTGCGGGAAAAAGACTGCTGATGGAAATGTTATAAAAATTGGAGTTATTGCGCCACTTACTGGAAATTATGCACAATATGGAACTGCAGTAAAAGAAGGTGTTGAACTTAAAGTAGATGCTATTAATAATGCAGGTGGAATTAATGGGAAAAAAATTGAGCTTGTCATTGCAGACAGCAAAGGAGATGTACAGGAATCGGTAAATGCTTTTAAAAAGATGGTTTCACAAGATAAAGTAAATGTTGTCATTGGGGAAGTTGTTTCGGCTACATCACAAGCTATTTCAGGACTTGCACAGCAGGCAAAAGTACCTTTGATTTCGGCAACTGCTACAAGCCTTGATGTTACAAAAGGAAAAGATTTCGTATTTAGAACGACATTTACAGATCCTTATCAAGGAACAGCAACTGCAAAATACGCAAAATCAAAAGGTGTAAAATCAATTGCAATTTTAACAAATTCTTCAAATGACTATTCCGTAGGAATTGCAAATGCATTTAAAGAACAGGCTGCAAAAGATGGAGTAACTATTACCGAAGAAAAATATACAAATGACGATAAAGATTTTAAAGCGATTTTGACAAAAGTAAAAGGACAAAATCCACAAGCTATCTTCATACCTGATTATTACAATACAATTGGGTTAATTATTTCTCAGGCAAAAGATTTGGGAATAACTGCGCAATATTTTGGAGGAGATGGATGGGACGGAATTCAGACTAACTTTGGAGCAGTTGCAGAAGGAGCAATTTTTGCAAGCCAATTTTCTCCAGAAGATAAAGCTGAAAATGTTCAGAAATTTATGAAAGATTATCAAGCTAAATTTAATAAAGAACCAATAATGTTTGCTGCACTTGGATACGACACAGTGGAAATTGTGGAAGTTGCATTAAAATCTTCAAAAGATTTGACAGGACCATCTATAAAAGAAGCTATGAATGGAGTTAGCGGTATTGATCTTATAACTGGAAAGTTAAAATTTGATACTGACAGAAACCCTGAAAAAGCGGTTACATTTATTGAAGTAAAAGGTGGAAAACTTACATTAAAAGAAAAATTTTAAATTTAAGAAATAAAATAAATTATTTATAAAAAATATGATATTGAAGGAGAACGACGATGAAAAAAATATTATTTTTAGTTTCATTGTTGGCATTATTCGTACTAAGCTGTGGAGCAAAGTCGTCTAAGGACAGCAATGTTATAAAAGTTGGTGTTATAGGGGCATTAACTGGAAATGTAGCACAATATGGAACAAGTACAATAAACGGATTTAAATTAAAAGTAAAAGAAATAAATGCTGCTGGCGGAATTAATGGTAAAAAAATTGAAATTGTAGAAGCAGATAGTAAAGGTGATGTGCAGGAAGCAATTAATGCATTTAAAAAAATGGTTTCACAAGATAAAATTGACATTTTTGTAGGAGAAGTTACATCTGGACCATCTCTTGCAATTGCACCGCTTGCACAACAGGCTAAAATTCCTATGATTACAGCAACTGGAACTGCATTTGATATTACAAAAGGAAAGGATTTTGTTTATAGAACGACATTTACAGATCCTTATCAAGGTGTTGTTGTTGCAAAATATGCAAAGTCAAAAGGGCATAAAAATATTACAGTTTTAACTAATACAGGGAGTGATTATTCTGTAGGGCTTGCAAACGCATTTAAGGAACAGGCTAAAAAAGAAGGAATTCAAGTAAAAGAAGAACAATATACTGCTGATGACAAAGACTTTAGAGCATTACTTACAAAAGTAAAAGGATATAATCCTGAAGTAATTTTTGTACCTGATTATTACAACACAATTGGATTAATCTTGACACAGGCAAAAGAACTTGGAATAAGTTCTCAATTTATGGGTGGAGATGGATGGGACGGAATCCAGACTAACTTTGGAAAAGTTGCAAATGGAGCAGTTTTTGCAAGCCAGTTTGCACCAGATGATCCTGATCAAAATGTACAAAAATTCATTGCTGCATACAAAAGTGAATATAAAATAGATCCAATTATTTTTGCTGCTTTAGGGTATGACACAGGAACTATTTTAGAAACAGCATTAAAAAATGTTTCTGACTTGTCTTCAAAAGATGCAATAAAAGAAGCGATTAAAAACTTTAATGGAACTTTGGTTACAGGTTCCCTAAAATATGATGCAGAAAGAAACCCTGAGAAAAAAGTAACATTTATTGAAGTAAAAGATGGAAAACTTACGTTGAAGGAAAAATTCTAAAAATATAGAAAATAATAATTATTATAAAGTTCGGTTGTTAGGAGAAGTTTTCTTTCTTCTAACACTCTGGAACTTTTTTTATCTAAAAAGAAGAAAATTAATTTGGGTAAATATACGTAAGCAGCTTTAAGGTTATATTTAATTTTATAAAGGAAGAGTATGATTTTAAAGCTGCCTAAGTATATGAATGAAAAATAAAGCGTATATAAGTAAAGAATATGAGGAGTTTTTAAATATGTTAAAGAGTTTTATTGAACAGACTATTAACGGACTGCAGACTGGAAGTATTTATGCCCTTATTGCATTGGGATATACAATGGTTTATGGTATCGTTAAACTTATAAATTTTGCACATGGTGATATACTTATGGTGGGAGCTTATGCTACTTTGATTGCCGTGTCACATGGAATGCCGTTAATTTTGGCTATTATTTTGTCAATTGTTATATGTGCTATTTTGGGAGTTGTAATTGATTTTTTTGCATATCGTCCAATTCGAAATGCGCCTAAAATTTCGGCACTTATAACAGCGATTGGAATGAGCTTTTTGCTGGAAAGCCTGGCACTTATAATATTTGGAGCAAATCCAAAAGTTATTGATCAGAAATATATACCAGCATTTTTATCAAATAATAACAAAATCAGTCTAGGATTTTTGCAAATTAGCATGCTTACAATATTTGTAATTGCAGTTACTTTAATTTGCATGGTTGCTTTGAACTTGTTTATTAAAAATACAAAATTGGGAAAAGCGACAAGAGCAGTTTCACAGGATACAGGAGCGGCACAGCTTATGGGAATTAATGTAAATAAAACTATTGCTATAACATTTGCGATTGGTTCTGGACTTGGAGCGTTAGGCGGGGCATTGTATGCGATTGTTTATCCGCAAATTGAGCCATATATGGGAATGCTGCCAGGACTGAAGGCGTTTATTGCGGCTGTATTTGGAGGAATTGGAAGTATTCCAGGAGCTATGGTTGGAGGATATGTCTTAGGACTTCTTGAGGCGTATGTAAAAGGCTCATCACTTACAACTTGGGCAAATCCTATAGTATTTGGTGTGCTGATATTGATATTAATTTTTAGGCCAAATGGACTGTTTGGTAAGAATATGAAAGAAAAAGTGTAATTGGAAAGGAGGAAAATGGAAAATATGGAAAAAAACAATAAAGATGTAAAAACAAAAAATACAGATAATACAGAAAAAAATCAAAACGAACAGAATAATAAGATCAAAGAAAATAAAGAAGTACAAGAATATAAATGGAAAAACTTAAATTATTTTAACAAATTAAATGTAAAAAATTATGTAGTTACATTTATTTCGATAGTTGCACTTTATATCGTTCTCAGTTTTACTTTTGATTCAAATGATCCTTTCAGTTATACAAAAGGAATTTATATAAATATATTAATTTTTGTTTTATTTGCAGTGAGTCTAAACATAACAGTTGGTCTTATGGGACAGCTTAATTTGGGGCAAGCTGGATTTATCGCAATTGGTGGATATTCAGCGGCATTTATTTCAAAAATACTTGTAAACTATAATTTGCCTCCATTTTTACAGTTAATATTAGTATCATTGTTTGGTGGACTGGTTGCGGCTATATTTGGATTTTTTGTTGGTGGAAGTACCCTTAGGTTAAGAGGAGATTATCTTGCTATTATAACGCTTGCCTTCGGAGAAATTATAAAATATATTATTCAAAATCTGGACTTTTTAGGTGGAGCAACTGGACTTAACAATATTCCAACAATTCTAGATTTTTCAAATACATATTTCATTGTAGTTATCTCGATTATTGTAATCGCAATGGCGATGACTTCCAGAAAAGGGAAGGAAATTCTGTCAATTAGGGAAGATGAAATTGCGGCAGAAAATATAGGAATTGGACTAAATCGTGTAAAACTTTATGGATTTGCTTTTTCAGCGTTTTTTGCTGGAGTTGGAGGATCATTATTTGCTCATAATATTGGAATTTTGACACCAGATAAATTTGGGTTTTTATTCTCAATAGAAATTCTTGTTATGGTAGTGCTAGGTGGGCTTGGAAGTATTACGGGAGCAATTATCGCAGCAACGATTTTGACACTTCTAAATGAAAGATTAAGAGATGTTTCGCAGTTTAGATACTTAGTTTATGCAATCATATTAATTTCATTAATGATTTTCCGTCCAAAAGGGATTTTTGGTACGAAGGAATTTACATTTGCAGGAACAAAGAGAAGAATTAACAGGATTAGAAATTATAGAAATAATAAGAGTGAGAAAAGCGAAAGTTAAATATTTTTGATAAATATAAAAATGAAGTAAAATAGGAGATAAAAATATGTCATTATTAAAAACGACAGATTTGGGAATATCTTTTGGTGGGCTAAGAGCTGTTGATGAGGTAAATATTGAGATTAAAGAAGGGGAACTGGTTGGATTGATTGGTCCAAACGGAGCTGGAAAAACGACAATATTTAACTTGCTCACAGGCGTTTACAAGCCTACTGACGGAGATATTTCTATAAATCAGATTAGTATAAATAAAAAAACTACTCCACAAATAGTTGCTTTAGGAGTTGCCAGAACATTTCAGAATATAAGATTATTTAAGGAATTAACAGTGCTTGACAACGTAAAGATGGCACTTAACAGCAGTATGAAGTACAACACTTTTGAAGCGATTTTTAGGCTTCCTAGATTTTGGAAGGAAGAAAAGGAAATAACAGATAAGGCACTTGATTTGCTGGATATTTTTGATATGGCTGAAATGGCAAATATTACAGCTGGAAACTTATCTTATGGGCAGCAGAGAAAACTGGAGATAGCAAGAGCTTTGGCGACAAATCCAAAATTATTGCTGCTGGATGAGCCTGCGGCCGGAATGAATCCAAATGAAACAAAAGAGCTAATGAACACAATTAGCTTTATAAGAAATAAATTTAAAATTGCAATCCTACTAATTGAGCATGATATGGACTTGGTAATGGGAATTTGTGAAAGACTCTATGTGCTGAATTTTGGAAGAATTATTGCTTCAGGTCTGCCTGACGAAATTCAAAATAATAAAGAAGTTATTGCAGCTTATTTGGGAGAATAAAATTTAAGAAGAAAATTAATAAAATTAGCAAAAAGGAGGAAAAGTGAATATTTTAAATGTAAATGATTTAAATGTATATTATGGCGGAATTCATGCTATAAAAAACATTTCATTTCAGATAAAAAAAGGTGAAATCGTTTCTCTAATTGGTGCAAATGGTGCAGGAAAAACATCTACACTTCACGCTATTTCAGGGCTTGTACCAATAAAATCAGGAGAAATTTCCCTAAGCGGGGAAAATGTAACTAACATTGATGCTTACAAACTTGTCAGCCGTGGAATGGCACATGTTCCAGAAGGACGTAGAATCTTTACAGAATTGACTGTACTGGAAAATTTGGAAATGGGAGCATTTACAAGAAATGATACAGATCAAATAAAAAAAGATATGGAACATATGTTCTCTCTATTTCCGCGACTTGCTGAACGTAAAAAACAGCTGGCAGGAACAATGAGTGGAGGAGAACAGCAAATGCTAGCAATGGCAAGAGCCTTAATGTCAAATCCTTCACTACTATTGCTAGATGAGCCGTCAATGGGTCTAGCACCATTATTAGTGCAGGAAATTTTCAACATAATTGTAAGAATTAATAAAGAAGAAAACGTAACTGTGCTGTTAGTAGAACAAAATGCCAATATGGCACTATCAATTGCAGACAGAGGCTACGTTCTGGAAACTGGAAAAATAATTCTGGAAGGAACAGGGAAGGAACTGCTTACAAATCCTGAAATTAAGAAGGCTTATCTTGGAGGATAAAATTAAGAAATTAGAATATTTGTTTTTGAAAACTGTCTTGAAAAGTTTTTTTGGCTTTTTGGGATGGTTTTTTTGTTTTGGAGAAGTTTTGAGAAAAGAAAAAACTGGGAGAAACCCCAGTAGAGTGTACTTTTTTTAAAATAAAATTATATTAATCTGCTAGCAAGAGTCCTAATACTTTGTCCCCAAAAATAATAGATTAGTTAGTGTTATGGAATAACCAATCTAGCCATGCTTTCGTATTTTTTTCTGTGGTTGAATCAAGCCTTTTCGCATTTTTTGATTTTAACAGAGCATTTAATTCACTTTCTGAAAGTACTTGATAACTGTCTCTCTCATATTTTTTTCCATTTTTTATTTCAGTTCCAGGAAACATTCCTGCAAACATAATATTGATATTATACGAAGTCGCTGTAGGTATATTTTCTTTTCTACGGCTTTTTATAACATATTGTTTTGTTGTTGTGTAAGTTAAAATAGGATAGCCTTCTTTGTCGTAAGATTTTATTTCTTCAAAAGGTATATAGGCAATTTTATATTTATTTCCGATAGGAAGAACACTGATGAAATAATGATGCTTTTCCCATTTAGTATATTCTCCATCAAAATCAGCTGGATCTTCTCCAAAAAACCAGTCTTTCTGATTTGAGATGTAAAATTGAGCTTTTGGTAATAAGAAACTGTCAGTTTCCTGCTCCGTTATTTCTGAAAAAGCAAAACTTCCTAAAATAAATAATAGCATTAAAATAAATTTTTTCATAATTTAGCCCTTCTTTCTTACTGAATTTTTAGATAATCTATTCTATAATATTTTACTTCAAAAAAATTCAAAAATCAATATCTTGTGTTAGAATATTAAAATGAGAGTCATGTTTTAATTTAGATTTTTTAGAAATTTCTGTTTATATGGACTTTTCCTCGTATTTCCTGTATAATATCAATATAAAGTATCAGTTTTACAGGAAGAAAAAGTCTATGTTAATGAGTTGAAGGAATATTTACGGACATTTTATGCAGATGAAAAACACACAGTGATAAGACTGGCAACAAGCTGGGCAACTACAGAAAAAGATTTGAATGAATTAGTAAAATTATTATAAATAGAGAAAGTGAGAGGATTTTATGGATTATAAATTAATTGCGACTGATATGGATGGAACATTACTGGATGAAGAACATAATATAACAAAGGAAAATATTGAGGCGATTATTAAAGTTCAGAAAGAAAAAGGAGTTAAATTTGTGCTTGCGAGCGGTAGACCTAGTTATGCTATGCTTGATTATGCAAAAGAACTTCAAATGGATAAATACGAAGGATATGTGCTGGCATTTAACGGCGGAGAATTAATTGATATAAAGACAAATGAGGTAATTTTTCACGAAGGGCTTGGAAAAAAGGATATTGAAAACGTTTATAAAGTTTCAAAGGAAATAAATGTTCCGATGATTTTGTATGTTGGAGATACGGTTTATGGAACAGAAGCAACAGATGAAGTATTATTTGAGGTAAGTCAATGTAATATGAAATTTAAAAAATTTGATAAACTTTCTGAACTTCAAGAAAAAGGAATTGATAAAACTACAAAATGTATGATTGTCGGGAAGCCAGAAGAAGTATTAATAGCTGAAGAGCATATGAATAAAGTTCATGGGAATGATTATTTTATTGCCATTTCAAAACCAATTTTTCTAGAAATTGCCAACAAAAATGTGGATAAAGGAAAAACATTGAAAAAATTGGGAGAAATTGAAAATATAAAGCCTGAAGAAATGATTGCGGTTGGTGACAGTGCCAACGATAAGCCGTTGCTGGAGTACGTGGGAATGCCTGTGGCTGTAGAAAATGCAATTCCTGAAATTAAGGAAATAGCTAAATTTATTTCAACATCAAATGTGGAGCATGGATTGAAAACTACGATTGAGGAGTTTTTTGAATTTTAAAACTATAAAATTTGTACAGAAATTATTGGGAAAAAAGTCGAAAAATCATATACATATTTTCTTCTAATTTTGAAGTTTATGGTGAAAGGATATGTATAGTTCTGACTATGAAATGGAACTTTGGGTTCTGATTGTCCTTAACAGTTTCTATTTTTTAACAGGATTTAATATTAGATTATTTTGTTTAATAATATAAGAAAATATTTATTAATCAAAATATCTAAAAAATAATTTAATTGAATGATTATAAATTAGTTATTAAATATCCCCATTATAAAAATATATTCCTATTTTTAAATGGGGATTTAGCATTATTATTAATTTTATTCAATAAGTTCTAAAAATTTTGTAAAGTATCAAAAAAGTTAAAAATCACACTTTTTACATTTACATTGCTTCTAATACTGTTTTTCAAATTTATCAATTTTTTCAATTCGTCTGATTCTACAGAATGTTTTACGTTTATAATAATTTTTGAAAGGAAATTTATCAGAAATTCCTTTTCCTTTTTTAGTTCATTTTCAATTTCGTTTATAAAAAAATATACGTTTTCAATATCCCAGAAACGTATTCTCTGTGATAACAATTCAATACTTTTATTATATTTTATCGTCAAATCTAGATTATTTTTTATAACCAGTTCTCCAGTTGTGTAATTTTTCATTTCAAAAATAATTTGTAAAATATCTTCTACAGTATTAATTTGAAACTGAATATCACCAAGTGAGAGATTTTGTCTTTTAAATTCTAAAATATCGTTTTCATTTCCATCAAAGAAATAGTAGATTTCCTTGCTTACTCCCAGTTCATAGTTATTCATTCCAGATAGATGAAATTTAATTGTACGGGATTTTATCGTAGAAATGATGTTTAATGTTCTTGAAAGAAGTATAAAATATACGTTTTGTGGCGGCTCTTCCAAGATTTTTAAAAGTGCGTTTGAAGATTCTTTTCGTAAATTTTCAATTCCGCACAGAATAAATATTTTTTTTGGCGAGTTAAATGAAGATTCTATTGATGAATAGATGATTTCCCGCACTTCGTCAATTTTTATGTTTTCATTATTTTTATTTATTATTTCAATGTCAGGGTGCTGGAAATTATCAATAAACCGTTCTATTTTCTCTTTTTCATCATCATTCTGAACATTCTTTGTCATAATCATCTTTGAAAACATTAGTGCATAAGAAAGCAAGTCAACTCTCTTATCACCATAAAAGAGATAACTTGCACTTATTTTATCCTGATTTATTTCATTTTTAAATTTTTCGTTTATTTCCTGTAATTTCATTTTTTCTCATTTTCTCTTTTTTTATTAATAACAAATATTAATTTTCTTTCATTTGAAGAGTTCTTAATAATTTTTTGTTATCAAATGCGGCTCCTCCACCTAAAACTACTGAATCTAGTGGATTTGGAGATAAGAATACTTTAATTCCAACTTCTTTTTCCATCATATCGATAAAGTTTTTGATTAGAGAACCTCCACCAGTCATTACAATTCCGTTATCCAAAATGTCTGCTGCAAGTTCAGGAGGACATTTTTCAAGAACTTCTTTTGTAGAGTTTACGATTTGGAATAAAGAATCTTCAATTGCTTCATAAATCTCGTTTGCATTGATTTCTACTGTGTTAGGAATACCAGATTCCAAGTCTCTACCTTTTATTTCCATAACTTCAGGCGACTGAACCTTTAGTGCTGTTGCCATTTCTTTTTTAATTTTTTCAGCAGTTCTGTCTCCGATTAACAAGTTGTATTTTCTTTTTACATATTTCACGATATCTTCGTCAAATCTGTTTCCAGCGATTCTGATTGACTTGCTTGCGATAATTTCATCAAGTGAAAGAATAGCAATATCAGTAGAACCTCCACCTATATCAATTACCATGCTTCCTTCAGGTTGTGAAATATTTACACCTGAACCGATAATAGCGGCTCTTCCTTCTTCAATAATATATGTTTTTTTAGCACCTTTTACTGCATCAAACAAGGCTTTTCTTTCCACACTTGTTACTTCGATTGGCACACAGATCATTACTTCTGGCTTGAATAATGAATTTCCATAAATTTTATGGATGAAGTATGTAATCATTTCCTTTGTTGAGTCAATGTCAGCAATAACTCCATCTTGCAACGGTTTGATAGCTTGAATGCTGTCAGGAGTTTTTCCTAGCATTTCCCTGGCTTCTCTTCCAACTGCAATTAATTTTCCAGTTTTTCTATCTCTTGCAACCACAGATGGCTCGTTTAATACTATTTTTTTTCTTTGTTTGTCATAAATCAATATGTTTGCAGTTCCCAAATCTATTGAGATGCTTTTATTTACTCTAAATATTTTTACAAAATCAAATGCTCCCATTTTTCCTCCTAATTAAAATTAACTTTCTTAATTATACCATATTTTTTGATAAAAATTTATTATTTTTTGTAAATTTTTTAAATTTTTTGCTATAAATTAAAAATCCTTTGCATTTAGCCATTTTAAAATTTCATCATAAATTTCATGCTTATTTGTTTCATTAAGCGATTCATGCCGTCCATTTCTATTTTCGAGAATATTTATTCTTCTTTTTTTCTTTCTTAATATATTAAAAAATTTACTAAGATATGGAATATTGGATACTTTGTCGTCAGTTCCATAAATAGCTAGTATTTTTGTATGTTCATCTAATTTTTTGTGATTTCTGTTTATAAATCTCATCATAGAAAAAAGTCCAGAAAAAAACTTTGGTGTGACAGGATAGCCGCAAAGTTCGTTATCTTCATATTTTTTATTTTCAGCCTCATCTCTTGTCAGCCAGTCAAATTTAGTTATGTTTGGTTCAAAGGCTGAATTATATTTTTCAAAAATTTTGTTAAATGCAGAAACTTTTCTGAAAATGATTCTTTCTAAAATAGTGGCGAGATTTCCTCCAATGGCTTCTAATTGATTTTTTAACGGCAAAGCTGACAAAATGAAGTATTTATATTTATTTTTTATTCCCCATTGTGTTCCGATAAGAGCCCCCATGCTATGTCCAAGAATTGTTGTGTTGCTCGGAGTTGCTCCAACTTTGCTTAAAATCTTTGTAAAAAAGTTGTCAATATCTTTGAAGACTGATTTTATTCCACCTCTCCCAAAATCTCCAATTTCACTTTCTTTCAGTTCACCATGCCCACGAATTTCCATAACAAAAACATTGTATCCATTTGAAGCCAGAAATTCTGAAAATTCAGTATATCTGTCGACAGGTTCCATCATTCCATGAAGTATTACAACATTGTTTTTATATTTTTCTCTTTTTGATTCAAAAAATAAATAAGGAATTTTTTTATTATCAAAACTCTCAAAATATTGCTTTTCCATTATTTTCCTTTCTGAAAAAATTATAAATACTTAGTTTTTTACTATTTTTAATAAGTACATATGTTCATTATAATATAATATTATTTTTTTTGCAATTACAAATTTTTCTTTAGTGAAGTAAAAATTAAAATAGTATGTGTTTTATAAAAAATGCTTGCAATTTTGTGTAAAATTGTAGTATGATGTAACAGTAGAGAAGATTTTTAATAGAGTTTAAAAATCAGAACAGACTAGAGAAAAGAGAGGTAGAAACAATGGCAAAAGAAACATTAAATCCATTTGAGATTGCTCAAAAACAAATCAAATCAGCTTGTGATAAATTAAATGCAGATCCGGCTGTTTATGAAATCCTAAAAAATCCAATGAGAGTGTTGGAAGTATCGTTCCCAGTAAAATTAGACGACGGAACAGTTAAAACATTTACAGGATACAGATCGCAGCACAACAATGCAGTAGGACCTTTCAAAGGTGGGCTTAGATTTCATCCAGATGTAACAAGAGATGAAGTAAAAGCATTATCTACTTGGATGACATTCAAATGTTCAGTAGCAGGAATCCCTTATGGTGGTGGAAAAGGTGGAATGGCAATTAACCCTAAAGAATATTCTAAAGCTGAGTTAGAAAGAATCTCTAAAGGTTTTGCAAAAGCAATTTCACCAATTATTGGAGAAAAAGTTGACATACCGGCTCCAGATGTTAATACAAATGGACAAATTATGTCATGGATGGTTGACGCTTATGAAGAAGTAGCAGGAAAATCAACAAAAGGTGTATTCACAGGAAAACCTTTAGAATTTGGAGGATCTCTTGCAAGAACAGAAGCAACTGGATACGGAGTTCATTTAACAGCTAAAAAAGCATTGGAAAAATTGAACATTGATGTTAAAGGAGCAACATACGCTGTACAAGGATTTGGAAATGTAGGTTTTTACACAGCATATTATGCATATAAAGATGGTGCAAAAATTGTGGCTTTTTCAAATGCTGATATCGCAATTTACAATGAAAATGGAATTGACATGGAAACTGTAATAAAAGATTTTGAAGAAAATGGACGTATTGCAGCAAATAAAGGATATGGAAAAGACATTACGAATGCTGAATTATTAGAATTAGAAGTTGACGTTTTAGCGCCATGTGCCCTAGAAAACCAGATTACTTCTGAAAATGCTGACAGAATTAAAGCAAAAGTAGTGGCAGAAGGAGCGAATGGTCCAACTACTCCAGAAGCTGATGAAATCTTATTCAAAAAAGGAATTATAGTTATTCCTGATATTCTGGCAAACTCAGGTGGAGTTGTAGTTTCATACTTTGAATGGGTACAAAACTTACAAAGTTACTACTGGCCATTTGAAGAAGTTCAGCAAAAAGAAGATGCGTTATTGTCAACAGCATTTGAAGATGTATGGAACTTAGCAGATGAATACAAAGTAGACTTGAGAAATGCTGCTTATATGAAGAGTATCGAAAGAATTTCAAAAGCAATGAAATTAAGAGGATGGTATTAATTTTTTAAATTCTTGATTTAAGTTAAATACAAAAATAAAGAACCTATTTCTATTTTATTCATTATTGATTATAGAGTAGGTTCTTTTTTTATTAAATTAATGCTTATTAGATAATTTAAATTCTATGATTGACTATTTAATATTATTTCCAGTTTAAAAATGAGGATAAATTTTTATGATAAGGTTGTTTAATAGTTAATTTATAATCATTCAACTAAATTGTTTTTTATTATTTTTTAGATATTTTGATTAATAAATATTTTTTCATATTACTATGTTTTTTCTTTTTTATTTTCGTAGGATTGCTCATTGCCGCAAATCCTACAACCTATGGCTAGTCTACGACATTTTTCTGTACTGACAAAAAACTCGCTATGCTCAAACAGTTTTGCCAGGACAAAAAAATGCTCCGACGGATTAGTTTATAAAAAATGAAAATTATATTTTAATTATTTGAAAATATTAGGTTTTTATTCTTTGCTAGAAAAGTTTGTAATAAATCTGTTATTTAAATGGGGTTTAGTATTAAGTTATCTAGATTAATAATTATTTTTCTTTTAATTTTTCAAAATCCTTATCAAGCAGTGCAGGTGTAAATTCAGTTATTACAGTTTCTATTAAATCATTTTTATAATAAGGGTCTTCTTTTAATATTTCCTCAAGTTCTGATTTTGTTACATTGTATGCTAAAATAAGTCCGCCAGTTGGGGGATTTTGGCGACCTCCTGCGATAAATTTTCCAGCATCAATATTTTTTTGAATAAACTCAAAATGTTCCTGCCTAAATTTCCCCACTTCTTCAAGAGATTTTGTATAAGTTGTAGATACAATAAAAATTGGTTTCATAGGACTACTTTCCTTTCTATAATTATTTTTTACACGATATATAATTATATTGTACAATATATTTTAAAATAATCAATGTAAATATTTAGTTTGTCAGTAAAACTATAGCAAAATAGTTTCAAAGACTATATTTTACAGTAGAAAAATTTTATATGCAAAACAATGTCAAATTGAATTTTATTTATGATTATGGTATACTAAATTAAATTTAGGATGTGTTAATAAAAAAAGGAGGAAAATTATGTTTTTAGAGAAAACAGAGCGACTGGCATTAGTTGATTTTGATAATAAACACATTAATTATATTGATTTGATAAATAATATAAAGTATTTTTCTGAATATGTAGTTGAATTGGAAAAAGAAAAATTTGGGCTGATTGTTATGGAAAATCGTCCAGAATGGATTTACAGCTTTTTTGCAGTATGGGATAAAAAATCAGCTGGAATCGCCCTTGATGCCAACAGCAATTCAGGCGAAATTTTATACGTGCTGGAAGATTCACATCCAAACGTAATTTTCTGCTCAAATGAAACAGAAAAAACTGTTTTTGAAGCAGTTGAAAAATATAGTTCAAAAAATACTATAAAAATAATAAATGTGGATAAAATTACAGTTGAACAGGAAAAAATGAATGCTATAAAAAATATGCAGTTTGAACTCGAAAATCCAACTGGAGATGAAACAGCGGCTATGCTTTATACTTCAGGAACAACTGGAAGTCCAAAAGGTGTAATGCTGTCTTTCAATAATTTAAATACTGAAATGGAAGGACTTTACGAAAAAGGAATATTTGATTACAGGGATCAGATTTTAGCAATATTGCCGTTTCACCATGTTCTGCCTTTGACGGCGAGCGTTCTTTTGATGTTAAAATATCAGACTTCAATTGTATTTGTAGAAAAAATTGCAAGCAAGGAAATATTTGACGCTCTTGAAAAAAATAGAGTAACTGCAATAATAGGTGTGCCAAGAGTATTCAAGCTATTTTATGATGGAATAAAGCAGCAAATTGACGCAAAATTCATTACACGGTTTATTTACAAAATGATGAGCAATGTCAAATCATTAAAGATAAAAAGAAAAGTCTTTGCAAAAGTCCATAAAAAATTTGGTGGACATCTTGACTTCATTGTTGTTGGTGGAGCAAAAATGGATCCTGAAATTTCAAAGTTTTATGAAACATTGGGATTTTACGCCCTTGAGGGTTATGGACTTACCGAAACTGCACCGGTTATCGCTGTAAATTCAAAAAAAGAAAGAAAAATCGGAACAGTTGGGAAAAAACTTAATAACATTGAAATAAAGATTGTGGATGAAGAACTGTGGGTTAAAGGTCCGATTGTTATGAAAGGCTATTACAATAAGCCTGATAAGACGGCGGAAGTAATTACTGAAGACGGATGGTTCAAGACAGGAGACTTAGCGACAATTGATGAAGAAGGCTATGTTACAATTCGCGGAAGAAAAAATACAATGATTGTTCTTTCAAATGGTAAGAATATTGATCCAGAAACGCTTGAAAATAGGGTAATTGCACAAAGTAACGGATTAATCAAGGAAATTGGTATTTTTAATTACAAAAATAAGTTAGCTGCAATAATCGTTCCAGATCTATTAGAGTTTAGAAAACGTGGGATTACAAATACAAAGGCTTATATAAAAAATATAGTGGAAGATTATAACCTAAAGGCACATAACTACGAAAAAGTGCTTGATTATAAGCTGTTTGAAGAAGAATTACCAAAAACTAGAGTTGGAAAGACACGTAGATTTATGTTGCCGGACTTATACGAAAAAAATGAAATTGTAAAAAAAGAAAAAACACCTGAACCAACCGATGAAGCATACAAAATATTAAAGGAATATGTCAAGAAAAATAAAGGAATTGAGCCACAGCCAGAAGAAAATCTGGAACTTGAAATCGGAATGGATTCACTTGACATTGTAGAATTTTTTGCATTTATAGAAAACAGTTTTGGAATTCAGCTGGATGAAGAAAAGTTTGCTGGAATGCCAAATTTAAAATTATTATCTGAATACATCAACCAAAAAGCTACAAAATTTGAAGACAACGATATTGACTGGAAACAGATTATAAGTGAAACAAAACCTATAGAGGACAATAAAAATCGTTGGGTAACCAAATTTTTAAAAATATTTCAACCGATTGTCGATTTATATTTCAGAGTAAAAAAAATTGACAGAAAAAAATTGACAGACAATCCGCAGATTTTTGTATCAAATCATCAAAGTTTTGTAGATCCGTTAATTCTAGGATCACTATTTCCAAATAAAATTGTTTTTAATACATTATTTTTAGCAATTGACTGGTATTTTAAAAAAGGTGTAATGAAACTTCTTGTTTCAAATGGAAATGTCGTTTTAATTGATATTAACAAAAATATTAGAAAAAGTGTAGAAGAAATAGTTGGATATCTAAAAAGTGGTAAAAGCATCGTAATTTTCCCAGAAGGAGCAAGAACAAAAGATGGAAAAGTTGCTCAATTTAAAAAGGTATTTGCTATAATTGCAAAGGAACTGAATGTAGATATTCAATGTCTTGGAATAAAAGGTGCATTTGAAGCATATTCAAGATATATGAAGTTCCCAAAACCGAAAAAAATTGAAGTAGCAGTGCTGGAAAAATTCTCGCCAGAAGGAAGCTATGGTGAAATTACACAAAAAGCAGAAAAAATTATAAAAGAATATGTTGAGAACTAGTAGAATTTGATACAGAAGGCTGTCTTGTAAGATAAAAAAGTAAAATTCTTTACGACTTATGAGATATCCTTCTGTTATAAAAAAGGACAGGAATTAATTAGTGTTAGACTTTATAATATATTTTAGTGTTATATTGAACCCAAATGAGAAAATAAGAAAAATTTCAAAAAATGTTGTGAGATAATACATATGTGACAAGAATATACAAAAAAAGAAAGGTTTCTG
>CAUQGN010000036.1:0-18260 GCA_963517565.1 uncultured Leptotrichia sp. | reverse complement strand
TCCCATGGTCAACGTGACCTATTGTTCCTACGTTTACGTGTGGTTTGCTTCTCTCAAATTTAGCTTTTGCCATTTTAATTTTTCCTCCATTTATTTTGATTTTTTGTTTTTTAAATTTATTTTTATCATTTTGATTATAACATATTTAAAAAATAATTGCAAGCACGTAAAATTAGACAAATCAAAAAATAAAATTGCACAAATTAATTAAAATTGGTATAATAACGGAAAATATAACTTTATAAAAATTAAGAGGTGAAAATATGAGTAAAATCATCAATTATGCAGGAGAAGATTTTGATAACGAAACAATTTCGCAAACTGGAATTACACTTGTTGATTTTCATGCTATTTGGTGCGGACCTTGCCAGATGCTTGAAAAAGTTATTACTGAAGTAGCTGACTCTTCAGAATGTAAAATTGTTAGGATTGATGTTGACGATTATCCTGAATTTGGAACTAAATTTAAGATAAGAAGCCTTCCTATGCTTGTTCTTTTTAAGGATGGAGAAATTGTAGAAACTTTGAATGGATTTCAAACTTTTGATGAAATCATGAAAAAAATTAATTTGCATAGTTTAGTTTAATAATTTTAAAATTTTCTTACATACAAAAATAGAAATTTTAGAAAGAAAGGATGTTTTTATGAAAACAATTTTGGTTCCAGGAGGAGCTGGATATATAGGCTCTCACACAGTTTTAGACTTGATAAAAAAAGGATTTCATCCGATTATAGTTGATGATTTTAGTAATTCAAGCAGAAAGGTTATTTCAATTTTAGAAGAACTTTCTGAAACAAAAATATCTTTTTATGAGCTGGATATAAAAAATAAAGAAGGTTTGAGAAAAATATTTAATGAAAACAAAATTGATGCTGTAATTAATTTTGCAGGATTCAAGGCAGTTGGAGAATCTGTGGAAAAACCACTTATGTACTATGAAAATAATTTATTTGGTATGGTTACTTTACTTGAAGTAATGAAAGAATTTGATATAAAAAATATTGTATTCAGTTCTTCGGCTACGGTTTACGGAACTTCTGACAAAGTCCCTTTCGTAGAAACTGATCCAATGGGAGAAACTACAAATCCTTATGGACGTACAAAAATAATTATCGAGCATATTTTAATGGATTTAGCAAAATCTGACAAGACTTGGAATATTATTGCACTTAGATATTTTAATCCATTAGGGGCTCATGAAAGCGGAAGAATTGGAGAAGATCCAAATGGAATTCCAAACAACCTTTCCCCTTATATAACTCAAGTTGCAGTTGGAAAACTCGACAAACTACATATTTTTGGAAATGATTACAACACTCCAGATGGAACTTGTATAAGAGATTTCATTCATGTAAATGATTTGGCAGCAGGACATTCGGCAGCAATAAATTATTTATTTAATAACAAAAATCTTGGTTTTGATGCAATAAATTTAGGAAGTGAAAAAGGATACAGTGTTCTTGAAATTTTACATAATTTTGAAAAAACTGTTGGAAAAGAAATTCCTTATGTAATTGATGGACGAAGAGCAGGAGATATTGCTGTTTGTTATGCCGATGCCTCAAAAGCGAAAAAATTATTAAACTGGGAAGCAAAATACTCTATCGAGGATATGTGCAGAGATTCTTGGAACTGGCAGAAAAAAAATCCAAATGGATTTGAAGATTAATTTTTTTTACGGAGGTGTCATAAAAAAAATTTTTTTGTTAATTTTTACAGCTATTTTTATTTTTAGTTGCAATGATGGTTCTAATTTAAAAGAAACACAATCTGATAAAATGACTGAAGAAGAAAAGGTAAAATTTGAAAAACTTCAAAATATGTCACCAGATGAAATGAAAGCTTTAGAATTATTATAAAAGTAACGAATATAAAAAAGATAATTTTCAGAAAGGTAAAATTTTAGATAAAGAATACGAAGAAATTCTTATGTCATACGATTCTTATAATATTGAATCAAAATTTCAAAATTTAGAGTCCCTATCGGCAAAATATTTACTAAATAATTTAAAAAATAGCCGACAAACTGCCGCATATAATATTTTCCGTATAAAATTCATTATTTCTCTAATTAATAAAAAACTTTATGATGATGAGTTTGCAGACGAAAAAAATGACAACTTAATAAATCAACTGGAAATACTAGGAAAAGATTTTAAATTAGCAGTATCTCAAGCCGAAAAAATAAAAAATTCAGAAATTGAAAATGAAAAAATGGATATTGATAAATATAAAAGTTATGTAAAAGAAGCCAAGAACTCTATAAAAAATTTTTATAAAGGACTAAAAAGCTTAAAAAATAGCACCCCAAATTCAGATGATGATGAATTTATTATTTTTGAAGATGAGAAATATAATAATTTACAATTTTATAAAGATAACGAGGAAAATGAGAGAATGAAAATCTTTTATCAATAATAAATTATACAAGGAGGATTTTTTATGAAAAAATTATTTTTGACGTTTATGCTATTAACACCTTTTGCAATGGCGACATATGGAGATAGGTCTGAAATTGTTGTAAGTCCAACTTATGTTACTCAAAGAAAGGAAAACGGCTCTAAAGTTGGAAAATATGCACTTGGAAGTGGTATTAAACTTTCAAAAGAAACAATAGCTTCATTTGGTGATGGAAGTGAAGCTGTAGTAGGGGCAGGAATAGGAGTTTCATATAATTCTTTGAAAGTTAAAGGAAATGGTGTAAAAAATAATTCAGGAAATTTAGTTTCAATCCCACTTTATTTGATATTTGGAACAGGAACAGATAATGGGATATACACAAAACTTTCAGCTGGCTTTGCAGTTAGAAACGGAAGTGTAAAATGGACTGATAATAACGGAGGTTCTGGAAAAATAAAGGCTAGACCATTAACTGGATATGCTGCTTTCGGTATTGGAGTCAGAAAAGACAGATTTTCAATCGGAGTAAGTGCCAGCACATCAACAAAAGCAAAAAGAATATACTCCAGCCCTACTAAACATTATAGAGATAACATTATGTTAAGTGGAGCTTCAATATCACTAGATTTTGGATATGCTCTTAAATACGAATAATAAAAAAGTTTTTAATAAAATTACAAAAGTAAAAATTTTCAAAAATTAAATATTTATACAATAAGGAGAATTTAACATGAAAAAATTATTTTTTATCTTTATGCTATTAACACCTTTTGCAATGGCAGATGAAAGAGCAGAAATTTTTATAAGTCCTAGTTACGGGAGTTATAGAGGACAGAAAAAAAATGATCTTAATCAAGAAGTAAAAAATGTAATAGGAAGCGGGGTTAAGATTTCATTTGAAAGAAGACAGCCATTTATTGATGATTCCGGAGCAGGAATTGGAGCAGGGATAGTATACAATGCTTTAAAAGTCAAAGGAAATGGCATAAAAAGCAGTTCAGGAAGTTTAATTTCAGTTCCACTTTATATGACATTAGGAACTGGACTGGATAACGGGATATACACCAAAGTTTCATTCGGTTTGTCATTTTCAAATGGAAATGTGAAATGGACTGATAAAAATGGTGGTCATGGAGAAATAAAGGTTGCCCCGATAAATGGATATGGAGGTATTGGTATTGGAGTTCAAAAAGATAAATTTTCGGTTGGAATAAGCGCTGTTACAGCGCCTAGATTAAAAAGAAGTTACTCTAGTCCTACCAAAAGATATAGAGATAAAATTTCAGATGGTTTAATTTCACTAGAATTCGGATATAATCTAAATTCAAATAAACAAAAATAGTTTGAAAGGAGAAAAATAAAAATGAACAACTTTGAGGAAAAATTAAATAAATATGCAGAAGTAATTGTAAAAATTGGGGCAAATGTGCAGAAAGAACAGAAAGTCTGGGTAAACTGTACAACTGATGCTTTACCGTTAGTCTATAAGGTTACAGAATTAGCTTATCAAGCGGGAGCAAGTGATGTTCACGTAAAATTGACAGATGATAAATTATCAAGACTTCATGCTGAATATCAATCGAAAGAAGTCTATTCACACATTCCACAATGGGCAATTGACGAAAGAAATGATTATCTTGACAATAATGTCGTATTTATCCACATTTTAAGCAGTTCTCCAAATTTATTTGCTGGAATTGATGCTGAAAAGCTGGGAGCATTGACAAAAAATGCAGGAGAAGCCTACAAACATTACAGAACTTGCATTATGACAGATGTAAATTCTTGGACAATCGCAAGCTATCCTTCGGCAGACTGGGCAAAACTTGTATTCCCAGATGAAGCAAATACTGACATTGCACAGGAAAAACTGCTTGATGCAATATTAAAGACTGTAAGAGTTGATAAAGCTGATCCTGTTAAGGCTTGGGAAGAACATAGACAAAACTTGACTGAAAAAGCTGAATTTTTAAACAATAAAAACTTTGTAGCACTTCACTATACTTCAAAAGGTACTGACTTGACAGTAGGACTTCCTAAAAATCACATTTGGGTAGCGGCTGGAAGTAAAAATGCGAAAGGAGCCGATTTCTTGCCAAACATGCCTACTGAAGAAGTGTTTACGGCTGGAGACAGAGATCGTGTAGATGGTTATGTTTCAAATAAAAAGCCGCTTTCTTATCAAGGGAATATCATTGATAACTTTAAATTGACTTTTAAAGATGGAAAAGTTGTGGATTTTGAAGCGGAGCAAGGATATGAGATTTTGAAGCAGCTGCTTGATACTGATGAAGGTTCGAGAAGAATTGGAGAAGTTGCCCTTGTACCAAATGATTCCCCTATTTCTAACTCTGGGCTTCTTTATTATCAGACATTATTTGATGAAAATGCCTCAAACCATCTGGCATTGGGTGCTACATACCCAACTACCCTAAAAGATGGTACAAAAATGACTGAAGAGGAACTAGAAAAAGCTCACATTAATCAGTCTATTTCCCACGTTGACTTTATGATTGGTGATGCGGAAATGGATATTGATGGAATTTTGGAAGATGGGACAAGAGTTCCTGTATTTAGAAAAGGAAATTGGGCATTTTAAAACAAAAAAATCCGTAGATTTAATAATTTCTACGGGTTTTTATTTTATCTGCATAATTAAGAAATAATTTTACTCTAAAAATTTATTTCAAATAATTTAAAATAACTGCAAAAATAACAATTACAAAAAAGAAAAATAATATTTTTTAGTAATTTTTATAAAAATTTTAAATAAAAATATTAGTATAATTATTGCGATTATTATTTTTAATTCCATTTATAACTCCCCCTTTTTAGCCTTTCACTTACTATTTTTTGATTATATCTATCACTTCTGACATTGATTTCAAATTATTTGCCAATCTATCAAAATCTTCTCGGCTTCTTATTGTTATTCTTAAATGTATAAGTATTCTTTTATTCCCATTTTCTTTAAAAGTATTTGTATTTACATTTAAAAGATTCATTTTGTATTCGTTTAGAATTCGAATAATGTCAAGAAGAAGTCCGTTTCTATCTGAAGCTTTTATTGTAAAATTAAATTCATATGTTGTATTGGCAGATATCGCGGATTCATCCCAGTAAACATCAATTTCCCTTTCAGGCTCCTTTTCCATAAGGGATAAGAAATTTGAACAATCTGAACGGTGTATTGCTATTCCACGTCCTCTTGTTACATAACCTCGTATTTCATCTCCAGGAAGCGGACTGCAGCATTTTGCAAAGCGGTACATCGTATTCTCAGTTCCAGATATTTTGACTCCGCCGTTATTTTTCTCTTTTTGTCTATTTGCTTTTTCTGTTTCTTCCTCAAGCACTTTTTCAAGAGCCTTTTCTTCTTTTTTCTCAAATTTGTTCATAAATCCATCAAGCGACAAATCTCCGATAGCAAATCTGTAAAATAATGTTTTAGTATCAGCTACATTAAATTTTTTCATATAAAGGAAAACACGTTCATCTTCAAGCATATCCTTCAGTTTTAGTCCAAGCTGCTCAAATTCCTTTTCTAGAATTTGTTCCCCTTCCTTTGATTTTTCTTCAAATTCCTTATCTTTAAACCATTTTCTGATTTTCACACGGGAACCGTGATTGTTTACCATTTCAATCCAGTCTTTTCCAGGACCTTTATTAACATTTTTGGAAGTCATGACTTCGACTTTATCTCCATTTTTAAGTACCTGATTTAGCTGTGTAATTCTTCCGTTTACCTTTGCTCCAATCGTTCTGTACCCAATTTGTGTATGAACTTGGAATGCAAAATCAAGCGCTGTTGAATTTCTAGGCATTTCCATTACATCGTCTTTTGGTGTAAATACAAATATTGTCTGTTTTAAGACATCTCCTGTAACTTCCTGTGCAAATCCCTTCTGTTCCTTCTCATCCGATTTGCTTTGAACAGAATCAGTCAATTTCTTTGCATCTGCATAAAATTTTTCATTTTTAGACTTAGATTTTTTTTCTTTATACTTCCAATGTGCAGCAACCCCTTCTTCTGCTATTTCGTGCATTTCTTGAGTTCTAATCTGAATTTCGACATTTTGGTCATTAGGCCCTTTCACAGTTGTATGGATGGATTGGTAACCATTTGGTTTTGGCTGGGAAACATAGTCTTTGAAACGCTTAAATACTGGAATGAACAAATCATGAATTATTCCAAGTACATTATAGCACTCATTTTTTTTCTCAACAATAATTCTTATCGCAATCAAGTCATTCAAATCTACGAATCTTTTTTCCTTTTCATTCATTTTACGATAAATGCTGTATAAATGCTTTGGACGTCCTGTAACTTCTCCTTTTATATGATTTTTTTCAAGTTCTGCTTGAATTTTTTCAATAAAATTTGCTGTATATTCTTCACGTTCCTTCCTTTTGGAATTTATAAGTTCCTTAATCTCGTAATAATCTTTTGGATATAAAAATCTAAAACTAATATCTTCCAGTTCCCATTTTATCTTTGCCATCCCAATTCTATGTGCAATTGGTGCGTAAATTTCAATTGTTTCTTTTGATTTTTCCTGCTGCTTTTCAGGCTTCATATATTTTAATGTTCGCATATTATGAAGCCTATCCGCAAGTTTTATAATTACAACCCGAATATCTTCCGACATTGCAACTACCATTTTTCGTATATTCTCCAGCTTTTTACTATCCGTTCTTGGTAAATTCCTAAGTTTAGTAACTCCATCTACAAGTTTTTTTACTTCTTCTCCAAAGCTATACTCAATATCTGCCAGCGTTATAAGCGTATCTTCAACCACATCGTGAAGAAGCCCTGCTACAATCGTATCTGTATCCATTCTCATATCAGCGAGTATTTCTGCTACTTCTACAGGATGCAAAATGTAGTCCTCTCCACTTTTTCTCTTCTGTCCCACATGTGACTCGTAAGCAAGTGTAAAAGCCTCTGTCACTTTATCCATATCTACATCCAGATTATTTTCCTTAATTCTGTCTGCCAGCTGCTTATACAGCTCATCATAGCTTTTATTAACAATCTCCGGCATTTTCATATCTTCAATCTCATCATCTGTCATTTTCCAGTCATTTTTTAACACTTTTTTTTCATCCATCTCGCATCTCATCCTCTCAGTATCAAATAAAATCCATTTTATCTTATTTTATCCAATCACTTTTTCTTAAAATTATTTTACTATACATTTTAAAAAAAATCTATTATAAAGTGTGAATATTGTTAATTATTTTTGTTTTGGGATTCTAAATTATTATTCATTATTTTTATTTCATATTAAATCCATTATAAATCACTAGTAATACAAAAAAGCCAAACTTTTACATCTGGCTTTTTTTTTTCAAATATATAAAAATTATAATGTATAGAAGACTACCTTAAACTAGATAATAGCTTAAAAATTTTTTATAAACTATAAAATTTCCACTTCAGACTTATCAAATATTTTTTTATAGCTTTCTAAAAAATCTTTTTTATCTTTTTCACAAACAAATGTATCAAAATCTGATAAATTGCTAAACTTATAATTCCCAAGAATACCCAATTTTCTGTATTCAGTTGCTAAAAATATTTTTTTTGAAATATTCATTATTTCTTTTTTTGTATTTCCATCGTTTGCTTCAAAATTCATCACTTTTCCAGCTTCTAAATCTATTCCTGCACTTCCAACAAAGGCTTTATCCACATTGTATTTTTTTATGTAGTTAATTGCCTCTATCCCTACGTTTCCGCCAATTTCCTTGTTGTATTCTCCACCTATCATAATGATGATGATTTTTGAATTTTTATTAAAATGTGTTGTTATGCTAGGCATATTTGTGATAAGGGTTATCTCCTTTTGAGAGTTTGCAAGATATTCTGCAGCAATATAGTTTATGCTTGTAATATCAAAAAATACTGTTTCCCCATTTTGAATATTTTCTATTATTTTTCTTGCGATAATTTCCTTCGGCTTTGTTCTATTTATGACTCTTTCTTCAAGTGTGCTGGAATGTGCCAGTTCTTTTAGCAAGATTGCTCCTCCATGGGTTCTTTTGAGTTTCCCTTCCTGCTCCAGCCTTTTTAAATTTTTTCTTATAATAACTTCCGAAACATCAAATTTTTCTGCCAAATCAGTAACTTTTACTTTTTTTTCATTTTTTAAAATTTCAAGTATTTTTTCTAGTCTTTCATCCAAAAACATATAAGTTCTCCAATACTTTTTTATAGTTACCTAAATTATACCAAAATTCATTTAATATTTCAAAGTTTTATAACAAATCAAGCAATGTTTTTTTGCCATAAACTTTTTCCCAGTCTGAATTAAATGTATCCATACTCCAGTCTGTGTAAGGATGATAAATTAATTTTTCAAAAACATCTGGAGCTACTGTTACAGATTTTGATCCAGCCAGAATAGTTTCGTGAACTTGTCTTACATTCTTAAATGAAGCTCCTAATATTTTTGGCTCAAAAATTCTTTTGTACTGTGCCAGTTTTTCCTCATCAGTCTTTTTAGTCATTTCGAGGATTTTATAGGCATCTTTTACAATTTCAATTCCATTTTCACCAATGTTGTCAGAACGGTTAATATACGGAGCCATATATTCTGCCCCCGCCTCTGCTGCCATGATTATCTGTTGTGGTGATAAAATACCTGTTGCAGTTATTTTATGACCATCTTTTGATAAAATCTTCATAGCTTTTATTCCTTCAGGTGTTACAGGGATTTTTGTATAAAAATTTTCTCCAAAAGTATCACGTAAAAGCTGTACTTCTTTTACTATTATTTCAGCTGTACTTCCCACAGCCTGTGCATGCACAATTTTATCTCTTCCAATAATATCAAATATATCATTTATAATCTCTTTAAAATGTCTTTTTTCCTTTGCAATAATAGTAGGATTTGTAGTTACACCTGCTATTGGAAAAATATCACTGATTTTTTTTATACTTTCCAAATTTGCCGTATCAATAAAATATTGCATTTTTATCATCCTTCCTTTTATTTTTTTATATTAAATAATTCCACATTTTAATTAGTTTCGTTTTATTTCGATACAATTTTAATACATAATTTAAGAAAAGTCAATGCTTTTTTTCAACTTTTCTAAAAATTTGATTGAATAGTTACTTTTTTTATGTTACATTTATTACAAAAAAAAACAATCATAATACGAAAAAACAACTACAAAAGCTCGTTCAAATCGAACTGGCTTTTTCTATTTTTATTTACATATATTTTAGTTTATTTTCCTAATCATTCTACAAATTGATACTATATCAAAATCGTATATAATATAATTTTTATTCTATTTCAATTTATATTCTCTTATGATATCTTAAATTAAAAATAACTTCAAAACTAACAAGCCTATTTCTTATTTATAAATTAAATTAACTTTCATATTTTATATAAATTTTTTTAGAAAATTAAATAAAACTGTTGACAAATTTTCAAAAATAGGGTAAAATCGAAATATAAAGAAACAAATTGAAACCAAAAACGTTTTTAAAAAGAAAAAGAGAGAGGTAATCTATGAGAGCGTTAGTTACAGATATTGAAAGAGGAGCTACATTTGATGGTCCAGGAATCAGAACAGTCGTGTATTTTAAAGGATGTCCACTTAGATGTCTGTGGTGTTCCAATCCTGAAACACAAAAGCTGGAAAACGAATTTTGGGATTACGACGGCTCTCTTTATAAAGGAAATAAAACTTCATGTTCTGGCTGTCCTGCTGCAAATACATTAAAACAAGTTGCGAAAGATATGACTCTGGAAGAAGTCTTTACAATCGTAATGAAAGATGAAAATTTTTATAGAAATTCTGGAGGAGGAGTCACATTAAGTGGTGGAGAAATACTTGTAAATTCAGCCTTTGCAATAAAACTTTTTAAAAAATTAAAAGAAGAATACATTAATACTGCCATAGAAACGACAGGATATGGAAATTACAAGGATCTTGAAAATTTAGCAAAATTAACAGATACTGTATTATTTGACATAAAACACTTAAATAGCCAGAAACATAAGGAATATACTTCTGTCTCAAATGAAATTATTTTAGAAAATCTTACAAAACTTTCAAAATGGCACAAAAAAATCATTATGCGATTTCCATTTATAAAAGGAATAAATGATGATGAAAAAAATATTCACGAAACAGCAAAATTTTTGAAAAAATTAAATTTATTGGAAGTAAATATACTGCCTTATCATACAATGGGACTTGAAAAATATAGAAAATTGAGAATGCCATATCCGATGAAAACACTTGAAAAACATACACAGGAAGAACTCGATAATGCTTTACAAATAATGAAAAGTTATGGATTAAAGGCAAAACTGAATGGATAAAAAATTTAAATAAATAATAAAATTTGGAGGATAAGATAATGAGAGAATTTGTTTTAAAAAGTGAAAGAGTAAAAAAATTAAGAGAATCGGCTTTATCAAAATTTCCTGGTGTCAGTGTCGAAAGAGGAAGACTTTTGACAAAAGCATACAAAGAACATGAAGGAAAATCAAAATACATTGTTCGTGCTTATGCAGTTAAAGAAATTTTAGAAAATATGACAATATACATAAAAGATGGAGAACTTATTGTAGGAAATCAGTCTGTTGATGAAAGAACAGCGCCTCTTTTTCCAGAATATGCAGTGGATTGGATTGTTGATGAAATCAAGGAAAAAGGAAACTTTGACCATAGAGACGGAGATAAATTCAGAATTCCTGAAGAAGAAATTCCTGAACTTTTGGAAATATGTGAATGGTGGCGTGGAAAAACATTAAAAGATAGAGCGCACGCTCAGATGCCTCAGGAAATAAAAGAAGCTGGAATTGCAAAAATTATTCACGGTGAAGGAAATATGACTTCTGGTGACGGACATATTGTACCTGATTTTAAAAAGGTTTTAACAAAAGGGCTAAAAGGTGTAATTGAAGAAGCTAAGGCTTCTATGGAAAAAGTAGACATTACAGTTTATGGCGGGTACAATAAAATTGATTTCTTAAAGGCTGTACAAATTGTAGCACAGGCAACTATTGATTTTGCTCATAGATTTGCAAATTTGGCAAAGGAACTTGCTGAAAAGGAAACTGATTCTCAAAGAAAAGAAGAATTACTTCAAATTCAAAAAAACTGTCTAAACGTACCTGAAAATCCTGCTCAGACATTTTGGGAAGGAGTACAGGCAATCTGGTTTATTCATTTAGTAATTCAGATTGAAAGTAATGGACATTCAGCTTCTCTTGGAAGAGTGGACCAATATTTGTATCCACTTTACAAAAAAGATGTACTGGAAGGCGATTTAGACAGAGAATTTGCAAAAGAAATGCTGCAATGTCTATGGGTAAAACTTTACTCTGTAATAAAAGTTCGTTCAACTTCGCATTCTGGTTATGGTGCAGGTTATCCAACTTATCAAAATGTTACAATAGGAGGATCGACTCCAAGCGGAAAAGATTCTACAAATGAATTAAGCTATTTAATACTGGAAAGTGTTGGAGAAAATAAGCTTACACAGCCAAACCTGTCAGCAAGATTTCACATAAATTCTCCAGAAAAATTTATTAGAAAATGTGCCGAAGTAGCAGCAACTGGTTATGGAATGCCTGCAATGCATACAGATGAAATAATAGTTCCTGCACTGTTAAACAAAGGCGTAAAAATTGAAGATGCCTACAATTATTCAATGGTTGGATGTGTAGAAGTTGCTGTTCCTGGAAAATGGGGATACAGATGTACAGGAATGACTTTCTTAAACTTTGTAAAAGCAACTGAACTTGTATTAAATGATGGTTATGACGCTAGAACTGGACTTCAATTGCTAAAAGCCGGAAAACTGACTGACTATGAAACTTACGATGATTTGTGGGAAGCATGGAAAAAATATATGAAACACTATACAAAACTGTCTGTTGCGCTTGATGCATTGTCTGATACACATTTAGAAGATTTCCCTGATATCTTATTATCAAGCCTTGTTGATGACTGTATTGGAAGAGGACTTTCAGCAAAAGAGGGTGGAGCTGTTTACGACATTATTTCAGGACTTCAAGTTGGAATTGCAAATGCCGCAAATTCACTTTATGCATTAAAAACTACTGTTTTTGATAATCAAATCCTAACAAAAGAAGAAGTTTACAATGCACTACAAACAAATTATGAAGGTGAAAATGGGGAAAGAATCAGAAAAATATTGTTAGAAGTACCTAAATATGGTAATGATATTGATGAAGTGGATGAATTTGCTACAAACATCTACTGGACATATATTGATGAAATTCAGAAATATCATAATACAAGATATGGAAGAGGACCAATTAACGGCGGTTACGGAGTTTCAACATCTGGAATTTCTTCAAATGTGCCAATGGGAACAGTGAGCGGTGCGACTCCAGACGGAAGATACGCTTATACTCCTGCAGCAGAAGGAGGTTCTCCAACTCAGGGAACTGACACAAACGGTCCTACAGCAGTATTAAATTCTGTAAATAAATTGCCAACTCTGATGATTACAGGTGGACAGTTATTAAATCAAAAATATTCACCAGAATTGGTAAATACTACAGAACAGTTTGAAAAATTTGTAAATGTAATAAAATCATTTATAAGTTCAAAAGGATGGCATATTCAATTTAACATTATTTCAGGAAAAACATTAAAGCAAGCGCAAGTTGAACCTGAAAAACATAGAGATATAATAGTAAGAGTTGCTGGATACTGCGCTCAATTTGTTACACTTGACAGAACTACACAAAATGATATTATTTCAAGAACTGAACAAAGAATATAAATATGTATCTTTTTAGATAATTTTTATAGATAAGTTTTCTCTTTATACAAGAAGTTAGCAATTTTGGCTTCTTGTATTTTTTTACAATTTTTTTCAAATAATACTAAACTCTGTTTAAAAATAGCAATAATTTTCTATAGTAAGGTTATTTGATAACTACTTTATAATCATTTAACAAAATTTTAAGAAATTTTGATTATTTGAATATATTAGGTTTATATCCTTTATTGAAAAAATTTGTAATAAATTCATTATTTAAATGGGGTTTAATATAGAATATATTTATAATTACTTAAAAAAAGTAAATTTACTTTCCTTATAAATAAAAAAAGAGGCATCAGCCTCTCAATTAAATGCATTCGATTCCTATTTTTTCATACTCTTTCAGTATCTCTTCCGATACGCTCTTATCTGTTATAATTGTCGTAACATCTTCCATATCACATACTTTATAAGGCATTATTACATTAAATTTATTTGGTATAATTAACGTCACAACTCTGCTTGAAGACTTTATAAACTGACGTTTTACGCTAACTTCCTTTTCATAAGGGCTTGTTATTCCCATAAGAGGATGAATTGCATAAGCTCCCATAAAACAAATATCTGGATAATATTCCTTTATCTGCTCCACCGCCAAATCTCCCACATTGGTCATAATCTTTTGAAACAGATTCCCTCCAACCATTATTATTTCTATATTTTTATGATTAGAAAGCTCACTTGCTATAGTAAGGCTATTTGTAATTACTGTTAGTGACAAATTAACAGGAATCGCCCTTGCAAGCTGCAAATTTGTAGTACTTCCGTCTATTGCCACTAATTGACCATCTTTTAGAAGTTTTACTCCTTTCAATGCCAGTTCGTATTTTAATTCAGGCTCAAAATTTTCCCTTTCTGTGTAGTTCAAAGCATATCTGTTTAAAGGCAGTGCTCCTCCAAAAACTCTTTTTAACAGTCCCTTTGAATCCATTTCAGCGAGATCTCTTCTTATCGTATCTTCAGAAACTGACAAATCAATCGCAAGTTCTCCAACTACAACTTTACCTTTGTTATTAAGTTTCATTAAAATTATATCTTGTCTTTCATTTTTCAACATTTTATCATATCCAATCTTTATGTTATTTTTTATTCTATCGAATATTAGAAAATTTTTCAAGAAAAACTTTTTATAAATTTTAATTAATATTCACTAAAATTATTACGAACTACAATTCAATAATGTATATAAAAACCTCTATATTATTATAGAGGTTTAATTGTAATGATTATTTTTTAGTTATAAATATAACTGTTTCTTCTCCAGCTTCCACATTTCCAATTTTTTCAACTTTTATACCATATTTTGCCTTGTCTACATTTAAGAAAGTTACAGGTGAAACTAACGAAATTCCTGCTTTTGTTATTGCATTTCTATCTAATGTACCAATTTTTTCGCCTTTTTTAACTGTATCTCCTATTTTCTTAAATAATTTTATGCCTTCACCGTTTAATCCAGATGTTCCAAGTCCAACATGTATCAAAATATTATGTCCAAATTTATCCTGTATAATAAAGGCATGTTCTGTTGTATAAACATTTACTACTGTTCCATCAGTTGGAGCGATTATTTCATCGCCTTCAATTTCTATCGCAAAACCATCTCCAAGAACTTTTGTATTAAAAATTTTATCACTAATGTTTTCAATATCATATATTTTACCTTTATATGGAGCAATTATCTGATTTATTGCCTCTAACGATTCATAATTTTCATTTACACTGTCTTCACTCAAGTTTAGCACATTCAAGTCTATATTTCTTCCTGGTTTTTCTTGGGCAAATGAAGCTTCCATACCATGTTCTTTTATTTTTTCAATATATTCTGTCAAATTACTTTTAATAACTGATACAGTAGGTCCATATACAACTTGAATTCCACTGCCTTTTTTGATAACTCCCATTGCTCCAGTACGCTTTAATGCTGCTTCATTTACTAAATCCATATTATTTACACGCATTCTCAATCTGGTTGCACAGCAGGTAACATCACCAAAATTATCAAGTCCTCCGAGTCCATCTATAATTGCCTGTGAAACTGTATCTTCTGCTACTGCCCCTTGTTTTCGGCTGTCTCTCATAGTATTGTAATCATCTTTTGTGTATAATTTTGTATCTTCATCATCGTCTTCTCTTCCTGGAGTTTTTAAATTCCATTTTTGTATAACAAATTTAAAGAAGAAATAGTAAAGTACAAAATATATTACAAATATTGGCAATAATCTAACCCAGTGCGTTTTTGAACTTCCCGGCAAAATTCCATATAATGTGAAGTCTATTAATCCGCATGAAAAGGTTGTTCCTATCGCTATATCAAGTATTCTCATAAGTGCAAATGAAATTCCCGCAAAAATACAATGAACAACAAATACGAAAGGTGCTACGAATAAGAATGTAAATTCAATAGGCTCTGTAATCCCTGTAAGAAAACTTGTTAAAGCTGCTGAAAGTAACAATCCTCCAACTATTTTCTTTTTATTTGGTTTTGCACAATGATACATTGCAAGAGCAGCTCCTGGAAGTCCACCCATCATAAATGAATACTTCCCTGTCATAAATTTAGCCGCGTCTATGCTAAAACGTGTAGTATTTGGCGATACTAATTCTGCAAAGAATATGTTTTGTGCCCCCGAAACCATTGTTCCATCTATCATTGCACTTCCACCCAGTCCTGTTTGCCAGAATGGAATGTACCAGATGTGATGAAGTCCAAAAGGTATTAATATTCTTTCCATAAATCCAAAAATAAATATTCCAATGTCCCCCGAACCTGTTACAACTCTTCCAATTGAGAATATTCCCTGCTGAATAACTGGCCAAATCGCAAAGGAAACAAATCCTACAACAATATAAGCAAACGTACATATAATCGGCACAAATCTAACTCCTGAAAAAAATGATATTGCCGCAGGAAGTTTTGTCTTATAAAATCTATTATGCAAAAATGCAACTCCAAGTCCTACTACAATTCCCCCAAACACTCCCATCTCAAGCGTTTGTATACCAAGCACGGAACTTATCGCACCATCCAGCACTTTTTCCGAAACAGTCCCGTCAGGTAAAATTTTTCCGCTAAATACCAATAATGTTTTAATAGTTGTATGCATTATTATAAACGAAAGTCCAGAAGAGAGCACTGCAACCCCTTTTTCCTTTTTCGCCATTCCCAACGCTACTGCCATCGCAAATATCAAAGGTAAATTAGCAAATACTGCAAGTCCAACGTTATTCATCACAGTAAGGACATAATTCATAGGTGTCCCTTGTGCAAGCAATCCATCTAAATGATAAAATGCTATTGTCTTAGGATTTGTAAATGAGGCCCCTAAACCCAGCAATAATCCAGCAACTGGTAAAATCGAAACTGGTAGGAAGAACGCTCTTCCTATTGTCTGCAACGTAAGAAAAATCTGATTTTCTTTCTTGTTCTTGTTCATAACATCCTCCAAATAAAATTATAATATTAAATTTTTCAAACTGCTCTAAAATTTATATAACTTCTATATTTTGTGCCACACTATTAAAATTTTTTCATCTATTTTAAAGCCGTTATCTATTATTTTCAACTATTTTTATTTTCTAACTAAAACATTATTTTTAGTTTCAATTAATTTCATATAGTTCCTTTTTAATATTATAACTTTAATTTTCACAAAGTCAAGCATTTTTTTGCATTTTTTTGCAATTATTTGAGAATTTACTTTCCTTATAAAAAAAGAGACATTAGCCTCTCAATTAAATATATTCAATTCCTATTTTCATTCTCACTTCTAACTAAACATTAATAAAATTTTCCGCCACTTTTTGGGGTGTATTACTATTACTTGCCACTTTCTTTTTTGTAACACTATAACTTACCACATTTACTGTTAAAATTAATATTAAAATTATTTTTTTCATAATTCAATTCCTTCTAAAATTTATTATTCTATAATTTTTAATTTAATTATCTATGTAATTCATCATACATTCTAGCAAGTTCTATTGTTCGAGCTTTTACCATATCTAATTTTGTTCCAACTTTTCTTAAACCAACTATACTTCCACATCTATTTTCTCCTTCTTCTCCACATTCTTCGTATACTATTTTTTTAGTTTCATTAACCATTCCTTTCAACCAAGCTCTTTCCTCATTTTTTAATCTCACCTTTTGAGTATCTGGTAATTCAGACATAAGGAGCTTATAAACTTTATTCAATTCATTATCCCATGCTTGATATGCTGCTTCAACTTGATAATACATCTGACTATCAGAACCATCAAAACCTGTATCTTGAACCGAACTCATTCTACTCATCAACTCAGCCTCATAATTTGTCCTTTTTTTAGCAACTGCTGGTGTCGATGTTTCCTGTGAAGTAGTTACTTGTGCCATTTGCTGCTGTTCATTTTGAGTTTTTATCATTTCTTGTTTTGTTTTTTCCTGCTCTAATTTTACTTTTGCCTGTAATTCCTGTGTTTTAATATACGAACTGTATATTAAAAATACTCCACTTAGAAAAAAAGCAAACACTGTAACACATACCACAATTAAAACACTTTTTTTATTCATAACTATTTTTCCTTTCATTATTTTTTATATTTTAAATAAAATAGATTTAGTCATATAAATTATATAAATATGTTGCTCCTGTAAAATATAAATTTCTATAACCATTTCCTTCAAAATACACTTTATAAACACTTCCATATGAAATATCTTCAAAAACATAATTACTAAAATTAAACCTTTTCCCTGATTCTAAACTTATGCAAGTATCATCTTCTATTACTTTACATTCTTCAACATATCTAGAAAATCCAAGAACACCAAATAATAATATCATTCCTAATATTAGTTTTTTCAAAAATTAATCACTCCTTTATAATTTTTATTAAATTTTAAAATATTAAAATAAGAGGCTAATCTATAAAATATTATTTTTTTAAATAGCCTCTTCATTTATTATTCTACAACCTATTTATGTATTTTTAAAATGAAACACCAAGTCCTACACCAACATGTGAATTTTTATCCTTAGTATCATATC
>CAUQGN010000035.1:0-18322 GCA_963517565.1 uncultured Leptotrichia sp. | reverse complement strand
GCCATAGGTTGTAGGATTTGCGGCAATGAGCAATCCTACGAAAATAAAAAAGGTGAATGAATATAAATTAGTTATTAAATAACTCTATTATAAAAATTTATTCCTATTTTTAAAAGATGTTTAGTATTAAATAATGTAATTTTATATTTTGTAGTAAATTTAAATAAAATTTTACTTATAGTTTAGGCAATTTAGTAAAATATAAAAAAATGACAGTCCTGAATTATAATTTCTTATAACTTGCAGGATTGCCATTTTTTTCTTAAATAGTGAATATGGAGAGAGAATTAGAATAATTCACTATTCAAGATATGAATTATTAAAAATATATTTGTTAGCATTATTATTAGTATGACTATTTTATTAGTCTAAAGGCATGTTATTAGGTTTAGACCCTCTAGGTCTGTGATTTAACATTTCTATTAGTTTATTTGCTTCGTCTTTTGAGACTTTTCCGCTATTCAAAGATTTTGTAAGAGACTGAATTTCTGTGTCAGTTAATCTTTTTGGTGCGTCTTTTGGCTTGCATTTATCATTTGGTTTACCGTGCGGACCTTTTCTTTCCAGCATTTTTGCAATTTCTGCCCCTTCATCTTTTGTAATTTTCCCATTATTTAATTTGGTTCTCAATTCTTCGATTCTAGCTGGATCAGTTTTTTTTATAATATTTCCATTTTCATCCACAAGATTTCCATTACTATCTTTTTGCAGTATGTGTGGCGGTTTGCATTCATCACTAGCCATGCTATTGGCAGTAGTAGTTCTGCTAGGATTATTTGTCGCAACAGTTGTTCCTGCAAATACTGATAATGAAGTTAATAAAGCGATTCCTAAAATTTTTTTCTTACCTATTTTTTTCATAGTAGTTCCTCCGATTATTTATTTTATATTTTTTGCATCGTTCCTTATCGACAAGGATATAATATCAATAAATTTTGACAAAATTATGTAAAATTTGTGTCTTTTTTGTGAAGTTTTTTGAAAGTAGAAAAAATTTAAAATAATCATTGTTTTTTTTTTTTTTTTTTGTGATAGAATAAAGTGAGAAAATTTTATTTCTTAGTTTATATATAGGAAGGAATAAGATTTGGAGAGGCTCAGATTTTATTATTTAAATTGTATAAAATTAATATTTAATGGAGGTAATTTATGAAAAAAATCTTATTAGGAATATTATTAATAAGTGAAATAATTGTATTTGGACGTTCTGGAGAAGTAGGAACAAAGGACTTTGATAGTGTTGGTGGATTCTGTCAGGATGGAAAGATAATTAGTACAAAAAAAGCATCAACGGCAGATGATGGAGTAACAATGATACCGTCTTCTGCTAAAATAAAATATTCTGTTTGCAAAATAGATGGATTAAACTATAGAAATATAATGGTTATTGTAAGGAGTTGGGAAGAAAATATTAATTCATCCAATGTAAATACAGAATATTTACCATTAGATGGACATGATATATCTATAGATTATGATACAAGGGTAATTTATGTAAAAGGAGAAATTTTATAACAAAAATTGAATAAAGTAATATTAATTAAATAATAAAATCTAACTATAAAAGTTACTTTAAATTTTAAAGTGGCTTTTTTCTTTTATAACATTTAAAATTTTACTTTGATAATTTTAAGTTAATATAATTGAATTAAAAAGATTTTTTTAGTATAATTAAGAAGATTAAGTTTATGAAAGGGGAAAATTATGTTAAAAAGAGCAAAAAAATTGTATGAAAAATATAAAAAGACAAAAGTTACAGTAGAAGATTTGAAAAAGGCAGGAAAATTGAAAAATCATCTAGGGACAGTTGCCACAAAATTTGGACTTCTTGTTAGAATGCTGCAAGCGGATAGAAGAGGAGAATTTAAGATTCCGGCAATGGATAAGGTAAAAATCATTGGAGCGATTGTTTATGTGATTTCAACGATTGATGCGGTGCCTGATATTTTGCCTATTATTGGATTTGGTGATGATATTGGGATTGTAACTTATGTTATTTCAAAATTAGGGAATCTAATTTCTGAATATGAAAAATTTGAGATTCAGAAGAAAAGAGAAGACAAAGATAGGAATGTAGATTGGGATAATCTAAGAGTTGTAAATGAAGATTAGAAATGGAGAAATATGAAAAAAGAAAATTTTTTGAAGCAGTTTCCGAAAGAAATGGAGTATCTGGCGAGTAAATTATATAATTCATATGAAATTGCACGAAACTATGAAATTATAAGTTTTACAGAAGAATTTTATACACCAAATTTTTGGAAGAAGCTGGGGAAAAGGATGGGCGGAGTGAATATTGCCTGTGATGGGGTTTTTACTGATAGCGATAGGCGACAAATTGCGTTTGTACCTGATATTTTTATAAATGGAAATGATAATTTTGAAAATTTTTATAATGATATTGATAGGGATAGTGAAAATTTCGATATTGATGATGAAAAAATGAAAAGTTATGAAGAATTTGAAAAAAATTTTGGTAAAAATAGTTTTGAATTTCCGAATAAATTGTTAAAAATATCGATAGATTCAAGATTCCGTGAATATTTACACAAAGATTTTTTAGGAAGTCTTACGGGTCTTAATATAAAAAGGGAACTTATGGGGGATTTGATTATTGAAAGTGAAAATAGACAGGTTTTGGGATACATTCCAGTTTCTGAAAAGATTGCAGATTATATTATTTCAGAATTAAAGCAAATTGGAAAAGCGTCTTGTGAAATTGAAATTATTGAAACAAAAAATAAAAATAGTCTTCCTGAATACAAGTATGATGATAAGTTAGTAACTGTTCCGTCAAAACGTTTGGACAGTATAGTTTCAACAATTACTAATTTATCCCGTACAAAAGTGATTGATCCGATTGAGAAAGGGAAAGTCCTGGTAGATTATGTAGAAGAAAAGGATAAGTCAAAAATGCTTGAGATTGGTAGTTTAATTACAGTAAGAGGATTTGGAAAGTATAAGTTATTTTTGGATAAAGGAGAAACAAAAAAGGGTAAAGAACGAATTCTTGTGAAAAAATATATTTAGAACTTTAAAATAAAAAAATAAACTTATTAATTTTAATTTAAATATTTTAAATTAAAGAAAGAAGGTAGAAAAATGAAAGATGTTACACCGAAAAGTAATTTTGAAATACTTATAAGATGTCTGGTGATAGCAGTTGGGATAGTGGCAGTAATTGCTTTTCTGAAATTGGCATTTTCGGTATTTTTATCAGTTGCAGGTTGGATAATTCCGATTGCATTAATATTATTTTTGTATGAAAAATTCAAGGAAAAATAATAGACTTTAAAAAAATAATATTGAAAATTGTAAAAAAAAATTGTAAAATTAAACAAATATATCTAAAAAAGGAAAAGGAGTTTAAAAATGAACAAATATTCAAAAATCTTATTTTTAATAACAGCGGTAACTATGATTTCAAGCTGTACAGTAGCACCTCTTACAGGGAGAAGGCAATTAAAGCTGGTAAGTGATGAAAGTGTTGCATCAAGTTCAGTTTCTACTTATAGGCAGTTTATTCAGCAGGCTAGTGCTAAAGGGCTGATTGCAAATGATACAGCTGACGGGCAAAGATTGAGAAGAATTGGTGGAAGAATTTCGACAGCAGTTGAGCAATATTTGAATGAAAATGGATTGTCAAAGAAGCTGGGAAATTTACAATGGGAATTTAATTTGATAAAAGCTAACGAAATAAATGCGTTTGCAATGCCAGGTGGGAAAATAGCCTTTTATACTGGAATAATGCCAGTTCTTAATACTGATGCAGGAGTCGCATTTGTAATGGGGCATGAAATTGGGCACGTTATCGGGGGACATCATGCGGAAGCTTCAAGTAACAAAGCGCTTGCAGGAATTGCTGCGACGGTAACAGATGCTGTAACAGGAGGAAATGCTGTATCTTCTCTTGTTTCAAACGGACTGTCCATTACGCTTCTGAAATTTAATAGAACTCAGGAATATGAGGCGGATAAATATGGTATGATATTTATGGCAATGGCTGGATATAATCCATCTGAAGCAATTACGGCACTTGAGAGAATGGATTCGATAGGTTCAGGAAAAGGAGCTGAAATTCTGTCAACACATCCATCTGGAAAAAATAGAATTGAAGCAGCTAGAAAATTCTTGCCTGAAGCAATGAAATATTATAAAGCAAGATAAATTGATAATATAAATTACCATATTTTTTATTCCTGTATTGAATAAAATTTTGATAGGAAAAATAATCAAAAAAAGTATGAAAGGAAATGTTGTGAATAATAAGATAAGTATCGCTCCGATGGTAGACAGAACGGATAGAAATTTTAGAAATTTTGTAAGAATGATAAATAAAGACGTTTTACTGTATACAGAGATGATAACGGCACAGGCTATTCTTAATGGAGATTTAGACTATATTCTGGGATTTGATGAAGTGGAGCATCCAATTGTTCTACAAATTGCGGCAACAAATCCAGAAGAAGCATATAAAGCTGTAAAAATCGCTGAAAGATACAATTATGATTAGATTAATCTAAATGTCGGATGTCCATCAGACAGAGTATCTGGAAATATGATGGGTGCTTATCTTATGGCATTTCCAAAAGAAGTAGCAAATATAGTGAAAGCAATGAAGGAAGCAACAGGTAAACCCATTTCGATAAAGCATAGAATAGGGATTGATGGAAAAAATATATTGCCAGCCTCTTTCGAACGAACACTATTAGACAAATACGAAGATATGGTAAATTTTATTAATACTACTAAAGAAATTGGGGTAAATAAATATATTATCCATGCACGGATAGCAATACTTGCAGGACTTGATCCAAAGCAGAACAGAAGTATTCCCCCTCTTAGATATGATGAAGTTTACCGTGCAAAAAAAGAATATCCTGATTTACATATAGAAATTAACGGCGGAATTAAAAGTGTTAAGGAAATTGATGAACATTTGAATTATGTTGATTCTGTAATGCTAGGACGTGAAATTTATGATAATCCTATGATTTTGACTGAATTTGGAAAATATTACGGGAAAGACATAAATATTACTCGTAAAGAAATCATAGAAAAAATGATTTATTATGTTGAAAATATGGAAAAACAGCAGATTCGTCCGCATCTATTCTTAATGCATGCTCACGGTCTATTTCATAATATACGTGGAAGTAAAGCCTGGAAAAGGTCAATTAATGAACCAAAAGCAGATTCTGCAACATTAAGGGAGTTACTCGAAAAAATTGAAAATTTTTAAATAAATGGAAATTTAGTATTAATAAAAAAATTGTTGTTTTAAATACAGCAATTTTTTTTTACAAATTATTTTTGATTAGCCAATCAAAATATTATACTTACGAATATAAAAAAAATATTTTTTATAGTGGACTTTTTGACTTTTTTATGTGATAATTTAGTACACAAACAAGAAATTTTTCACAAGATAAAAATAGAAAATTGTTAGGAAGGAGAATGTAACAAAATTAATTTTGTTACTATAGGAAAATGAGAAATAATGAAACTTTGGAAAAAGTCTCAAATGCTGCAAAGGATAAGGTTAGATTTTTAAAAGAGCATAGCGGGAAATATTTTTTATCTGCATTTTTGGCTGGAATGTTTATTGGAATTGGAATTTTATTGACATTTACGGTTGGTGGAGTTAGTAGCGGCTTACCAACTAACAAAATTCTTATGGGAATTAGTTTTGGAATAGCGCTTAGCCTTGTAGTTGTATTTGGAACAGAACTTTTTACAGGGAATAATATGATAGGGGTAGCAGGGCTTCTGAACAAGGGTATAAGTTTTAAGGATATGATTTTTATGTGGATAGCATCTTATCTTGGAAATATTGTAGGATCAATTATGCTTGCAATAGTATACGTATTTTCAAATTCTGCTTCAAAACCTGTTGTAGAATTTATTGTGAAAGTTTCAAAGGCAAAGATTACTGCATTGCCACACGAACTATTTTTTAAAGGAATTTTATGCAACATGCTTGTATGTCTTGCAGTTCTGGCTGGAATAAAGCTAAAAGAGGAAACTGCTAAGCTGGTAATGGTATTCTGGTGTTTATTTGCATTTATAACTGCTGGATTTGAGCATAGTGTTGCTAACATGACCCTATTAATGATAGGTATGCTGTATAATGGAGCAAAGGAAATAACATTGAGTTATAATTTACTGTTTGTAACGCTGGGGAATATTGTTGGAGGAGGATTTATTGGATTTGCCTGTTATTACTTAGCTAAAAAGGATAAATAATAATTGAAATAGAAAGAAAAATAATTTTTAACTGGAGAGATAAAGTAAAATTTAGGAGGGAAAATGAAAATCAGTTTAAATCGTGAAAATTTTAATCTGGCACTTAAAAAGCTGAAAAAAGAATATAAAATATATGCACCAATTGAAATTCCGTTTCGTGGTACATTTTCAGATACTTCTGTAATTAGATATTCTGAAATTGAAACAATTGATGAAATATGTTTTGACAAAAAATCTCATTTTTCAGCAAAGGAAATAATGCTGCCAATAACACAAACAATGTTTTATTTTACAGAAGATGGGTGTAAAATGCCCAAAGAACAGGATGAAAAGTATCTTATATTTCTTAGAAGCTGTGATTTACACGGTGTCAAAAGAGTCGATGATATTTACTTGAATAATAAGTTTTTGGATATTTACTACAAGAGGGTCAGGGATAAAGTTAAATTTGTAGTGTTTGGATGTCCAAATTCATTTGAGAACTGTTTTTGTGTAGATATGGGTACTAACAAGACTGATGAATATAATATTGGAATAAAAGTTACAGAAGAGGAAATATTTGCTGATATAAAAGATGATGAGCTGAAGGTTTATTTTAAAGAACTTATCGCTGAGAAAAACAATGGAAGTAATGATGAACATAAAATAAATGAAATGTACATGGATGTAAAAGATGAAAAAATGAAAAAATATCTTGAAGAGATAATTGCTGAAAATAATAGTAATAAGATAAAAGAAAATGTTGAATTTGAAATGGAATTCGTAGAAGATAATGAAATCCATGTGGATATTCCTGACAATATTGAACTTGAAGATATAATAAATTTAGATTTATGGCGTGAATACGATAGCCGTTGCATAGCCTGCGGAAAATGTAACTTTGTTTGTCCAACTTGTACCTGCACGACTACACAAGATGTTTTTTACAGCGAAAATGAAAACAATGGAGAAAGAAGACGTGTGTGGGCTTCATGTCATGTGAACGGCTTTACGGATATGGCTGGAGGGCATTCATTCAGGCAAAGGCACGGAGATAGAATGAGATTTAAGGTAATGCACAAAATATCTGATTTTAAAAAGAGATTTGGATATCAGATGTGTACAGGGTGTGGAAGATGTGATGATGCATGTCCTGAATATATTTCATTCTCAAATTGCATAAACAAGCTAAGTGCCGAACTAAAAAGAATTTCGGCTGAAAAAAGAGGTGAAGAATCAGAATGAGTACAATTAACACATTAAATACAATAAATATGGATGAACAGGCTATAATGGAAATGAATGTATATTTGCCGACTGTTCATAAACTTTTGTTCATCGAGAAAGTTACCGAGCTGGAATGGCTGTTTCGTGTTGAATATAAAAAGGGAAGTGTAGAAGCTGGACAGTTTATGCAGGTTTCATTGCCAGGAATTGGAGAAGCCCCTATTTCTATTGCGAATTTTGACTTGGAGGAAGGTTATCTTGATTTTCTGATTAGAAAAGTTGGAAAAGTTACAGACAAGATTTTTGAACTGAAAGCAGGAGATAGAATTTTTTTGAGAGGACCTTATGGACACGGCTTTCCAATTGAACAATACAAAAATAAGCATATTGTAATGGTTGTTGGAGGAAGTGGAATTGCTCCAGTTCGTCCAATTATTGAATATTTTACAAAGCATCCTGATGAAATGAAGTCCTTTAAAATCATTGTTGGATATAAAAATTATGAAAGTGTTATTTTTGAAGAGGAATTTTCACGTTGGAGAGAAAATATTGAAATACTTGTAACATTGGATAATGTAGAAACAGCAAGAAATATTGGAAAAACAGAAGACGAAATTCATGAAGGAATGGTTACCAAATATATTCCTGATTTAAAGATTCCTGAAAATATGGATGAAGTTGAATACATTGTTGTAGGTCCTCCAGTAATGATGCATTTTTCTTGCCTTGAAATCCTAAAAACAGGTATTCCAACTGAAAAAATATGGGTTTCCTTTGAAAGAAAGATGTCCTGTGCCGTCGGGAAATGCGGGCATTGTAAAATTGATGAAACGTATATTTGCCTTGAAGGTCCAGTATTTAGATATGATTTTGCAAAAAAACTGCTTGATTAAGATATGAATTTTAAGAAAAAACAAAAGAAGAGGTAAAAATAATGAGCATGGATATAAATAGAAAAACTGTTACCAAAAATGCATTCAGGGTAACAAAGGACAGATCTAAAACCGCATTGCGTGTGAGAGTGCCAGGAGGAGCAATTACTGGGGAAATAATGGAAATGGTTGCAAAGATAGCTAACACTTATGGAGATGGAAATGTTCATATTACAACTCGTCAAGGTTTTGAAGTGTTGGGAATTTCTTGGAATGATATTGAAAAAGTAAACAAGATGGTGCAGCCAATTATGGAAAAACTGGAAATTAATTATAAGGATAAAGATAAAGGATATGCTGCAGCTGGTACGAGAAATATTGCCGCTTGTATTGGAAACAAGGTATGTCCAAAAGCAGCCTATAATACGACAGAATTTGCAAAAAAAATCGAAAAAGCAATATTCCCGCATGATTTTCATTTCAAAGTAGCATTAACAGGCTGCCCAAATGATTGTCAAAAAGTTAGAATGCATGATTTTGGAATAATTGGAATGGCAAAACCTGAACTTGATGAATCTAAATGTGTTTCCTGCGGAATGTGTGAAAGAAAATGTAAAAAGCTTTCAACAGGAGCAATTTCATATAAAAACTATAAACCTGTAAGGGATCACCAAAGATGTATTGGTTGTGGAGAATGTGTACTGAACTGCCCAACAGGAGCATGGACAAGATCTCCTAAAAAGTATTATAAACTTGCAATAATGGGAAGAAGTGGAAAACAAAATCCAAGATTGGCAGAAGACTGGTTATTCTGGGCAGATGAGGAATCAATAATAAAAATAATAAAAAATACTTACGAATATGTTGATAAATACATCGACAGAAGTCTTCCAAAAGAACATATTGGTTACATTGTTGACAGAACAGGTTTTGAAGAGTTTAAAAAATGGGCATTAAAAGATGTTAATCTTCCAGAAGAAGCTGTAATTGTAAATAATGTGTACTGGAAAGGTATAAAATATCAAGGAATATTGTAAAAATATTTTAAATTCGATATACTTTAGATTTACAGTATAAATATAAATTATATGACTAAAATTGTAATTAAATACAAACTGCTTTTGATTAATTATAAATTTGTAGTAGATTTTTAATAGTAAATTACATTTGTAAAATGGGTTGTTTTGGAAAATAAATTCTGAAACATCCTTTTTTACTTACAACAGTTTATTTAAATATAAATTTGTAAAAATTTCAAAATACTATTGATTTTTTTTTAAAATGTAGTATAATTAAATAGATTGGGAAAAAAATAATTTGATTTGATAATTATTATAAATTTTGTTTAAAAATTAAAATATGGATATAGTAAAGGAGAGGAAATAGATGAAAGTAGTTGTAATTGGATGTACACACGCTGGTACAGCGGCAATCTTAAATTTGAGAAAGACAAATCCTGATGCGGAGATAACAGTATTTGAAAGAAATGATAATATTTCATTCTTATCTTGTGGAATTGCCTTGTATGTAGGAGGAGTTGTAAAAGACCCTCAAGGGCTGTTTTACTGTTCACCTGAAAAATTAAGAGAATTAAATGTTGACACTAGAATGAGACATGAAGTAAAGAATGTTGATATTGAAGGTAAAAAAGTAAGAGTTGTGAATTTGGAAACTGGAATTGAATTTAATGAAACTTTTGACAAATTGATTATCACATCTGGTTCTTGGCCTATTATTCCACCAATTGAAGGAATTGATTTAAATAATATTTTGCTTTGTAAAAATTACAATCATTCAAATGAAATTATTGAAAGAGCAAAACATTCACAAAAAGTTATTGTTGTTGGAGCAGGATACATTGGAGTCGAACTTGTTGAAGCATTTAGGGATAATGGAAAAGAAGTTGTGCTAGTAGATGCAGAAGAAAGAGTTTTGAGCAAATATTTTGACAAGGAATTTACAGATGTTGCTGAAGAATCGTTTAAACATAGAGGAATTGTAATTGCAACTGGAGAAAAGGTTGTTAAATTTGAAGGAAGCAATGGAAATGTAACAAAAGTAGTTACTGACAAAAATGAATATGAAGCTGATATGGTAATTATGTGTGTTGGATTCCTGCCAAGCACTTCATTGTTTAAAGGACAGCTTGAAATGCTTCCAAATGGAGCGATTAAAGTTGACGAATATATGAGAACAAGCAATAAAGACGTTATGGCTGCAGGAGACTGCTGTTCAGTATTCTATAATCCGCTACAAAGAGAAAGATATATTCCACTTGCAACTAATGCTGTAAGAATGGGAACATTAGCAGGTATAAACTTGCTTGAAAATAAAGTTAGACATCTTGGAACACAAGGTACTTCAGGAATTAAAATTTACGAAAACAATATGGCTGCAACTGGACTAACAGAAGAAATTGCAAAACAGGAAGGAGTAGAGGTTGAAAGCGTAATAGCAGTTGACAACTATCGTCCTGAATTTATGCCAACTTATGAAAAAGTAACCTTAAAAGTGGTATTTGAAAAAAATAGCAGAAGAATTTTAGGAGCACAGTTAACTTCTAAAATTGATTTAACACAATCAATTAACACATTGTCAGTATGCATTCAAAATAAAATGACTGTAGAAGAATTAGCATTCGTAGACTTCTTCTTCCAGCCACATTATAACAAGCCTTGGAACTTCTTGAATTTAGCAGGATTAAATGCTTTAAAATAGAATTTAAGATAATTAAAGGATAAAAATGGATAAAATGATAGTAAAATATGACAAAAATTTTAGAATGAAAATCCAAAATAAGAGAAATAGCGAGATTATTTTGACAGACCGTAATGGCGAAATGCTTTCTCCGTCAGAACTTCTCGCTGCATCTGTAGCTTCATGTGCAATGACAGTTTTATCAATAAAATTAGAATCTAATAACCAAAATTTTCAAAATTGCTATGCAGAAGTTGGAAAAACAGTCGATTTAACAACTTTTAAAGTCACAGAAATCAATATTGCATTTCATCTGAAAAAGGAATACAGTCAGGAAGTAAGAGAAAAAGCTGAAAAATCAGTAGAAGAAATGTGTGTAGTTGGCAGAAGTTTGAGTAAAGATGTGAAACAAAACTATTCATTTATTTATGATGTGGAATAGAAAAAATAATTAATAAAAAAGGAGTAGTCTCATAGATTAATGAAGATAACTCCTTTTTTACTATATTAACTTTTTAATTTTGAAAAAATTAAGATTTTAATTGTAATAATTTATTACATTTTGAAATCTCCAGTTTCACCATTATTGGCTTTATTAATTAAAAAGTTCGACATTTCTTTAAATTCTGATACCGCTGCTGCGTCTTTTCCTGTTACGGAACTTACATTTTGGGAACTTATAAGGTTTCTTGAAATTTCAAGAGCTATATCCCTAAATGAGTTCTGGCTCATTGAGAATAATTCACCCTTCTGATTTTTTCTGTCATATTGGGCACCGATTATTCTTCCATCCTTAACTGTTAATTTTACAAATGAAGTCCAGTTGCCGTCATGCCTTTTTTCAACAGAGTAAATACCATTTTGCAATGCTGAAAATCCCAAAATGTTTATCAAAAACATTAAAGTAAATAATAGTTTTTTCATAATTAACACCACTTTTCTAAGTAAATTTTTTTCTTTTATTCTCCTTTAAAACACCTGTTACATAAATATTATACATTTAAAATCAAAATAAATCAAGTTTTTTTAATAAAATCCTTGTGTATCAGTTAAATATCCATCTTTATTATAGAAATTCCAGTTTCCATAAGCCTTATAATTTTTTAAAGCACCTTGAACTTTGATTTTTCCATTGTCATAATACTGCGTGAAATTTCCATTTCCATTTACAAGCTTCATTTCACGTTCTTTTGCTCCATTTCTTGAATATCCAAGAATTTCTGTAATAATACCGTTTTGATAAGTTTCAATTAATTTTTTCTTACCATTTTCATAATTCCAAGTCCATTGTCCATTTCTGAAGTTACGTGAATAATTTCCATTTGAACGAACAGTACCGTTAGAATAATATGATTTTGCTTCACCGTTTAATTGTCCGTTTGTGTATGTATTTTCATTTGTAACAATTCCGTTTGACATTTTTATTTCTTTTCCGCTTTTAGCATTGTTTACGTATTCAAGAGACGATGTTAAACGTCCAAATTCATCGAAATCAAAACTGTTTCCGTTTAACATACCATTTTTGTAATTACGTATAGTTTTAGAATTTCCATTACCGTAAAAGTCTATATCCTCACCTTCTCTGACACCATTCGTATAATTTGTAACCTTTTGTAAATTACCATTTTGATAATATAGGAACATCGGTCCGTTTAATACACCACTTTGATAATTTCTGACAACCTGTGCATTTCCATTTTGGTTAAATTCAACATAGATCCCAGTAAATGGCTCTCCGTTTTCTTTTATAGTTGCATAACTTCCAGCAATAGCAACATCAGCAACCGTACTATACGGCGAACTTAATGCATGTGAAGACTGGCTTGAATACTCGCTGCTTCTTTTTGCAGATACTTTTGGGACTGCGGCAGATAATGCAGCGCTTGCAGATATGCATAAAAATAAAACTATTGTTGATTTTTTTAATGATTTTAACATAATAGATTCCTCCTTTTTAGATTTTATACATTATTTTTATTATAACAATAATTAATTATATTTTCCTTAGAGAAAAAATTATATTTTTTACAAAATTTTAAATTTGAATAATAACAACAAAATTTAGTTAGTATAGAATTTTAGTATAATAATTACAAATTTTGAAATAGTTTTTTCTGTAAAAAAAGTTTTTAAAAATAAATAAAGTATGCTATAATTTTTAATATAAAAAGAGAAAAGGGAGGAATCCTGATGGATTTTAATAAATTAAGAGATGATTTACAGAGCAGATATTTTTCAACATGGGAATATATTAGTAACGGATCTAATTTTTTGAAAATATTTTCAAAAAATCATCCTATACTTCTGTTCTGTCATTTCCTGTTTTCATTTTTTCTTGGAGTTGTTGTACTGTTTCAAGGCTCAGAAGTAATAGCGGTAATGGATAAAATTGTAAAAAAATATGGAGACATGAGAATTGATTCTAGCCAGTTTTTAAGAAGTAAGGAATTTAATGAACTGATGTCAGAAGTAATGTTGTTTATGCTATGTTTTATTATAGTTTGGTTAATTGTTCAATTTATTTCGGCTGTAATAAGAAAAAAAATAGGATTGGAAATGGAAGATAGAACAAAGGAATACCGTTTAGTTGAGGTTATTATCAAGTTCATTGTTATGACATCTGTAAATATAATATTTGCAACACTGCTAGTAATAGTGGGAATTATAATGGCTGTGTTTACAAACTCTATGCTTCCATTCATGATGTTATGGATTATTTTACAAGTAAATATTTTATATTTTGAGCAGGCATATTATTTAAGAAACATAAATATAATCGAGGCTTTTAAATACAATCTTTATTTGAGCAAAGGGAACAGGGTGAGAATATTAGTTGCATTGTTAACAGTTTTCGGTATATATGCAGCGATTAATTATTTTTCAAGCTGGCTGTTTGAAGTTACGATTAAGAATCAGGTTACTTTAATGACTGTTAATGCTGCCTTTGGAGGAATATTGGGACTTCTTTGCACAATTTTTGTAATAATGATTGAAAATATTGTTTACTTGAATTTAGAATATATTGATTTTAATAACGAATAAATATTATTTTTGTTTGAAGATGAAAAGGAGAAAAATTTGGATTTTCAGAATTTACAGGATGAACTTATAGATAAAAAGTTAAATCTGATAGAGTATCTTAAAAGGTCAAAAGAAGTTGTAAAAGTATTTCTAAAAGAAAATAAATTATGGACAGTATTTTTTATAATTGCAAACATTTGGATGCTGTTTTGGGCGGCATTTGAGAAAAAATTAACTTCAGAAAGTTATGTGAGACTGTATAATTCTTTTAGATATTTAATTTCAATGTTAAATACAGTTGCACCAGTTTACAGCAATTTATTTTATACGGCTGTAATTATGAAGATGGGGTTTAAAATTGAGAATAGAGAAGATGAATTTACATTTAAGAAACTATTTCTCAAATTTTTGATGCTTACTTTAGTGTATTTTATAGTTAGTATGTTAGGTGGCTTTTTAATTCTTCCAGCCGCAATTATATTGCTGTATTCTAAAGCCAGTCTTGTAGGAATAGTAATAGCTGGAATCATAATAATCGCCATAATTGTCTTTGTGGTAATAATGTTTCTTTATTTTATACAAATTTACTGTATTCGAAAAATGATGATATTTGATGTGTTCCAGTATAATTTAGAAATATCTAAGGGAAATAGAATGAGAGCAATTATTCCGATTATTGTTTTTGTATTATTAAATGCTATCCTTAGAGTACCATTTTTTTTACGTCTTTTTGACAAGATACCACTAATTATAATTTTCCCGATATCTGCAATAGCTGGAATTATTTCAAGCTTTTTAGGAATATTTATATTAGTAATGGGAGTTATAATTTTTTTGAATGTAGAATACGATTACTTGGAAAAGCAGGAATTGTAATAAATCTAAAAAATAATAAAGGAGTAATTAAAAATGAAGATACAGAATTTACAAAATGAATTATCCAAAAGAAAATTGCAAATGGGAGAATATTTTAGAATAGCATTTGATGTTTTGAAAGTATTTGTGAAGGAAAATAAACTATGGACGATATTCTTTTTAGTTGCAAATATTTTTCTGTTATTTCTTAATAGTATTGTTATAAGAGCAATTTCAAATGACAATTTTTTGATATTAATAATGATGTTTTTGATTGTAGTTTATATTGGATTGTTTTATGCAGTTCTGATTACAAAAGTTGCACAAAGAATTGAAAATACTAAAGAATACGATTTAAAAAATATAGTTATTAAATATTTGATTATATTTGGAATATGTACTGCAATTTTAGCTATTTTCTTTAGAATATTAATTGTTTTAGGCTGGGCTAATTTTATTCTTATATGGATGATTGGTTCAGGAGGGGGTATTAGTGATACAGCTGCAATAACAATACTGCTTGTAATAAAGGGAATTTTGATAATACCGTTAACGTTATTAATATTATTTCTTTTATCGAAAGTGGCATATTTTATTCAAGCATACTATATAAGAAATATGTCATTTTCTAAAGCATTTCAGTATAATTTACAAATATCTAAAAATAATAAGTTAAGAATTTTAATTCCTGTTATTATTCTTGCAATTTTAGATTTTATTGTAAAAATTCCATTTTTATCAGATTTATTTGGAATTTTAAATTATTTTTTGCTAATGCCTTTTACAATATTTTCACTAGAAATTTTTGAACTGCCACTATTTGTAGCATTTCCGTTATCATTAATCTTTGGGATTATTTCAAGTTTTTTACTTATCTTTATGATAACAATAGCAGTTATAGTATTTTTGAATGTGGAATATAATTATTTAAAAAAACAGGATAAAAATTTACAATAAATTTTGAAAGGAGAATTAAAATTATGGATTTTGAAAATTTACAAAGAGAGTTATTTGAGACAAAATTAAAAATGGGAGAATATTTCAAAAAAACATTTGAAATTTTGAAAATATTTTTAAAAGAAAATAAATTATGTGCTGGTTTGTTTGCTATTGGAAATATATGGATGTTTTTTTCTAATGCGATAGTGCAAAATATTCTTATAAAAATACAAATTGCAGGTCAAGTTGAGGACAGACAGGCTATTTTAGAAGCAGTTGCTTCAGTACTTTTGATATTTTCAGGTATTCTTTTGGTATCTGTTTGCTTAAGTTTATTGATAGGTGTAATTTATACAAAAGCAGCTTATAAAATTGAAGGCCGGGAAAATGAGTATAAATTTAAGAATGTATTTTTTAAATATTTAACATTTATTGGGATATATTTATTGTTTTGTATTGTAATTGGAGTCATAATAGTGATTATGTCAGTGATGATAACAATTTTTTCTTTAATTACGAAAAATTTTAATTCAAGATTTCTTGAATATATTATGTTTGGAGTGTATTTTATAATAGGGATAACTGTAACTCTAAATATCCTTTATTTTATGCAAACTTTATATATTAGAAATATAAAAGTTTTAGAAGCTTTTAAATATAATTTGGCATTATCTAAAAAAAATAGATTGAGAATATTGATACCGACACTTATTATTACAGCGATAAATCTTGTGTTCGTATTGCCATTTTCAACTAAGTTATTTGTTTTTATGCCGTCGTATGTTGTATTTCTAATTGCTGTAATATGCGGATTTATTTCAAGTATATTAGGAATTGCAGGAATAATAATGAATACGGTAATATTTTTAAATGTGGAGTATGATTATTTGAAAAGACAGGCTGAAGAGAAAGAGAAATTAGAAAATTTTAATTAGAGAAAGGAAGATAGACTTATGGATTTAGAAAATGTAAGAAAAGAAATATTAGGGGTAAAACTTGATATTTCAGAATATTTTAGGGTAGCATTTAGTGTATTTAAGATACTTTTGAAAGAGAATAAACTATTGATGTTTTTTTCATTCTTAATTACATTGACTGGAGTAGTATCCGGCGTTATAGTAATTGGAGAACAAATTATTGGAGAAGCAGAAATGTATGAATATTATGATATTGTAACTAAACTGATTCTTGCACTTATGAGTATTGTGTATTTAATTTTTAATATAGGATCACCTTTTTTTAAAGGATATTTTTTTAGAAAAGTAGCTTTTAAATTAGAAAATAATACAAATAATTTAAATTTAGGAAAACTTTCCATAAAAGTTTTAAAATTATTAGGAGTAGTATTAATTTTAAGCGTGATTTCTATATTTGCCGAAAAAATATCTTCATTTATAGGAAGCATTGTAACTATATGGGCTTTATTATATTTTTTTGAAGCATACTATATTCGTAATCTTGGGCTTAAAGATTCTGCTAATTATAGCTTGGAACTATCCAAAGGAAATAGATATAGAGTAATCGTACCTAATTTAATTGTAGGAATACCATCTTTAATTGGAATCGTATCAGCAGTATTTATTTTGAGCAATCAAAGAAATGGATTTATTATATTAGGATTCTTCTTTCTTTTTACAATTATTGCTGCTATTGTCCTATTATATATGGAAATCTTTAATATTGTAGTATTTTTGAATGTTGAATATAATTATTTAAAAAATCAGGGAGAAAATGACAGATTTAATTTTAAAAATATTAAAACATCAGATGATGAATCAGACAATAATGATGAGAAGGATTTAAATATTTTAAATTAAGAAAAATTTAAAAGCAATGAAGAAATAGTAGGTTATTGGGATAGTCAGGAATGGCTATCTTTTTTATTGGAAAAGTTTATAACAAATCCGTTTTTTAAACGGGAATTAATATAAAAATAGAAAATTTGAATAAAATTAGTTTACATCTTCTGTTTTTTTTTTTTTTGTCTACAAAAACACGTTTAACCCAATTATTAAAAGGTTTTTGATATTTTATAAATATATTATCCAATTAATTATTATTAATTATTTTTAATAATCAAATAAAATTATATACAATCACAAAATTTAAAAAAAGTATAATAAGATAGAATATAGTCAAATTATAAGATTCAGGAGGTGAGCTGGTTCTAAAAATTAGGTGCAATACTTTGTTATATTTTAATGCACTTTATTATTTTCCTTTGTAATTATAATTTTTTATAATTGAATACAAGGAATTATTATAATCATATCAATATTTCTTTATAAAACAATACTAAATTTAGATACTCATATTAGTTTAAATATTATCAGAAAAATTAAAAATCACTTTAAATCACAAATATCACTTAAAAAAAATCTAAATATGAATATAATTTGAGTTTTAGTATTTAATTGTACAGAAACAAATTTTAATAAGGAGAAATACAAAACATGACAAACAATCTTAGAAAAGTAGCACAGGAT
>CAUQGN010000034.1:0-18746 GCA_963517565.1 uncultured Leptotrichia sp. | reverse complement strand
CTATCTTCATTTTTATGATAATTATCCAAATCATCAAAAACATTAATTAGGCTGTCTGAATCAAGTTCATAGTAAAGATTGTCGTCATTATTATTTTCAGTTTGAGAAGGAGTAGAAACTTGATCTTCTTGATGAACTTCTTCAATATTAAAATTAGGTACAGTCTGAAAATGACCATCAGAATGTTGTTCATCTATATTTGATTCATTTGAGCCAGCTTCAATTATTTCGCTTTGGATAGAATCAGGAATATTTATTTTTTCAGTTTCAGACGACTGGTGTGCCATCTCGTCAGCCTGCTCATCTGTTTTTTTACTTTTGTCAAGTTTGAAGAGATTATTAAAGAAGACAAAGAAGTCGTTAATTGCAGAACTTTCTTTTTCAGTTTTCAGCATAAGAATAGTCCCCTCTAACAACGCTATTAAGAGTCTTGCTGTTGTTTCAGGAACAATATCGTCGTATTTTTCAGGAAAGGAATATTTTAAAGTTGTTATAAAAAAAGAAAATCTAAGTTCAATTTTTTTATAGGATTTTACGAGTTCTTCACGTATATTGTTTTTTAAATCAGCCAGTTCCAAAGCTAAATTTCCGAGCGGACTTCCACCGTGAAACCTGTTATTTACAATGTTTTCAAAATATTTTTCAAAAAAATAGTGAAATTTATGGATTGACAAGTCATCTACATTGCTGTTAAAAAAATTTATAAGATTTTCAGTATGGTATTTTATAACAGCGATAAGCAATTCTTCCTTGCTGGAAAAAAACTTGTAAAAAATATCGTTAGGCATTTCACAAGCCTTAAAAATATCGGTTAATTCGGTGTTTTTATAGCCTTTATAATAAAAAAGCTTTGCACTTTGCTGTATTATAAAATTTTTATTATATTCTTTAGTCATTTAAATTTACCTCTTTATAGTATTTTAAATATATTTTATAATTTAATTTGAGGATTGTCAACTAAATTAATTAAAAAACATAAATAAAAGGATGTGATTTTATGAAATACAATTTTGATGAAATTATTGATAGAAAGAAAAATCATTCTGTGAAATACAATGAACTTTTAAGAAAATTTGGCGTAGATGATGTAATTCCGCTTTGGATAGCAGATATGGATTTTAGAACAGCGCAGCCTATAATTGACGCTCTTGAAAAAAAAGTTCAGCACGGAATTTTTGGTTATGTGTATCGTCCAGATGAATATTTTGAGTCATTTATAAACTGGCAGAAAAGAAGATTTGGATGGGAGCCAAAAAAAGAACTGCTTAGTTTTAGTATTGGAATTGTACCAAGCCTTGGGGCATTAGTTCAGATTTTTTCTGAAAAAGGTGATAAAATATTAATTCAGACACCTGTTTATTCAGAATTTTATGATATTAATGAAGACAATGCAAGAGTTGTCATTGAAAACAGGTTTATTGAAAAAAATGGAGAATATTCACTTGATTTGGAAGATTTGGAAAATAAATTAAAGGAAAATCCCAAATTATTTATTTTGTGTAATCCTCATAATCCGCTGGGATATGTTTGGACTCGTAATGAACTGGAAGCAATCGGAAATCTATGCGTAAAATATAAAGTTCCTGTAATTTCCGATGAAATTCATGCTGACCTGACATTGTGGGACAATAAGCATATTCCAATGGCGAGTATTTCGGAAGAAATTAGACAAAATACAATAACTTGCACTTCAACTGGAAAAGCCTTTAATCTTGCCGGACTTCAAAGTGCAACAATTGTTTTTAACAATCTGGAAGTAAAAGCAAAATTTGACAAATTCTGGAAAAATCTAGAAGTCCACAGAAACAATCCTTTTAATTTGGTTGCTACAATTGCTGCGTATTCTGATGATGGAGAAGACTATGTGAGACAATTAAAAGAGTATCTTGAAAACAATATTTTATTTTTAAGTAATTTTTTCAAGGAATATATTCCAGAAATTATACCAAATATTCCACAGGCAACATATCTAGTATGGCTGGACTGCCGAAAATTGTGTGAAAAATTTAGATTTAATCAGGAACAGCTGGAGAAATTCATGCTTACAAAAGCGAAACTTGGATTAAATGAGGGGCGTGTTTATCAAAAGGGGCTGGAAGGATTTATGAGATTAAATGCCGCTTGTCCGAGAGCAGTTCTGGAAAAAGCTGTGAATCAGTTAAAAGAGGCTATTTTAAAGGAAAAAGAAGAATAAAACCAAAGTTGCAGTTCAATATATTTATACAAAAACTTACAAAAAAATAATATAAATAAAAGATATTATTAAATAATTTCTATTTATCAACTTGTATAATGACATAATAAATTATGGTAATACTCTAAAATTGGAGTAAATAATTAATTTTATAAGTTTCAATTTAAAGAGGAAAAATAAAAGGAGGTGTAATTTATGGAAAATTTTAAAGAAATCTATTTGGCAGGAGGTTGTTTCTGGGGAGTAGAAAAATTTTTTAAAATGGCTCCAGGCGTTATAGAAACATCAGTTGGTTATGCAAATGGACAAACTCTTGACACTAATTATGATATTTTAAAAATGACTGATCATGTTGAAACAGTATATATAAAATATGATAAAGATATAATTTCTTTAAATGAACTTCTTGATTATTATTTTTCGATAATTGATCCAACAAGTATTAATAGGCAAGGACTTGATGAGGGGCGGCAATATCGAACTGGAATTTATTATGTTGATAAGGAAGAATCCAATACAATAAAGGAAAAAATAGAAAATGAACAAAATAAATATTCAAGAGAAATTCAAGTGGAAGTGAGACCATTAAAGCATTACATTTTAGCTGAGGAATATCATCAAAATTATTTAGATAAAAATCCTAATGGTTATTGCCATATCGACTTGGAAAGCGCGATAAAAATTTTTAGAAAAAGTAAAAATATAAGGTAAAATTAAAAAGTCGGATTATTCCGACTTTTATTTATTATTGCTTGAATTTAAAATATCTTTACTTAAAACAGAATATAAAAGGTTAATATATCTTTTAGCTGCGTGAGGTTTTGGATGTGTTCCATCTTTGTAGAAGTACTCCTGTTTACCTTTTGAGTATGAATACCAGTCAATTACCTTTATATTTGGATTCTCAGCGCTTGCCTTCTTAATTTCCGCATTAACACTGTCTTGCCATGGATCGGGCATAACTGTGTTTATAAAGTAAAGTTCATGTCCTTTCAATGTTTCTAAAACAGACTTCATATCTTTTTCGTAAATTGTACCATTCGTTCCGAGCGCGATTACAATTATTTTTCTCAATTTACCATTTTGAGCATAGTTTTTTAACATATTTGGCAATTCATAAAATTGACGTCCAATTTTTGTTTCAATAATTGCATTTGGATATTTTTTTCTTAAATCAACTTTTGTCATGTCAAGCACAGAATCTCCAATAAACAATATATCTCTTTCATCATTTGGATATTTTTTCAAAATTTCATTTTGTATTTTTGATTCTTCTTCAATACCTTTTGATGGAGTGTTTATAGCGTTAAGAAGTTCATCCATTGTCAGATTGCCATTTTGTGTATTTTCTAACGGTGCTGATGTTGTAGATTGAGTAGGTTCAGGCTCTTCTGCAGTAGCTGCTGCTTGTGCCGCCTTCATTTCTTCCAAATCTTTATTTTCATAGACTGGAGAATATATTAAAACAGCAAAAATGGAAATTAAAAGAGGATAACTTATATATTTTATATTTTTTTTCTCAAAGATAACGTAGTTTAATTCTGAAATAGCCACTAAAATAATAATTTGTATAAAAAATTGCTGTGTATTTGAAAGTTTTGTCCATTTAAAATATTCACGTGCAAATATCATGATAGGATATTGCCAAAGGTAGTACTGATACTGATGCTGTCCTAATCTTATGACAGGATTAAATATTTTTGGATATTTTGAAAGACTGAACCTTCTTAATTCAGGCTTTGAAAATAAAACAATTGTAAATCCGATTAAAATGCTTGATAAGAACATTAATCCATAATAATTGTAGGCACTTCTATAGTCTATGCCAAAGCAAAAGAAAATTAACAAGGCTAACCCTAGAATACCCAAAGTAAATATGCTTTTTTTCTCAATATCCTTTTTGATTTCTCTATTTGTATAAAAACATGCTATACCAGCTGGAATAAAGAAAGCAAAGGCTCTCGTATCAGTTCCGTAATATATTCTTGAAAAGTCGGCTCCTTCTGGAGATTTTGAAGTTATGTAAAATATATAAGCCATTATCAAAGCGGAAATTACTCCCAGCCCTAAAAAAATAATACCAATTGTGTTATTTTTTAATTTAAGTTTTTTTAGACCTTTTATCAAAATGGGGAAAAATATATACATCTGTATCAGAAAAGACAATGCCCAGATGTGTGTTAATGGCAAAATAATCCCAAAATTATCAAAATATGACATTTTTGAAAAAATCTGGTAGATATTATTTAGTCCAAGTACTGAAAATAAAGCACTATATTTATATTTCATTTCAAGTCCATTATTTACAAAATACAATGCAATAGTTGAGGCTAAAATTACAATCAGAAGACTTGGATAAACTTTTCTTAATCTTTTGTCAATTACTGTAAAGATTGAAAAATCTCTTGAAAGAAGTCCGTTTGTAACCAAATAACCGCTCAATGCAAAAAATATAACTACACCAATATAAGTTCCTTTATAGGAAAACCAATGATAAACGCATATAAGAACAAGTGCAATTGTTCTTAAGATGTCAAGGCTCTGTATTCTTTCCCTTTTCATAAATAAAAAATTCCTTTCTTGTAAAAATGTATTTGTATAATAACTTTAATTGAATAATTTTTTTTGTTTAAATCTAAGGATCATATAGTTTGATCAGGTTGATTTTGAAAAAATTTTAGCATATTCTGAGATAAACTTAATAAAAAAACTACTTTAAAACAAACAGCCTAAATTACATAGTATGACATAGCTTAACTTTCTTAGTTTGAAATTAAAGTAGTTTATATTATTTTTAAATAAATTATTTGTCTATTTTACGTTTGTGTCTTGCGTACTTGAAGAATTATCTTTTGGAGTAACGGCTTTATCATTTTCTCCTAGATAATGCTTTTTAATTTCGTTAGTCAAAAAGTCTGCATAATATCTTTGCCCTTTATCATTCAGATGAGTTCTGTCCTTGTAGAAATATTGATTCTTACCTTTTGCATAAGAGTACCAGTCTATTAGATAGGCGTTTTGATATTGACCTACTTTTTCTTTAAGTTTTCTATTTACTTCTTGTTCCCACGGATCTTTGTGAGCAGTATTCATAAAGAATACATCTTTTCCATTTGCCATTTCCATGACATAATCAAAATCCTTGTCTGTAAATTTTCCATTTGTTCCAAGATGAACGACTAATACAGTCTTTAAGTTGTTGTCTTCAACTAATTTTGTCACAATTCCTGGAAGTGTTGAAAATTGACGTGATATTTTTGTATCAAAATACGGATTTTTAAAATTAGGACCGATGTACTGCTTGCTGCTGTTCATTATAGAATCCCCTACAAAAACAATATCTTCAGGCACTTTTCCACTAAACACCTCTTTGGCAATGATAATTCCAGAGCCAAAAACTAATATTACTAAAACAAATAAAAATTTTTTCATAATCTTTGTTCTCCCTTTTTATTTTTTACTTAAAAATTTTTTATCAAAAAATCTTTTAAACATATTATTATAAGATATTATTTTTATTTTGTCAAATTTTTAAAAATTAGGTTTTAAAAAAAATATATTGGGAGAATACTAATTTAGTCAGCTATAAGCATTATTCTGAATTTATTATATGGATTTATGAATACCATTTTTTTTAAGTTTGTATCATAGGCATAAGCTAAAATTCCGTCATCTTTACTGCCTTCTTCTACGAGAAATACATTTTTTACCAGTTTTAGCCTAATTGTCTGTTCCTTTACAGGCATTTCCTTTCCGGCTTCGGCTGATTCATCAAGATATTTTGTTAGGAAATATCCGTTGCTGTCTTTTTGTATTTTAAAAGAATCTGCTGTATCTGTATAACCAAATGTTTTGTTCAAAAACTGTTCTTCATGCAAATTTCCGTCTGTCGTAAATTCCTGATCCATTCCTTTTGCCATTCCTCCTGGATACTCCTCATTACTTTCATCAGGGAAATCAGCAGAATTTGAAATTTTGCTGTTATTATTTTCTTGTGATTGCTGAGGGCTGTTTGATGTATTGCTTTGAGAAACAGAGGTTTCAGTACTTGATGTTTCGTCCTTTCCGCAAGATAGCAGACCAATGGCTATTATTGTTATAAGTAGAAAGATTTTTTTCATATATAATTCCTCCAAAACTATTTTTTAAAGTAAATTAATTTCCGTTTTATTTTGATATAATTATATAATATTTTTTTCAGGATGTCAACTATGTTTTTAATATTTTTATTAACAGTAAAATATATAATGTTGAAAATATGTTTTGAATAATTCTAAAATTTATGGATAATTAACACAATAAAAAAGAGAAAACTAACCGCAATAGACAAATAAATTTGCGAAAAGGTTAATTTTCTCACTATTTTTTAATAAACATAAGTTATAAAGTTCTAAATAAAATCTTAAAATCAGATTTTTAATCAACTATGAACATTATTCTGTAGTTGTTGGCTGGATTTATAAGCACTACCTTTTTAAGTTTTGTATCATAAGCATAAGTTAAACCATCACCATCTACTTCTGTCAGAAAAACATTTTTTACTAATTTTAGCCTAATTTTTTCCTCTTTTGTTGGTCCAGAACCATCTTTTTCTTCTGATTCATCGATGTACTGTGTTACAAAATATCCTTTACTATCTTTTTGAATTTTGAAATTGTCTGATGTATCTGTATAATTAAATAATTTATTCAAAAACTTTTCTGCATGTAACTTTCCATCTGTAGTAAATTTTTGATCTATTCCTTTTGCTAATCCACCCGGAAATTCTTCGTCTTGCTGAATGCTTTGTGTATTATTTTCAGCAATAATACTTCCATTTGCATAAGTTACTGCTCCTATTGTTAATACTGCCATTAGCAAACATAATTTTTTTAAATTTTTCTTCATGACAAATTCTCCTTTTTATTTGTTTTCAAAATAACAATTTTTTTATACTGTTTTTTGATTAAAATAATTATATAATATAATTTACCGTAAGTCAATATATCTTTTGAGATTTTTTTAGAAAAAATAAAATTTCATACAAAATATAAACTTGCTTTCTAGTTTATAAAATTATTCAACTGGTTATTTTTTATAAATTGTGCTAAAATAGATGTTGGTAAATTTAAATAAAAAAATCAAACTATAAATGGAGGAAAGACATTGGATATTATAGCTAGTGTGGCAAAGGAACTAAATTTTAAAGTGCCGCAAGTGGAAAATACGATAAAACTTTTTGATGAAGGGGCAACTGTGCCGTTTATTGCTAGGTATCGGAAGGAAGTTACAGGAAATCTGGATGAGGAGCAGATTCGGGATGTAATTGAGAAAATTACGTATTATAGAAATTTAGAAAAGAGAAAAGAGGAAGTTATAAGGCTGATTGAGGAGCAAGGAAAACTAACTGAGGAATTGCATAAAAGTATTGTAAATGCGATGAAACTCCAGGAAGTGGAAGATCTGTACCTGCCTTATAAGAAAAAGAAAAAAACAAAGGCGGATATTGCAAAAGACCAGGGATTGGAGCCTCTTTCAGAGTTTGCATTAGTTAAAGGGACTACAATGGAGCAACTGGAGAAAGAAGCTGAGAAATATGTTACGGAAGAAGTGACGGATGTTAAGGCTGCAATTGAAGGAGTACATTTGATAATTGCTCAGGATATTTCGGAAAATATTAAAATCAGAGAGTTTTTAAGGGATAGAATTGCAAAATTTGGGATTTTGACTTCTAAAGTTATTGAGAAAAATAAAGAAAATGATGAAAAAGGTGTTTATCAGGATTATTATGAATATTCGGAGCAGATTGGCAGAAGTGCTTCAAATAGGATTCTTGCGTTAAATCGTGGAGAAAAGGAAAAAATATTGAAAGTCGATATTGATATTGATGAAAAAACAGAAGAAGTTATAACAAACTTTATTCTGAATACTTTTGAAAATAAAAATTTAACTGAATTTTTTAAGGAAGTTATAAAAGATTCGCTGGACAGACTGGCTTATCCATCTATAAAGAATGAAGTGAGAAATATTTATACAGAAAAAGCTGAAGAAGAAGCAATCAATATTTTTTCTGAAAATTTGGAAAAACTGCTATTACAACCACCTTTATCAAAAAAAACGCTTATGGGACTGGATCCAGGATACAGAACGGGCTGTAAGATGGTAATTATCAATAAAGACGGATTTTATGAAGCAAATGACGTACTTTTCCTTGTAGATGGCGTGCATAATGAAAGACAGCTTGCGGCTGCAAAGAAAAAAATATTGGACTATATAGCAAAATATGACGTAGATATTATTGCAATTGGAAATGGAACAGCTTCAAGAGAAACAGAGGCTTTTGTTGCCGATGTAATAAAGGACTCTAAGAAAAAAGTTTCGTATCTGATTGCAAATGAGGCTGGGGCTTCAATTTATTCTGCTTCCAAAATTGCTATTGAGGAGTTTCCTGATTTGGATGTTACGGCAAGAGGTGCGATTTCTATTGCGAGAAGAATTCAGGATCCAATGGCAGAACTTGTAAAAATTGATCCAAAATCAATTGGAGTGGGAATGTATCAGCACGATGTAAATCAGAAAAAGCTAAATGAAACTCTGGAACAAACAATTGAGCATGTGGTAAATAACGTAGGAGTCAATATTAATACAGCTTCGTGGGCATTACTAAGTTTTGTTTCTGGAATTAAAAAGAATGTGGCAAAAAATCTTGTGGATTATAGGCACGAAAATGGTGATTTTAAGGACAGAAAACAGCTTAAAAAAGTAAAAGGGCTGGGAGATAAGGCATTTGAGCAGATGGCAGGATTTGTTGTTGTGCCTGATAGTAAAAATCCGCTTGATAACACGATTATTCATCCAGAATCATATCATATTGCAGAAATTATCTTGAAGGAAGCTGGTTGTAAAGTTGAGGATTTAAAAGAAGATTTGGATGTTGTAAGACAAAAATTGCAGAAAATAGATTTGGAAAAAATTATTAAGGAAAATGATTTTGGAAGAGAAACGGCAAAGGATGTATACGAGGCACTATTAAAGGATAGACGTGATCCCCGTGATGAATTTGAAAAACCGCTTTTACGTTCAGATATTTTGAATATGGATGACTTGACAGAAGGAATGGTTCTGGAAGGAACTGTAAGAAATGTGGCAAAATTTGGGGCATTTGTTGATATAGGGCTAAAAAACGATGCTTTAATTCATATTTCTGAAATAGCAGAAAAATTTGTTTCAGACGCTACAAAGGAACTTTCTGTGGGACAAATTATAAAAGTTAAAATATTATCTCTAGATAAGGAACGAGGTAGAGTAGGGCTTACAAGAAAAGGAATTTAAATTATACATATTAGAAAAAAATTTGTACTTTTGTAAAAAATTTGATAAGATATAGTATAAAATGTTAATTGTTTTAATAAAATTACAGAAAGAAGGTTAGGAAAAAATGGAATTTTTAGTAGGTTTAATACCAATAATTTTATTTTTGGTATTGTTGGCTGTATTGAAAAAATCGGCTATGTTTAGTGCTTATGCAAGTTTAGCGGTGGCTATTGTTTTAACATTTGTTGTAAAAAAATGGAATATGCCAATACTGGGAATTATTGCTTCAATTTTTGAAGGATTTGCGGTGGCGTGGATGCCAATTGGATTTGTAGTAATAGCTGCGTTATTTGCTTATGATTTATCTGTGAAAACTGGAAAGATTGAAACAGTTAAGAAAATGCTGGGAAACATTTCATCAGATAAAAGAGCACAGGCATTAATACTTGCTTGGGGATTTGGTGGATTTATAGAAGGTATTGCAGGATATGGAACAGCAGTTGCAATTCCAGCGGCAATAATGGTTTCACTTGGATTTAATCCATTAAATGCGGCATTAATCTGTCTGATTGCCAACTCTACACCGACAGCATTTGGTACAGTTGGACTGCCAGTTACAACAATGGTTTCAAAATTAGGTCTAAATCCTACTCAGACAGCATTGTTCACATCATTGTTACTGTTATTATTAACATGTATTATACCGTTTATCATTGTTCAAATGGCTAACAAGGAAATAGAAGAAGGGAAAAATCCAGCTTTTGGAAAAGGAATTTTGGCAGTAATCATAGCTTCAGTTTTGGGATATTTGATTCAACCGATTATAGCTGGAACAATGGGAGCTGAATTAACAACAATCTTATCAAGTTTGCTTGCAATGGTTTTAATGATTCTTGCAATTAAATTCTTTATTAAGGAAGAAGAAGGGTTTGAAAAAGAGCCAGTTACAGGTAAGGAAGCATTTTTGGCATGGTTACCATACATATTAATGATAATATTAATAATCGGAACAAGTCCAGTTGTGGAACACATTCATTCTTTACTAGAACCTACAACAACTAAATTTAACTTTGCTTTAGGAAATCAGGCTAAATGGTTCAACGAAAATGGAGCAGATCCGTCAGTAACATTCAAATGGATTTTAGCACCAGCGGCACCATTATTTGTAGCAACAGTTATCGCAGGATTTATCCAAAGAGCTAAAATTAAAGATATGGGAGAAGTTCTATGGCACACAACAGTTCATAAAATACCATCACTTGTGGTAATTATGGGAATTGTTGCGTTATCAGTAGTTATGAAGCATAGTGGAATGATTCAAAGCATTGCAGATGGATTCGTAAGCCTTACTGGTAAAGGATTTCCTTTAATCTCGCCATTCTTAGGAACAATTGGAACATTTGTTACAGGAAGTGATTTGTCGTCTAACTTGTTATTCGGAGATTTGCAGGCAAGTGTTGCTAATGGACTAAAACCAGGTAGTGATGTATTAAAAGAATTATTTATCGCTGCAAATACTGCGGGAGCTACAGGTGGTAAGATGATTTCACCTCAAAATATAGCGATTGCAGCTTCGACAGTTGGATTAGTTGGAAAAGAAGGAGATATGTTGAAATTCACTATTAAATATTCTGTAGTGTATGCGATAATTTTAGGGGTTTTAACTTTCGTTGGAAGTGGAATGATACATTAAATAAAAATATAAAAAATTTGAATTAAAATTTAGAATTGAAAATATAAAATTTCGGAACAGGTGAAATGAATAAGTCTATCATTCCTTGTTTCGATTTTTAAATATATACTTGAGCATAGCAAAATTATTTTGAAATCAACCTTAAAAACTATGTATATTTTATTAAAATCTTAGTAATATTTAGTATTTTAGGTTAGATATTAAGAGGCTTGAGTATACTTTAAAATATAGGAGGAGAAATGTCGGAAAACAATAACGTGGAAGAAAAAGTTGATTATGCAAAAACGCTGAATTTACCAAAGACGAGCTTTAAAATGAAAGCTAATTTGGCACAAAAAGAACCTTTAACATTAAGGGACTGGAAAAAAGCTGAAATTTATGAAAAATCATTAAACGAAGGGGCACCATTTTTTGTATTGCACGATGGACCTCCATATGCAAATGGAGATATTCACATTGGGCATGCATTAAATAAAATATTGAAGGATATTATCTTAAAATACAAAAGATTAAGAGGTTATAATGCGCCGTATATTCCAGGATGGGATACACATGGTCTTCCTATCGAGTGGAAAATAATGGAAGAACTTGGAGAAAAGGCAAAAAATATGACTCCACTGCAAATTAGGCAGGAATGTAAAAAATATGCTTTGAAATGGGTAGAAAAACAAAAAGAAGGATTCAAAAGGCTTGGAATTTTAGGAAACTGGGATAATCCTTATATCACTTTAATGCCTGAGTATGAAGCGGAACAGTTAAAAGTATTTAAGGAAATTTACGAAAATGGTTATGTTTATAAAGGGCTAAAACCAGTTTACTGGTCGCCTACTACTGAAACAGCTTTGGCTGAAGCGGAAATTGAGTACAAGGATGTAGAATCTCATTCAATTTATGTAAAATTTGAAGGGACACAGGACTTATTAGATAAATTAGGTGTGGAAGACGCAAGTATTCTTATCTGGACAACAACACCTTGGACATTGCCTGCAAACTTGGGAGTATTTTTACATCCTGAATTTGACTATGGATTATACAAAACAGAAAAAGGTAATCTTGTAGTTGCAAAAGAATTGGCTGAAACTGTATTTAACACACTTGGAATTTCTTATGAATTATTGAAGGAATTTAAAGGAACTGAACTTGAGAAAACTCATTATAGACATCCGTTCTTGGATAGAGAAGGGTTAGTAATGCTTGGAGATTATGTTACGGCTGATGCAGGGACTGGAGCAGTACACTCGGCACCTGGACATGGGGCGGACGATTACAATTATTCACGAAAATACGAACTTGGAGTATTGTCGCCAGTTGATGACAGAGGGCATATGACAAAGGAAGCTGGAAAATACGAAGGAATGTTTTATGCAAAAGCAAGCAATGTAATTGTGCAGGACTTGACAGAAAGTGGACATTTACTGCATCACAGCAAATTTGTTCACTCGTATCCGCATGACTGGAGAAGTAAAAAACCTGTAATTTTCAGAGCGACTGAGCAATGGTTCATTAGCGTTGATGAAAGCGATATTAGGGAAAATGCGATAAAAGCACTAGATGATGTGGAATTTGTACCATCTTGGGGTAAAAATAGAATTGGTTCAATGTTAGAAACTCGTCCTGACTGGACTATTTCAAGACAAAGAGTCTGGGGTGTACCAATACCATTGTTCTACAATAGAGCGACTGATGAAGTTATCTATGAACCAGAAATTATGGACAGAGTAATTGAAATGGTAAAAAAAGAAGGAACTGACATTTGGTGGAAATATGAAGCCAAAGAAATTATCGGGGATGAACTTTTAGAAAAATATAATTTGAAAGATGTGGATATTAGAAAAGAAAGAAGTATAATGGACGTCTGGTTTGACTCAGGAGTTTCACATAGAAGCGTGCTAGTGCCAAGAAACTTGCCAAGACCAGCAGACTTGTACCTTGAAGGAAGTGACCAGCATAGAGGTTGGTTCCAGTCTTCATTATTGACATCAATCGCAAGTACAAAAGATGCACCTTATAAGAGAATCCTAACTCATGGATTCACAATGGATGGACAAGGAAGAAAAATGTCTAAATCACTTGGAAACACAATACTTCCAAAAGATATTACAGAAAAATATGGAGCAGATATTTTAAGATTGTGGGTATCTTCAGTGGATTATAGAGAAGATGTAAGAATTTCGGAAAATATTTTACAGCAAATGTCTGACGCTTATAGAAGAATCAGAAATACAGCAAGATTCTTAATGGGTAACTTAAATGACTTTGATTATGCAAATGATAAAGTTGACTATAAGGATATGTTTGAAATTGACAAGTGGGCAATGCACAAACTGGAAGAATTGAAGGCTAAAACAACAGAATTTTACGATAAATACGAATTTTACAGTCTATTCCAGGAAATTACATATTTCTGCTCAATGGAAATGTCTTCATTCTATCTGGATATAGTAAAAGACAGACTTTATTGCGAAGGAACAACTTCAATTGAAAGAAGAAGCACACAGACTGTATTAACAGAAGTTCTGAAAGTGCTAGTAAGAATAATTTCTCCAGTATTGTCATTCACAGCTGATGAAATTTGGGAAAGAATTCCAGAAGCATTAAAAGAAGAAGAAAGTGTACATTTATCAAAATGGATTGAAGCAAGACCTGAATACTTAAATAAAGAATTAGCACAAAAATGGGATAAAATCGCACGTCTAAGAAGAGAAGTGAACAAAAAGCTGGAAGCAGAAAGACAAAATGGATTAATAGGACATTCTCTTGATGCAAGAGTTCTTTTAAACATTGCCAATGATGAATATTCATTTATAAAAGATTACACAGAAAATGAAGTTTCTGACTTGTTTATCGTATCTCAAGTTAAATTTGCAAATGATAATTTAGCAGAAAGCGAAATTGAAGGAATTAACATCGCTGTGGAAAAAGCGTCTGGAGAAAAATGTGAAAGATGCTGGAAATATGATGAGGAAGTTGGACACAACCACAATCATCCAGATGTATGCCCAAGATGTGCAAGTGTTTTGGAAAAAATGTAACATAAAATTTATTTTGTAAAATAGGACTAAATACAGTAAATAAAAATAACTTATTTAGTTCGTTTTTTACAAATATGTGTTAATAAAAAATGTGAGGAGAAAAGAATGCCTTATATAATTATTATTTTGGTTTTAGCTGCATTAGATCAGATTACAAAGCAGTTAATGTACAACGTATCAGGTGGAGTACAAGGTTTTTCTATACCAATAATAGATAAATTTTTTCACTTGACTTATGTTGAAAATCACGGCGGAGTTTTCGGTCTATTGCAAGGAAAAATCAATTTATTTACACTAGCAAGTGCAGTTCTAATTATATACGTAATCGCTGTAGAATACAAAAACTTTAAGAATTACAGCAAATGGACAAAAATAGGAGTAGCAGTAATTGCCGCTGGAGCCACAGGAAATATGATTGACAGGCTTCTTCGTGGATACGTAATTGATATGATAGATTTTCGAGGAATCTGGGCTTTCGTATTCAATGTGGCAGATATGTATGTGCATATTGGGATTTATATTATTGTAATTGATTATTTGGTGAGAAAATATAAAACGAAAAAAGGTGAATAGCATGATTTTTGCGGCAGTTTATGGTTTTTTACTTCTTTTTGTTATAGTATTAATATTTGTTGTATTTTTGACTATTATTTATTTTTCTAAGAATAAAGTATTGGCAGAACTAATTATTTGTGGATTTATATTATTTTTTACTATTAATTTTTTCTATATTTGGTTTCCAATTAAAGAAAATACGGAATTAAAAATAGCTAATTATTTGCTCATAACAGAATACAATGGAGCTGTTCCTGAAGTAAGTTTTTCTTTAGGAGATAAAGGATATTTAAAAAAATTAAATAAAATAAAAGATAACTGGATTGGTTATATTTATGATTTTGATGAAGCAATATCTAAATTTTTAGATGAAGAAAAAATTGGAAAAGAAAAAATAGAATACAATAAGAATTCAGGTTATTTTATAATAAATTCACAAAATCAGTTATTTCATTTGACAGAAGAACAAGTAAAAGAAAAACTGAGAGTAAAAAAACTTAATCTAAAAAATCCAGAAAAAATTATAAGAAGATATGGAGAAAAAAAGGAAAAATCTACATTTTATAAAATAATTGATGATTATTTTATACCATTTTCAGACAAAGGAATTGGTATAATAGGTTATGAAATAATAAAATATTTTGCTATTTTAATATTAACTTTAAGAATAATATATTTAAAAAGACTTTTAAGAAAAAGAAATCAAAAGAAAGGATAGAGATAAATGACTTTTCAGGAAATTATATTAACTCTTCAAAAGTTCTGGGGAGATAAAGGATGTATAATATCAAATCCGTACGATATTGAAACAGGTGCGGGAACGTTTAATCCAGACACTTTTTTAATGTCGTTAGGTCCTGAGCCTTGGAATGTTGCCTATGTTGAGCCATCACGTCGTCCAAAAGATGGAAGATACGGTGAAAATCCCAACAGAGTGTACCAGCATCATCAGTTTCAGGTAATTATGAAACCATCACCAGAAAATATTCAGGAACTTTACTTAGAAAGTTTAGTGGCATTAGGAATCAATCCTAAGGAACACGACATAAGATTTGTGGAAGATAACTGGGAAAGTCCTACACTTGGAGCGTGGGGATTAGGATGGGAAGTTTGGCTGGATGGAATGGAAATCACACAGTTTACGTACTTCCAGCAAGTTGGAGGACTGGAAGTTGACATTGTTCCATCTGAAATAACTTACGGACTTGAAAGAATCGCACTTTATTTGCAAAATAAGGACGATGTAAAAGATTTAGAATGGACAAAAGGCGTAAAATACGGAGAAAGAAGATTCCAGTTTGAATACGAATTATCAAAATACAGTTTTGAAGTGGCAGATGTTCCAATGCACTTCCAACTTTTTGATATGTACGAAAAGGAAGCTCAAAATTGCCTAAACAACGACTTAGTATTCCCAGCCTATGAATATGTTCTAAAATGTTCACACACATTCAATAACCTTGACGCAAGAGGTGCAATCAGTACAACAGAAAGAATGTCTTATATTTTAAGAATCAGGGATTTGGCTAAGAAATGTGCAGAGAAATTTGTAGAGGCAAGGGAGAGATTGGGATTCCCGTTGTTGAATAAAAAATAAATGGGGAATATTTTTTCAGTAAAACAAATATTTAATTACTAAAGAAGAATTTCTTAAAAAATTTAATATTATAGATATTATTTAGAGAAAAAATAGTTAAAAGAAAATGTAAATTTGTAAAGGAGAGAATTAATTATGAATTTTCTTTTTGAAATAGGATTGGAAGAATTGCCTGCACAATATGTGGATAAGGCGGAGAAAGATCTGAAAAAAATAATAGAAAATGAATTGAAATCTGAAAGAATCAAATTTTCAGGGATTGAGTCGTTTAGTACACCTAGAAGAGTTACTGCGATTATAAAGGATTTGGCTGAAAAACAGGATGATTTAGATAAAAAAAGCGTAGGGCCTTCAGTTGAAATTGCTTATAAGGATGGGCAGCTTACGAAAGCTGGAGAAGGATTTGTGAAGTCACAAGGTGCTATGATTGATGATATAAAGATTATTGAAAATGAAAAAGGAAAATATATTTCGATTGAAAAATTTGTTGCAGGAAAAAATACTAGGGAGATTTTACCTGAAATATTGAAAAATGCGATAAAGAAAATAGAGTTTGAAAAGTCAATGAAGTGGGCGGACAGAACATTTAGATTTGTAAGACCGATTAAATGGTTTGTAACTTTGTTTGACAATGGAGAAATTTTACCTTTTGAGTTTGAAGGGCTAAAAGGGGGGAATAAGACTCGTGGAATGAGATATTTTGCTTCTCAGGACATTGAGATTAATAATCCGCTTGACTATGAAAAAATATTGTTTGAAAATTTTGTTATCGTAGATGGTGAAAAAAGAAGAGAAGAAATTTTGAAAAGCATAAGGGAAAATGGTGAAAAGGATGGAGATACTGCTATAATCAATAAATATTTATTGGATGAAGTAGTTAATGTGGTAGAGTATCCTTATGCGATAAAAGGTGAATTTAGTAAGGATTATTTAGAGCTTCCAGAAGATATTATCACAATCACATTGGAAACTCATCAAAGATATTTTCCAGTAAAAGATAAAGACGGTAAATTATCTAATAAATTTATTGTTATAAGAAATGCACCTGAATATTCGGAAACTGTGAAAAAAGGGAATGAAAAGGTTGTAGAGCCAAGGCTTGCTGATGCGAAATTCTTCTTTGATGAGGATTTGAAAAATAAATTTGCAGATAATGTGGAAAAACTGAAGGAAGTTACTTTCCAAAAGGATATGGGAACAATTTTCGAAAAAGTTAAAAGAAGTGAGAAAATCGCTGAATATCTGATTTCGGAATTGAACTTGAATGATAAGAAGGAAAATATTATAAGAACTGTGGATTTAGCAAAAGCCGATCTTGTTTCAAATGTAATTGGAGAAAAGGAATTTACAAAATTACAAGGATTTATGGGTTCAGTTTATGCTGAAAAGCAGGGAGAAGATAAAGATGTAGCACTTGGAATTTTTGAACATTACTTGCCTCGTTATCAAGGAGATGAGCTACCTACAACTGTGGAAGGTGCTATCGCTGGAATTGCTGACAAGATGGATACAATAATTGGATGTTTTGCAGTTGGATTAAAACCAACAAGTTCTAAAGACCCTTATGCATTAAGACGTGCGACACAAGGAATTATTCAAGTTGTATTAAATTCAAAATTATCCTTTGACTACAAAGAATTAATTGAAAAGGCTTATGAAATTTTCTCAGGTGATAAAAAAGTGCTGGAAAAAGATGTTGTAAAGGATGTAACAGAGTTTTTCAAACAAAGAATAATTAACGTACTTTCTGAAAAATATAAAAAAGATCTTATAAACTATGAGATAAATCTTGAAAGCAATGTTGTGGAACTTGATAAAAAATTATCTGAACTTCTGAAATTATCGCAAACTGAAAACTTCGAAATTTTGATAAATCTTTTAAAACGTGTAAAAAATATTGTAAAAGATGAAAAAAATATAACTACAGATGTTAACTCTGAATTGTTTGAATTAAAAGAAGAAAAAGCATTGCTTGATTTTGGAGATAGATTGGTAAGTATCGAAAATAATGAGTTTTCTAACTATATTGAAGAATTATTGAATAATGCCGATACAATAAATCAGTTTTTTGATAATGTAATTATTAATGTTGATAATGAAAAAATGAAAAAAAATCGTATTGCATTGTTGAAAAAATTGGAAACTTCTATTGATAAATTAATAAATATATAGAAAGTTTTATGATAATTCTAAAAATAATTAGTGATTATAATTATCAAAATATCATAAAAAAACAAAAATTTTTAATGACTTATAAGTCAATGAAATTAGTATGTCTTAGTATGAAAATATACTAAATATAAAGGTTAAAATAGCATATTATTCAATTTTTGTTGTGAGATAATACATATGTGACAAGAATATACAAAAAAAGAAAGGTTT
>CAUQGN010000033.1:0-18771 GCA_963517565.1 uncultured Leptotrichia sp. | reverse complement strand
GAAAGAAATATTTTTTTTAATATATTTTTGTAACAAATGTTTGACATCTATACAGATAATGAATTCATTACAAACTTTTCCTATAAATGTTAAATTACGTTTTCATTTTAATCTATTTGGTTTCTTGTCCTATCCCCATTATTTCATAAACTTTCTCAATATTCACATTTTCTCTCAAAATTTGTGCTAATTTATCGTATTCCCTGTTTTTATATTCTTTGAAACTAAAATCTTCATCGACTTTGTCTAGCCCTTTAAGTTTTCTTACTTCGTTCAGAAAATGATTTGTAAATTCAGAATTGTCAAATATTCCGTGAATATAGGTTCCGACAACATTGCCTTTTACAGCACCTTTTAGCTTTTCATCGTCAAAGATACATTTTATCTTGGTTTTTTCCTCGTGTACAGGATAGCTGTAGCCTTGATGTATTTCATAGCCTTTTATTTCAATACCGTCCATTCCAGCGAGTATTCCATCTGCATTTTTTATTTTATTTTCATACTGTGTTGTTGTTTTTGCTGTTTCCATAACTGTTTCTATGTCTAATAAATCTAAGCCTGAAATTTCTTTTAGATTAGACTCAATATTTTGAGGATCCATTATTTTTTGTCCCATTATTTGAAAACCGCCACAAATTCCAAATACTATCGTTCCTCTTTTTGCAAGCTTTATAATTTCCCTGCTTATATTTTTATCAATTAAATCCTTCATGTCTTCCACAGTGTTTTTAGAGCCAGGAATAATAATAATGTCCTCATCTCCAAGTTCAGAACTTTTTGTAACATATTTCAAGGAAACATCGTTATAATGGCTAAGTGCGTCAATATCAGTAAAATTCGATATATGTTTTAATTTAATAACCGAAATCCGAATTTTTCCTTCTTTTTTCACATTATACTTATCGATTCCCAGACTGTCCTCTTCTTCAATTCCTAGTGGCACAAACGGCACTACTCCCAGAACAGGCACATTTGTCAACTCTTCAATCATCTCAATTCCAGGAGTCAAAAGGCTTTTGTCCCCTCTAAATTTGTTTATAATTACACCTTTTATACGTTTTTTCTCACTTTCCTCAAGAAGCATAATTGTCCCGTAAATTGATGCAAAAACACCGCCTCTGTCAATATCAGCAACTAAAATAACAGGCGAATCAGCCATTTCCGCCATTCCTGTATTTACAATGTCATCTTCCTTCAAGTTAATTTCCGCAGGGCTTCCTGCCCCTTCCAGCACGCAAATATCAAAATTATCCCTTATGTGATTGTACGCTGCCATTATGTCCTTTTTTAAATTATGCTTATAGGCAAAATATTCCCTCGCATCCATATTTTTGTAAACTTTTCCATTCACAATAACCTGTGATTTTCTGTCTGTTGTAGGTTTTAATAATATCGGATTCATAAATGCCTGAGGCTCGATATTAGCTGCTTCAGCCTGCACCACCTGAGCTCTCCCCATTTCTTTTCCATCCTTCGTAATAAACGAATTTAAAGCCATATTCTGCGACTTGAATGGCACCACACTATACCCGTCCTGATAAAATATTCTGCAAAATCCTGCATTGATTATGCTTTTTCCCACATTAGAACCTGTCCCCAGCAACATTATATTTTTATGTTCTTTTCCCATAAATACTGCTCCTATTTTAAATTTATCTAAAAAATTTATTTATTCCCATTAAAATAATTATAACAGATAAAAATGCCATAAGCAAACTGGATTTGTAAAAAAATTTTTATTTTCTTTTGAATTTTATTTTGTCCAATATTTTCTTAACTTTATCGCTATGAAATGCTCCAATTGTATATGAGATATGTGAGATTGTACAAAAAATATATACTGTTGTATGTCCCGCCTCAAATTCATTATTATTAAAAATTTTATATATAAAGTAAAGTAAAATTATAATCATCACACCACTTATAAATAATTTATTTATTTTTTGAAAAAAATCTTTACTCAAATATCCAAAATAATACACAAATGCAAGCGCTATTATCAAGGGAATCATCAATATTTCAATTGTATTTCCATAAGAAATCATAAAAGCCATTAAAAATAGAAAAAAAGCTGCTGATATAATTTTTTGAAGAAAAATATAAATTATCGTAAATAAAACTAATACTAAAAAACTTTTTGCTTTTGACATAAATTTATTTTCATTTTTTTCCATCCTTTTTTCTCTCTTTCTTTTATTTATTTTTTCTTTTGAATTTTATTCTGTCTAATATTTTCTTTACTTTATCGCTATGAAATGCTCCCATTATATACGAAATATGAAATATAGTACAAAATATATACTTTTTCTCATCTATTAAAGCATCAATTATTGAATTTTGATCTCCAACAGCAGCTTTGTACAAAAAATAAATCAATATTACAATCATTACGGTATTTAATCCTATTTTATTCATTTTTCCTAAAAAATCTTTATATAAATATCCTAAATAACACATAAATCCAGATAATATTACCAAACAAACACAATAAAATAGATAAGTTAAAATAACTTGAATTTCTTTTATTTTTAAAATTCCCAAAGCATCTGCTATTCCTCCAAAAATCAGCGTGAAAGAAAGCCAGAATAAAATTCCTAATAGCGGATATATCACATTCTGAACTAAAAAATAAATTATCGTAAATAAAATTAATCCTAAAAAATTATTTGGTTTCCTCACAAGCTTATTTGTATTTTTTTCCATTTATTTTTCCTCCTTCTTTTATTTTTTTCTTTTAAATTTTATTCTGTCCAATACTTTCTTGACTTTATCACTAAAAAATACTCCAACTGTGTAAAAAATATGTGATGCTGTACAGAAAATATGTATTTCCTGTGCTTTCGGTGCAAACATTGCTGTACTTTCATCTGTTTCTGTAAAAATTTTATACAAAAAATAGATTAAAATCGCTGTCATTACACAGCCTAATACAGTTTTATCCATTTTTTTCAAAAATTTACTGCACAAATATCCTAAGTAAAACACAAGCATAAGAACCGTTATTAAAGCAATTCCCGAAATTACAACAGCAATAGTTGTCATTGCCACTTGCGGAAGATGTAAAAATTCCAGAGCATTAATAATAATTCCTGCTAACGGCATCGCAAAAACCAGCCAGAACAAAAATGCCAATGCCGGATATATTGTTTTCTGAAAGAAAAAGTAAATTACTATAAATAAAACTAATACTAAAAAGCTTTTTACTTTCGACATAAATTTATTTTCATTTATTTCCATCCTTTTTTCTCCTTCTAATCTTTATTACTTTATTAAAAAACTCTCATAAATCTCAAGTTTATCATCAAGATTTTGTAAATATTTTTGCCACTTTTCAATTTCTATATTTACATATTTTTTATGATTTGTCAAAATTTTCATTCTTTCTTTTATCGTTCCGTTCCCTTCATATCGTAAATCTGAATATTTCTTAATTTCACTCAATTTCATTCCCATATCTTTTAATCTTTTTAACATTTTTATCCATTCAATATCGGTTTCATCGTATATTCTTCTATTCTTTTCGTCTCTTTTTACACGAAACAGCTCCTTTTTTTCATAAAACCTTATTGTATATGGAGTTAAGCCTGTTTTTTCTGAAAATTCCTTTATTTGCATTATTTTTTGTTCATTCTTTTTCATTTTATTTTCTCCTTTCAAAAAAGTTATTGACTTATACTATACTCTAACTGCTATCCTTTATTTATCAAATTTATGGAGGTAATAACTATGAAAACAAAATATACTGTTATAACAGGAGCAAGTTCGGGAATAGGAAAGGCTGTAGCTCTAAAATTCGCAGAAATAAACAAAAATCTTATTCTGATTGCACGAAGAAAGAATTTACTAGAAGACTTAAAAAGCGAAATTTTAAAGAAAAATCCGAATTTGGACATTCTTGTAATAGATTTTGACTTAACTGATGTCGGTAAAATCCTTGAACTATATTTAAAATTAAAAAATCATCACATTGAAACTTTAATAAACAATGCAGGTTTTGGAATGTATGGCGATGTAAAAGAGCAGCCTTTAAATAAAATTTCAGATATGCTTCATCTCAATGTAGAAGCATTAACTTTGTTATCTTCCTTATACGTCCAAGATTACCACAACGAAAAAAGATCTCAATTAATCAATATCTCCTCAGCAGGAGGCTACACAATCGTCCCAAACGCAATTGTCTACTGTGCCACAAAATTCTACGTAAACGCCTTTACAGAAGGACTTGCACTAGAATTAAAGCAAAATAACGCACAATTAAAAGCAAAAGTCTTAGCACCCGCCGCAACCAAAACTAACTTTGGAAATGTCGCAACTGGTAAAACTAATTTTGATTATGATAAATCTTATCCAAACTATCATACATCCGAAGAAATGGCAAATTTTCTCATTCAACTTTACGAAAGCGACAAAACTGTAGGTTACATCAGCCGTGAAACTTTTGAATTTAATTTATCCGATGGATTTTTTCAAAATGCGTTTAATTCTAAAAATAATGTGAAATTTTAAATATTAGTTTTTATTATTGATTTTCCTAAAAAAATATTATAAAATATACAAAATTTATTATTCAGGAGTGATTTTATGAAAAAAATTATATTTGCGTTGTTTTTACTGACTTTTAGTTTAAGTTTTTCTAATTCTGATATCAATATAATATCCAAAGAACTTTGGAGATGTCCTTATTCTGTTGATAAAACCTTTAAAGGACTTACCTATGTAAAATTTTTAAATGAAGATGGTAAACCTTCTATTTCAATTAGTATATTAGACAATCGTGCAGCACTAAAAACAGGAAAAGTTGTCCTTGAACTTTCACAATTAGATTATGAAGTAAAAGAAGACGAAAATTCCATTTATTTTACAAATTTGAATGAAAAAACAAATGTTTTTTCTAATTATAAATTATCTTATTCATTTGATAAAAAGAATAGACCTAAAATGGATTTATATCGTATTTCAGATAACAAAAAACTTTGCAGTCTTATAACAAATTAAATTATCACAAATACAAAAGATAATTAATAATTTTTAAGCAACGATTTTTTAGTGATTTTCGTTGCTTAATTTTTTTCCGACGGTTTTTATATATCTGATATTTCTAGTTGCCCCTATTTTTTGTAACATATCATTTTTCACCAAATATCTTAACAAATCTCTCGCACGGCTTTCTTTTATATTCAAAAGTTTTTCTAATTCCGATCGTGTAAGTTCATCATTAGTTTCAAAAAACTCCATTATTTTTTGAATTTGCACTTCTAAAATCTTTCTTTTTTTGATTTCAGCTTTAATTGTGGATTCCCTATTATTTAAATTTTTTATAAAATCATAATTTAAGTTTTTCATTACCAATCTAAATCCATTAAAATCTGAAAAAATTCAACTAATTTTGTTTTCTGTATAATCATAGATTTATAATATAATTCTATATACTTTTATTTTTTATGTATTCCTCAACATAAAAGTTACCAAATTCTTCCATTGTATCGAGGACAGGAATCAATTTTTTTCCTTTCTCTGTCAAAAAATATTCAACTCTAGGAGGAACTTCAGGATAAACTTTTCTTCCCACGATACCGTCTTCTCCAAGTTCCCTTAACTGTTTAGTAAGTGAACCTTGAGAAATATTCGATAAAACCTTTTTGATTTCACTATATCTTCTGGCTTCATTTTTTAAAAACCAGATAATTGTTATTTTCCATTTTCCTGCAAAAATTTTTTGAGTATAATTTATTCCACATATTCTTCTATTCTTTTTTATATTTTCTATTTCAAATTTTTCAAAAATTTCCATTATAAAACCTCCTAATATCACAAGAGTACATTTTTTAATACTATGTCATTTTTTATTGCCTACTTCAATATTTAGTGTAAATGTATTATAATATTTTAAAACAAAAAAATCAATAAAAATTGAGAGGAGAATAATAATGAAAAAAAATAGAATAACAGAAATTTTAGGAATCAAATATCCGATAATACAAGGACCAATGGCATGGCTAACAGATGCAAAATTGGTAGCTGCAGTGAGTAATGCCGGTGGACTAGGAATTTTAGGACCTTGTGCAGGTCAAACAACAATGACGCCTTCTCCACAGGAAACAATGGAAAGAATGAGGGAAGAAATTAGAAAAACAAGAGAATTAACTGACAAACCTTTTGGTGTTGTTATTTTAGTCGATACTGATATGAGATTTACAGAACCGTTATTAGATACGATAATTGAAGAAAAAGTTAATGTTGCATTGGTAAATGGGCTTGATGGAACGGATTATAACGGGACTTTTAAAAGATTAAAAGATGCTGGAATAAAAATTGTTTTTAGACCCTTAGACCCAACTATTGAAAATGCTAGAATGGCAGAAAAACTAGGGGCTGATGTCTATGTAGCGACTGGATTTGATGAAGGTGGAACATTACCTGGAGCACAAATTGGAACTTTTTCGATAGTGCCGTTGATAGTGGATGCTGTAAAAAATATTCCTGTTATGGCTGCCGGAGGAATTTCTGATATACGTGGGGTCAGAGCCGCATTTGCACTTGGAGCTGAAGGAGTATTTCTTGGAACAAGATTTTTAGCTACAGAAGAAGCAAGAACAGCACAGAACGTAAAAGAATTAATGCTAAAGACAACTGCTGAAGATTTACATATTTTTAGAACATTGCCTCACTTTTACAGATCTATTCCTACAAAACTATCGGCAGAATTAGTTGAAATGGATAAAAACGGTGCTACAAGAGAAGAACTGTTCTTAAAACAGAGTAGAAGAAAAAATATGAAACTCGGAATGCTTGATGGGGATGAAAATGGATACATTTCGGTTGGTTTAGGAGTAAGTTTTATTAAGGAAATTAAATCTGTTAAAGAAGTTGTAAACGAGTTAATGGCTGATTTTATTGATTAATTAGAGAGGTGTCTCATAAGTTAGAAATAATCCCAAAAACATATATATTATATATTCTTATTATATATTCTTAGAAATTAAAGATGTTTGTTTTTATTAATTTTATAAAAATAATCATGTATAAAATTTATGATTTTGTATTTTTATTCTCCTTATGAGACATCCTTTTTTTATTTCATTTTTCTAATATACCCATTCCCATAAAACGCAATTCCCAGTTGTCCCACCATCACAATCCAAATCAGCGGCTCGCAAATCATTACTCCAAAATAGCCCAATTTCGGCACGATAAAAATTACAAAGATTATTTTCCCAAAAAATTCTATTACGCTGGAAACAAGAGGAATCAATTTCTCTCCGAGAGCCTGTAAAGCGTATCGCAAGTTAAAGAGAATTCCTAGTATTGTGAAAAATGGGGAGGCGATTTTTAGGTAGGTTGAGCCGTTGTGGAGGACGATTTCAGATTCAGAGCCTGACATTAGGTGGATCATGTTTTTGGAAAATAAATATACAAAAATTGTGATTCCGATTGCAAAAACTATATCCATCATATTGGCATAAAATACTCCTTTTCGGATTCTATCTACTTTATTTGCACCTTTATTTTGGGAAACGAAAGTTGCAAGTGCGAGTGCTATTGTAGTTAGTGGAATGTTACAAAATCCCATAAGTTTTCTTGCCGAAGTATGCCCAGCGATAATCAAGTACCCAAACCCATTTATCGCATACTGTAAAATCAGCGTTCCCATAAGTACAATCGCAATCATAAATCCCATAGAAAGTCCCTGTCCAAGCAGTTCCTTGTACAATTTTTTATCAAATCTGAAATGTTTTTTTCTAGGTATTAAAATCGGCTCTTTTACGTAAATGTAGATAATACTTAAGATAACTGAAATTGCCTGTGCAATAACTGTTGCAATCGCAGCTCCGCCAATTCCCATTTCAAGGGAAGTTATAAAATAAATATCAAGAAAAATATTTAAAATTGAGGCAATTACCAAAAATACAAGCGACATAAAGCTGTTTCCGATTGCACGTAAAAGTCCTGACGACAGGTTGTAGGAAAAAGTTACGCCAATAAACATTGTTATTATGTTTATATATTCAAATGCTTCTTTTATAATATTTTCAGGCGTATGCAAGATTTTTAGCAGTGGCATAAGAATAAACCGTGATAAAATCATTACTCCCACAGTAATCCAAATTCCAATAACAATCGAGCCAGCCACCGATTTCTTTAAAAGATTCTTGTTATTTGCCCCATAATTTCTAGCTGTAACTATGCTAAGCCCATTTCCAATTCCTAACGCAAATCCAAAAATCAGCTCAAAAATAGCCGCCGAAGCCCCAATAGCCGCAAGCGAGTTATCTCCCAAAGTATGCCCCACAATAGCAATATCCGCCATATTGTAAAGCTGCTGAAAAATATTCGACACAAGTATCGGTATCGAAAAAATCAGAAGCGACTTCAAAATACTATCATTTATCAAATCAACAGAAAAATTAAATTTTTTCATTTTTTATCCTTTCTTTTTGTTTTTTAAATCATAAATTTTTTATTTTTATTTAAAAATAGTTTTTTGTAAAAAATATAATTTTTCTATTTTTCCAAAAATTCCTTCATATCCGCAAACATCGGTATTTCCAGTTCAACTTCTTTTTTTGTTGCAGGATGTGTAAATTTTAACTTGTAAGCGTGTAAAAATTGTCTATTTATACCAAGTTCTTTGTTTAAGCCATTTCCATAAAGTTCGTCTCCTACGATTGTGTGTCCGATGGATTTCAGATGAACTCGAATTTGATGAGTTCGTCCTGTAAAAAGTTCACATTCTACTAATGTCACATTTTTTTCAGGATAAGTTTTTAAGACTTTTATAACTGTTTTTGCGTATTGCCCCCGCTCATCAATTATTCTTTCCAAATTATCTCCATCTCGAAAAATCCGTCTTTCAATAATTATTTTCGTTTCGTCTTCTTTCAGATTTTCCTTTCCAAAACTACTTTGATTCTCTAAATCTAAGTCATTTTCTTTACTTTCATTTCCAAAATCTGTACTTTTGCTAATTTTACTATCTTTGTTTTCAATAGTTAAATTGTTTTCTATTTTCTTCATTTCATCGTATTTTTTCATTTTTCCAAAATTAACTTTTTCAATTTCAGGTTTCAAATTTTCCTTTTCCAAATCCTGAATCTTATGTTTTTTCCCATTTTTTGCAAGTTCTTCATTGATTCTGGTAATTTCCTTATCGTCAATAATTCCATTTACAATCGCCAGATATTTTTTCTCAAAAATCGAAAAATTTTGTAAAAATGCCTGTGCAAAACTGTTTTTGGCAATAATAATCAGCCCAGATGTATTCATATCGAGCCTATTGTAAAATCGTGGAACTCTCACTTCACCATATTTTTCCAAAAAATGATTTACAATTCCATTTGCAAGTGTAAAATCAACTTTTTTCTGTGTCGGATGTGTCAGCAAAAATGGCTCTTTATTCACAACCAAAATATCTTCATCTTCAAAAATAATATCAAGTGGCAGTTTAATAGGCTTAATGTCCGTCCCCTTTTTCTTCTCAACAACTCTCAAATTTCCGTGTGACGGCAATTTCTTAGTTAATCTTACTTGCTTTCCATTCAAAAAAACTTCCACATTTCTCAAACTTCTTCCCGAATAATTCTGTACTTCCCGCAAATACTGCGAGATTTTCATCCTCTGATGTTCCTTTTCAATCCTAAATTTTTTCATTATCTATACACATCCTTTTTACAAATTTATTTTTTTTATTATTTGATAATATGTTTTTTTATAAACTTTTAGTTTTAAAAATAAATTGCTAAACAAATCTATTATTATATTATCTTCCAATTGAAATAATAAAAATCAGAAAATTAACGGAATTAAAATCTTTTTTACAAAATTGTACTATTTATAATCTATGTACTTATAAAATATCCTTTAATCAAAGTTAATCATTAAGTATCCATATAAGGGATTTTATTTAGAGTTATGAAAAACTACTTATTGTTAACAAATGTTTTTTCATAATTCTATGTTTTTTCTTTTTATAAAGCAAGGGAAATCAATCGCCATTTCCCTTCATTTCGCAATAATAGTTATTCTAACATATTTAAATAATGACACATTAAAGAGAATGGCGAAAGTGTTACGTACTAACCCTGGCTCGTCTAAGCATTTTTTTGAAATATTCCCAAATTTTATTTGAGAAAGTAGTCTAAACTTTGATAAACTTGAAGTACTATGAAAACGAAACTCGTTAACGCTCACTTTCACAAATAAAGATTAGAACAACTCTATAAAATATATTTGCTATAAAGGTTCTAGCGAAAGAAACACATAAATGTGTTTAGTCGTTTTCATTCCAAAAAAATCACGACATTCTATACTAAATTATAAAGATTATTATACTTAATTACAAAACCCCATTTAAATAACGAAATTATTACAAACTTTTCTAATAAAGAATATAAATCTAATATTTTTAAATAATTAAATTTTTCAAACAGATTCTAGTATAAATAACCCGTCGGAGCATTTTTCTGTGCTGGCAAAACTGTCTGAGCATAGCGAGTTTTTTGTCAGTGCAGAAAAATGTCGTAGAGGATTTGCGGCAATGAGCAATCCTACGAGAATAAAAAGAAAAACCATAATAATATGAAAAAATATTTATTAATCATAATATTTAAAAAATAATTTAATTGAATGATTATGAATTAGCTATTAAACAACTCTATTACAAAAATCTTTAAGATGGATACTTAAAAATTAGATTTAATTTTTTAAATAAGGGTGTTAGTATAAAATATTTTTATTATCATTTTTCAAAATAATTATCATCTTCCCGTTTTCAAATTCCACACTCGCCTCATCTCCACAGATTACATTGCTCACAAGCCTAGAACTTTCCCTTTTCACATCAATTTTATCCGTTTCAAATTTAAAGCCCTTCAAGGTTAATTTTTCAACTTTTTCACTAATTGGAATGATTGAAAATTCATATTCTTTTTTATTTTTTAGGACAAAAGATTTTTCTGTATAAAAAATTTCTTCATTTTCCTGCAAAAAAACGAGATTTTTATATTTTTCCATTATGAATAGGTTGCTCAAAGTCATGTCAATTCTTTTCCCAAGCCCGCCAACTACAAATATTTTCTCAACAAAATTCTTATTTTCCGAAATTTTATTAATTTCTTTCAAAATTAGCTCAAAATCTGTAAAATCCTTGTCTTTTGGGAATTTTTTTATCAAAATATTCTTACTTTTATAATATTCCAAAACTTTTTTCTCGATTGAATCCAGATCCCCAACAATCACTTCTGGCATTTTCCCATATTTAAAGGCAAAATTCGCTCCTCCATCCGCACAAAAGCAAACTGTATTTTCCGAGACAAGTTTATCCATAAATTCCTGCGAATATTTATATTCCCCATTCAAAAAAATTACATATTTTTTCTCCATTTTTCTCCCTTCAAATCAAGAAATATACTCAAATCCATTTTAAATTAAACTGCTAAAATTATATAAATTTATGGTTTGAGTAAAATAGTCATAGCTTTTGAGTTTAGTTTTAAATCAGTTTTACTATACAATATATTTATTATACTGTTTTATCTGATTATTTACAAGTTCAATAATTTATAATTCTAAACTATATTTTACAAAATATATCTAATAAAATTCAAATAATATCCAAAAAAAAAAAAAGATAAGTTGGTTATAATACGATTAATTATAAAATTTCTATAGAAAGGTATTTTTATATTATGAAAAAAACTATTTTAACAATTTTTTTTATGTTGAGTATTTTAAGTTTTTCAAGATATGTTGAAAGATGTAAAGTTCTTGATGCTAATAGATGTAGAAGTCTAAATTCCGGGAAAGTATTTAATTTCATTAATCCTATTTTTCTGAGCAATGGTTTGTTTAGAGAAACAAAAGGAATCGTTAAAGTAACTTTTGAAGGCAAAGGGTACTATAATTTAGAGGCTATTGATTTTGATATTGTTGAATAATTATCAATTAAATTCTATACTGTAAAAATAAAAAAGTATTCACAGAAGACGTTTTTTTACAATGATACTATAGTTAAAATTCCATATATCAAAATAAACAAAATAAAAATATTAGATTTGATTGAGTAATGGAGAATTTTAGTTCTCCTCTTTTTTTACAAAATAAAAATACGATTCAAAAACTTTTCAGTTCCTAAATTCGTACCTTCAGATTTTTATCTATTTTTCAAAGTTTAAAATTTCGTATCATAAAAATTTTCCAAAATCAGTAAAATTTCTTCCCCATAATCCCTGATTTTCCGTTTTCCCATTCCCTTTAATTGCGAAAGTTCTTCCATATTTTTAGGATTGGTTTTTGCAATATTCGCCAAAAGCTGGTTTGAAGCAATAATATATGGCGGATAGCCCAACAGCTGTGCTTCTCCTGCCCGCCATTCCTTTAATATCTTGTACAGCTCCATTTCATCTTCTGTCAAATACTCCATATAATTTGGGTTAGCATCTTTAAATTCTTTTACATCTTGTGTAAAATTATCTTTTCCAGAATTTTTATTAAATTTATCTGCTTTTTCACACTCAACAAAAGCCGTCCAGTAATATTTCCCTTCAATTTTCACCAGTTCAGCCTGATATTTTACGATTTGAACATCTTTTAACACTTTTTCCAGCTTTTCCTGCTCAAATTCCTCTATTTTATCATCAAATGGCAATGTTACTATTTTTAACACCTCAATTTCCCCCCTATTTACTTAAACTTTATAAGTTTTATTTATTCAAATATTTTACAAATTCTTTTTCGCTGCTCCCAATTTCTTTAGTATTTTTATTCACTTCAGCCTTCAAGTAATTATCAATTTCATCTCTAGTAAATTCGGCTATAATTTTATCATCTGAAACATCTATATATTTTACAAATGATAAATTTTCAATTAAAGCAAATAACACAGCCGAATTTTTAAGAAACTCATTTTTTTCAGGAATTTTTCCAGAATTTATATTTAATTTCACAAGTATTCCGTAAGGCTCTTTTTCAGACAAAATTTGTACAGAATTATAGCTTGTTTCCTTGGGATATTTTAAATTTGATAAAATATTTATTACTTTAGAATTGTCGCCCACATATTTTGTTTTATATTCATAAATATTTTTATTAGAATTTTGTGATTTACCACATGCTGTAAAAATAACGCATAATATTAATAAAACTATTATTTCAAACTTTTTATTTTTCATAGCAACCACCTCTAAATTCAATACTTCTATTGTCTTAAAACTGCACCATAATCCTTCTCAATTTTAGCCACAATTTTGTTAGAAATATCTACAATTTCTTTTTCTTCCAGCGTTTTGCTCTTATCTCTTAGAACTACACTGATTGCCACACTCTTCATTCCTGGCAGTACTCCTACACCTTGATAAATATCGAACAGTTCCACTTTTTCTATTTTCTTGTCAACTTTCTGGATTGTTTTTAAGACATCTCCAACTAGTATTTCTTCCTTCATAACGAATGCAAAATCTCTTGGCACAGCTGGATATTTTACAATTCCTTGATAATTTACCTTTTTACCGATATATTTCTGAATCAAGTCAATGTTAAATTCTCCAACTAGAACTGATGTTTTCCCTAGGTCAAAGTTTTCCAGCACATCTGGATGAATTTCTCCAAAACTTCCAATTAATTCACGCCCTACGAACACGTCAACTGAACGTCCAGGGTGGAACTGGCTTTGCTCAGAACGTTTTATCATATAGTTATTGAATTTAAGCTGCGTAAAGATTTCTTCTACAATTCCCTTCAAATCGTAAAAATCGTAAGGAACAGGTTTTGGATTCCACAATGTCTTGTCATTTTCTCCAGCCAGAATTATTCCCAATTTAACTTCTTCTTTTGCCAATTTTTCGGCTTTTTCAAAAGTTCTGCTAACTTCAAAGAATCTGATGTTTGCAACATTTCTGTTAATGTTGTCCTTTGCGTTTTTGATAAGGCTGTAAAGCAATGTCGGACGCAATGTTACAAAATCCTCTGTAATTGGTTTTAGCACGTCAATCAGTTTTTCCTGTGCAACTGTGTATTTTATTTTTTCCATTGCATCTTTTGGAACAAAGCTGTAGTTGATAACTTCCTTAAGTCCTGCATTTGCTGCAATAAGTTTTACTTGCGTAGAAAGTTTTGTTGTGTCAATAACTGGTTGTTCGCTAATATCCAGTTTTGGTAAAATGTTTTCAATGTTGTCAAAACCATACATTCTGATGATTTCTTCAAAGTAGTCCTGCTCATTTTCCAAATCGTCACGGTAACTTGGTGCAGTTAATGTCAAAGTTTCTCCATTATCCACAACTTCGATTTCAAGCCTAGTCAAAATTCCAATAACAGTTTCACGTGGAATTACTTTCCCAACGAAACGGTTCAGTCTTTCAAAATTAAGTTCAGCAGATTTTTTCTCATAAGGGACAGGATAATTATCAACAGCTCCATCCAATATTTCTCCACCTGCTACTTCCTGAATCAAATTTGCAAGCCTATTTATCACATTAATCGCATTTTCCTCGTCCACTCTTCTTTCAAACCTGTATGAAGAGTCACTTGATAAAGTCAATCTTCTTGAAGTTTTTCTCACATTTTGCGAGTTAAAGTTTGCTACTTCCAGAAGGATATTTTTTGTATTTTCAGTAATTTGTGAATTTTCTCCGCCCATTACACCACCAAGTGCCACAGCCTTCACCCCATCCGAAATTACAATATCATCACTATTTAACTCTCTTTCCTGTTCATCAAGCGTAACCAGTTTTTCATTTTCAAGCCCTGCTCTCACAACAATCTTTCCACCTTCAATTTTATCAAGGTCAAAAGCATGATTAGGCTGATTAAGTTCCATCATAACAAAATTTGAAGCATCTACAATATTATTAATACTTCTAATTCCAATAGATTCTACTCTTTCCTTAAGCCATTTTGGACTTTCCTTAACCGTTACATTTTTAATAATTCTAGCCACATATCTTTTTGCCAAATTGCTGTCTGCAATTTCAACCGAAATATTGTCAGCTGTTTTTTCACTATTTTCAGTATTTATCACAAAACTAGGATATTTTACTTCCTTCCCGTAATAAGCTCCCAGTTCTCTTGCAATTCCAATATGCGATAAACAGTCAGGACGATTTGGCGTAATTTCCAACTCGAACACAGTATCATTAATTCCCAAATATTCCTTCATTGGTATTCCAGCAGGTGTATCTTGAGGTAAAATCATGATCCCGTCAGAATCCTTACCAATATTCAGTTCTTCTTCTGAACAAAGCATTCCATTTGATTCCACACCTCTTATTTTCCCTTTTTTAATAACAAAGTCTTCAGCCAGTTTTGCTCCAACCTGTGCTAAAACAACCTTATCCCCAGCCTTATGATTAGATGCACCACAAACAACCTGTAAAATTTCCTTCCCATTATCCACTTTACAAATCGTCAAATGATCCGAATCAGGATGCATCTCCTTTTCAACAATATGTGCCGTTACAACATTTTCCAAGTTTTCCCCCAGCACCTCAATTTTTTCCACTTCCTGCCCAATCATAGTAAGGGCATTCTCCATTTCATTTATTTCTATTCCATCTAAATCTATATACTGCTTTAACCAGTTCAACGAAATCAGCATTCTTTTTTTCTCCTTATTTAAAATTTTTTAGTTGTAATTATGTTTTTTCAATTTTTATTTTAGATTAATTTTATTAATAATTGTTTTCTATTATTTATATTAGTTTTTTTAACGCAGAGGTATCAGACGCCATACCTCTGCACTCCCGCTTGATGCAAAACTTTCTTATAAAAGAAAAAGAAAACTCGATTTTTAATAAAGATTATTTCATTTCTTTAAGTAATTACAATTTAAATTACACTCAAAAATCTCAAACAGTTCTTTTTCTCTTAATGAAATTTTGCTTGATTTTTGTTTTAATCAAACAATCATTGTAATTGAATTAAAATGTTGTGATTTTTTTGGAATAAAATTGATTGTCTGAGCTTTTTCAAAATTTTTAAATTACTAAAATTTAGAGAGTTTATAATAACTTTTATTAAAAAGCGAGTTTCAATTTTATTTCAAAAAAATACTTAGACGAGTGGGGATTAGTGCGTAGCACTTTCGCCAAAATCTTCAGATGTTATAATTTGAAGAAATTGAAATAACTAATATTGCGAAATAAAAGGGCATGGCGACTGTTCCCCCTTTGCTTTATAAAAAAGAAAAAACATAAAATTATAGAAAAAATATTTATTAATAATAATTTAAAAATATTTTTGTTATTTTTATAAATAATTCAGGTTTTTCTACATATTTCATATTTTTTGAAAAAACTACTTCTCCAGTTTTCTTCTCAATTTGTATATTTTTATTGTTCTTATTTTCTAAAACCGTAATTTTTCCAATTTCCTTCCAAAAATAATTTTCTAAAAGTTTTCTATTTTGATTTTCCACTCTAATCCCATCTTTATTTAAAAAAATATATTTATTTATCTTGACTTTTTCAAAGTTTTTATCCATATTTAAACTAAAAATTTTGTCTTTCATTAAATTATTTTCTTCAATAATTCCGAATTTAAAGTCAAAATTATCCTTATTTTTCAGATTTTCATTATATTCATTCTTTAAAACAAAATCAATATAATTTTTTACAAACAATTTTGAAGCCATCCTGTTTAATTTCAAATTTATTGTAATTTTTTCCAAATTATTATTTATTAAATTTTCTTTATTTTCCACTTCAATAACAAGAAATTCTACATCGTCAGAGCCATTTTTCAAATTTAAATAGAAATAATTTTTCACATCTTCAAAAAATATTTTTTTCTTTTTCAAGACATCTTCAAAGCCATTTTCATAAAAAATATATTTCCCAACTGAACTTTCTTCCATTTTTAGCCATAAAAACTGAATTGGTGCAAGCGATATAATGAATATTCCAATCCAGAATAAAAACTCAAAATAACTTTTTCCCCAGTTCACAAGCGATGAAATTACAAGGAAAAATCCCAAAACAATGCAAATTGCCATAATAAATGTGCTTTTTATAATTAAAACTTGTGAAACTCCAGCTTTTCCAACTGTTTTTCCTAATATTTTTTCTTTCATTTTCAAAAATTATCTCTCTTTATCTTTTCTAAATTTTTCCATTCTTACAATTCCTTCATCATCTGCTTTGTTTATTCCATTTTTGTAGCTATATCCCATTTTTTTATAAAATTGTACAGCTGTAATAGACGCAGGTATCTCGATTCTTTTAGCTCTTAAAAAATATTCATCTTTTTCCAATGTTTCAATAATTTTTCGTCCTATTCCCTTTCCTTGATGTTCAGGCGAGATAAAAATAGTAAATAAAGAACTTTCATCAATTTTATCCCAATATGGTGCAATTGCTCCACATCCAATAATATTGCCCTTTTCTTCGGCAACATAAAAATGTGTCCACGAAGCTCTTTTAAGAACATTTTCAGGCTGGAAATTATTTACATAATTTTCTATTGTATCAGCAGAATAATCTTTTATATTTGTTTTTCGCAATGTTTCTGCAATCAATTCAGATACTTTTTTAGCGTCTTTTTCTTCAAATCTGCGTATTTTCATATTTTTCTTTCGAATTACACTAATTAAATCCTAAAATTGATTTAAAAATCTCTCATCATTTTCAAAAAATGCCCTCAAATCATCAATTCCATATTTTAACATTGTAATTCTTTCAAGCCCTAGCCCGAATGCAAAACCTTGATATTTTTTCGGATCGATTCCAACACCTTCCAGAACTTTTGGATTTACCATTCCGCTTCCTAGAATTTCAAGCCATCCAGTCCCTTTACAAACTCTACATCCAGCTCCTTTACAAACTCCACATTCTACATCCATTTCAGCCGATGGTTCTGTGAATGGGAAAAAATGTGGACGAAATCTTACTCTTCTATCTTCTCCAAATATTTTTTTCACGATATTTTCCAAAATCGCCTTAAAATTAGCAAAAGAAACATCTTCTCCTACCATAAGCCCTTCCATCTGATGGAACATTGGCGTATGCGACACATCGTAGTCTGGACGATAAACTTTCCCAATCGAAATCATTCTAAATGGTGGTTTTCTATCTTCCATATATCTAATTTGCATACCAGAAGTCTGTGTTCTTAATACAACATTTTCTTCTTCGATGTAAAATGTATCTGAAATTTCACGTGAAGGATGTGTTTTTGGAATGTTTAATGCGTCAAAATTGTATTTCACATATTCCACTTCTGGTCCATCCACAATGTCAAATCCCATTGTGGAAACAATGTCCTTTATTTCCATAACTGTCTTTGTAAGCGGATGAAGCGAACCTACATTAGCCTTTCTCCCTGGCAAAGTCACATCTATAGTTTCATTTTTCAGTCTTTGCTGTTTTGCAATTTCCTTCAAGTCAGTATTTACTTCTTCAAATCTATTTTGCAGTACATTTTTTATTTCATTCGTAACTTTTCCAAATTCTGCCCGCTTTTCAGCTGCAATATCAGCCATTCCCTTCATAATCGCTGTAAATTCACCTTTTTTTCCCAATATCTTAACTCTCAGGTCATTCAGCTCCTCAAGATTTTCCACTTCTTTAAGTTTTGCTAACACTTCTTCTTTCAAGTGTGCCAATTTGTCTAACATTTTTCCTCCTGTTTGCTTCACTTTTCTTTATTTTTACCATAAAAATTTATGTTTTTATTATATCACACTTTAAATATATTAAAAAGTTTAAATTTCCAAAACGAAAATAAACATTTGTATAGATGTCAAACATTTGTTACAAAAATATATTAAAAAAAATATTTCTT
>CAUQGN010000032.1:0-19407 GCA_963517565.1 uncultured Leptotrichia sp. | reverse complement strand
TATATCTTTAAAATTCAATACTATTTTAACTTGTGCTTTATTATTTTCTGAAAATGAAATTTCATTAACAAAAATTTTTAAATTATCAATTTCACCTAAAAAATTTTTCCCCATAACTTCATTTATTTTATTAAAATACTCTTTTGCAGCCTGTTTTTGTTTTTTAGGAACATTTTCCACCAATTCATCAATTGATTTATTCATATATTCACGATAAAGTCCTTTTATAGTTTTTTTACCTTCTGTATTATATCTTTCAATTATTTCTTTATTTACAAGATTCTCAATTTCTTTACTATCCCTGTCAACTTCACTTTGTGAAATTTTAACTCCACTTTTCACATAAACCTCATAATTACTTTGTGCCATTCCCAATGTTCCTAAAATAAATAATCCTAGTAGTATTTTTTTCATTTATCCTCCAATATTTTGTTATTATTTTTTTATTTTAATTTATTTGTTTTATACTGTATTTTGCAAAAAATCTAAAATATTTATATGCCTAATTCCATCTTCGCTCAAATCTATTTCATCCATCGAAATTATAAACTTATGAAAATTATCCTTGACTTTCTTTAATGGTGCTATCTCTCTCTTGAATGTATTTTCATCAAGTATCGTTGCTGACACTTGATAGTATTCTCTTTCATTATTTCGCTCTGCTATAAAATCTATTTCCAAATCCCCAATTTTACCTATATGCACAGTATAACCACGCCTAATCAATTCCAAATAAACTATATTTTCCAAAATATGTCCAATATCACTATGTTTTTTATTTATAAGCAATTTTCTTAGTCCTATGTCAACTATATAATATTTCTCCAGCGATTTTAAATGCTGTTTTCCTTTTATGTCATAACGTCCAGCTTTGTACAATATAAATGACGATTTCAAGGCTTCTATATAATTTTCAACGGTTGAAGATGTAGTTTTTCTGCCATAAGAAACAAGTGTATCTGCTATTTTTTTAGGCGAAACAATATTCCCAATATTTTCAAATAGAAATTTTACTACAGATTCAAGCAAAGTAATGTCCTGTACTTTATTTCTTGCGACTATATCTTTTAGTAAAACTGTGTTATATATTCCCATTAAATAGTCTTTTCTTATATTATCATCATTTATTTGGGTCGCATAAGGAAATCCGCCATTTTCAAAATATTTATTCCAAGCTTGTTTCACATCCTGTATTTCATCCAATTTAAGATATTCAGAAAAAGATAAGGGCAATATAGATATTTCAATATATCTGCCTGAAAGCAGTGTTGCCAATTCGCCAGATAACATCATCGCATTGGAGCCTGTTATATAAATATCTGTGTTATCCTTTATAAATAAAGAATCCACTGCTCTTTGAAAATTCTCAACTTCTTGAATTTCATCAATAAATATATAATTTTTTTTATTAGGCACAAGTCTTTCGTTTATATATTGATACAGTAATTTATAATCTTTTAAATCTTCAAACTTCAAATCCTCAAAATTTATGGAAATTATCTGTTCTTCCAAGACACCAGATTCTATTAAAAAATTTCTAAATTGAGATAGCAATGTAGATTTTCCGCACCGTCTAACGCCTGTGATAACCTTTATTATCTGCATATCTTTTATTTTTTTCAATTTTTTCAAGTATTCAGTTCTTTTAACCATAAAATCACCTCATACAAAGTATATCAAAAAAAAGAAAAAAAATCAATTTTTTTATTTTCTATTCAAAAAACTTTTCATATTTTATAATTTTTTATTCTTGAATAGAAAAATTTTTTAAATTTAAAAATGTCATTTCTTTAAAACCCACATACTCACAGAAAGCACTTCACAAACCTTCTCAATTTTAGAAAATCCAGTTTCAGCAGATAAAACATTCATTACTTCAGATTGACTACCAAATGTTTTCTCAACTTGTTCCTTACTTGCTCCTCTTGCCAATGCAAATTCTTTCCAATAATTCAGTTGTCTATTTGAAAAAATACTTATTATAAATATTCCATCTTTATCAAGACTCTTATAAATTTTTTCCAAAAATTTTTTTGGATTATCAACAAATTGCAAAACTAAAAGACACAAACATAACTGAAAATTTTTATTATTTGTATAATTTTCAAATTTATCACAAATATACTCTAAATTTTTCAAATTATTACATTCATTTTTTACAATATTTATCATAGTCTCACTAGGTTCTACTACTGTTATTTTTGAATCTTTATAAATATCTGATAAATTTTTGATTTCTAAACTTTGTCCACCTATTGATAAAATATCCTTTATTTGCAAAATTTTAGTTTCAACTTTTAAAACAGAATTAAATAATATTTCAATCATTAAGTCATACGCAGGTATTTTCTTTCTTATATCTTCCAAATAACTATCAGTCATAAATTCTTTCATAATCTTTCTCCTAATTTAACATTTCAAAATATTCAGTACTTTTATTTCAACTTTGAAATTATATGCCTAAATTTTCTAAAAATTTTAACAATCTAAATACTTATAATATCCCTTAAATTCATTATCAGCCTCATTTTCTCCTAGCAAAAAGCACTCCAACTCAGCCTTTTGTCCTTCTCTATCTTCATCCAAAACAAGTTTATACCGAAAATCAATATGAATATGCTCCCCTTCACTTTTCACAGGATTTTCAGGAATCTCAATCACATTAACATCAATAAGCCCAAAATTCTGCATATTTTCATCAATTTTTGCAAAAAAACCAGTTTCTTCTATAAATTCACGGATAGCAGTATCTAAAGGCATTTCATTATTTTCTACGTGTCCTGCTGGCAGTAAAATAGTTTTTAAATACGGATGTTTTATAAAATAACATTTATTTTTATTAAAAACAACTGCACTTGCTGATAAATGAACTTTTGATTTTCTGTTTGTCAAATCCTCTATTTTCATTTGTGATAATATTTCCGAAATTTTTTCTATTTTTGTTTTCAATTCAGGCTCGTATTCTGCTAAATTTTGTAAATGTTTTTTCAAAAAATTTATATTTTCTATTTTCAAAATGTTCTCCTTTTGAATATTTTCTTTAATTTTAAAATTAAATTTTATTATAAACTTCCAGCATATTCAAAATATCCCTAGTTTCCTTCACATCATGAACTCTCAAAATTCTTCCGCCATCTTGCACCATTAGACTCTCAAATATTAGCGTCCCCATAAGTCTTTCTTCCAGCGACAGTCCAAATATTTTCTCATTAAAACTTTTTCTCGAAATAGCAATCATTATTGGTAATCTCATATTCCGTAAATATTTTACCGACTTAATTCTTTCTATGTCTTCAGGCGTATTCATGCTGTTATTTGAAGAATATCCAACTCCTGGATCTATCGAAATTTTTTCTTTCTCAATTCCAGTTTCTAAAATTGCTTTTACCCGCTCATCAAAATAATTTTCCAAATAATTTTTCAAGTTCGGAATTTCATCAAACCGTCCGTTATTCATCACAACCAACGCAGGTTTATATTTTTCAACCAATTTCAATTTTCTTTCCGAAGTGAATCCATTAAAATCATTAATAATATCAATACCCGCATCCAGTCCTTTTTCAATAACTTCCTCAGTATCACTGTCCAAAGCTAGCACAATATCTGGGAACTCCTTTTTCACGACCTCAATATATTTTTCAATCCGATTCCACTCTTCTTCTGCCGAAATATCATCAAAATTAGGCTTAGACGATTTCCCTCCAAACTCAAATATCTTAGCCCCATTTCTAATATCTTCCTCAATTCGCTTCAAAACCTTATCTATACTTGAATTTCTCCCGCCATCATAAAATGAATCTGGAGTAATATTCAAAATCGAATAAATAACTGATTCAGTTGTCAAATCAAACTCAAACCTATTCCCTTTCCAAATCAATCTATTTTCTTGTAAAATCTCTTCCAATTTTTCAGTTCCATTTTCAAATTCAAAACTATTTTCCATTTTCAAAATCTCAACTAATTGTTTTAATTCTGAATATTTAAAAATAGCTGTAATCCTTTCGTTTTTATTAAATGAAAAAATATTCTTTTCTTCCAAAAAATTCTCAAATTTACGCAGTTCTTCTTTATTTCCATTAAATTCAATAACAATATTTTTTGAATCCTTATTCTTAATTTCATTAATTTTAATCATTTTTTTATTTCTTTCCCTTCTTAAATAATATGTCTATTTTTTTGTTTAAATCTTTATTCTAATTAAATTAAAAATATTTTTCAATAGCCTTCTTTACTTCCCCTAACAAATAAAATGATCCCACCACAAAAATACACTCATCTTCATTCTCCCTCAATTCCAATGCTTTCAAAAAAGCCCTCTCAATATTCTTTTCAGAAATTATAATATTTTTAGGATTTTCAATTTTTTTATCTTCAAAATATCTCTCCAAAATCTCTGAATCCAATTTTCTTTCTTCATTATTCGGCTCTGTCAGTATAAAATTATCCCCAGCCAGTTTTAAAAGATTCACACATTTCTCCACTTCCTTATCCTTTAAAAACCCAACTACAAAAATTTTTTTCCTATTATCAAAATTCTTTTTAACATAATCTACAAACGCCTCAACACTATCCTCATTATGTGCCACATCCAAATACACATTTTTAATTTTCTCAACTTTTTCCATTCGTCCTGCAATTTGCAATGTTCCCAAGGCTTTATCCAATATTTTCTCTGTATTTCCTACACTATTTTTAGAATCCTCAAAAAATCTAAAATACCACGTTAAAACTGTTGCTAGATTCTCCAGCTGTTGTTCACCTTTTAACCCAAATCTAAAAAAATACTCATTATTTTTAAAATTTTTCCCAAAATCATAATTTCCAATCATTTCAGCTTTAACTTCATTTTGAAATTCTAAACTGTTTTCAGATTTTAAATCTTCTTTTTCGTAAATATTTTGTCTATTCTCTTTTATATTTTCTACTTTTTCAATTTTTATATTTTTTTCAGCTAAAAAAATATCACAATTTTTATATTTTGCTTCTTTTTCCAAAATTTCATAAACTACATTTCTCTGATTTGGAGCAATTATAACATTGCTCTGTTTTCTTATAATTTTTGATTTTGTTTGACAAATTTTCTCAATTGTATTTCCCAAAATATTTTTATGATCAATCCCAATCTTTGTAAAAATAGTATAATCAATTTTGGAAACTGCATTCGTTGCATCCAGTTCTCCTCCAAGCCCACATTCCAAAATCAGAACATTCACATCCTTATTTTTAAAATGTATCATCGCAATCAAAAACACCATTTCAAAATACGACAAATCATTCTCCAAGTTCAAATTCAACTCATTCAAAACCTGTCTTAATTTATTTTTACAACCTTCAAATTCCAACTCTGTAATTTCAACCCCATTAATTTTAATCAATTCATAAATTGTCCTTATTTGAGGGCTAGTAAACAATCCAACTTTATATCCCATTTCACACAAAATGCTATTAATCATATAGCAAGTCGAACCTTTCCCATTCGTCCCGCTAACATGAATGACCTGAACATCGCTCGCTGGATTATTCATTTTGTCTAAAATTTCCGCAAGCAATTTTACTCTTTTCTTTTCCCCATATAATGATTCTTTCATCACTTTTTCTCCCAATTTTTAATAAGTTTAAGATTTAATCCCATCCAAAAATTCTTTCTTTCTATCCACATTCTCTTTAAATTCACCACTATAAAATGAAGTTCTAGTCACAGAACCAATTTTATTAACTCCTCTCATTTCAATACACATGTGTCGTGCCTCAACCACAACAGCAACTCCCAATGGATTCAATATCTCTATTAATTTTTTTGCAACATTTACAGTAATTTCCTCCTGAACACTCAGCTTTCGTGAAACAAATTCCACAAGTCTTGGTATCTTGCTAAGTCCTATAACTTTATTCTCTCTCGGAATATATGCAACATGCACTTTTCCAAAAAATGGCAGCATATGATGTTCACACATTGAAAAAAAAGGTATTTCCTTCACAAGTACCATTTCCTGCGAATCGCCTAAATCTACATCAAATAATTTATAATTTTCAAAATCATCTACACTTTTTGTACTCAGAATCTCCTCATACATTTTTGCAACTCTTTTAGGAGTTTCAATAAGCCCTTCTCTATCTGCATCTTCTCCAATATTTATTAAAATTTCACGTACTGCATTTTCAATATTTTTTAGTCTCGTTTCTTTATCTATACTTTTGTTTTTTTTCATTTTCTTAACCTTTCTTTTTATTTCCATAACAAATGGTACTCTTCAATTCATCTTGGCAAATTTTATTCTCATATTTATATGCTCTTAAATAAGTTTAGCCTATATTTATTACATGATTTTATCTTCGTAATTTATTATTTATAATAAATGATTAATTATTCATTATTCATCTTTAGTAAAGAAGATGAACTCCTTTATAAATAATAGTTATTTAATTATATTTCTAAATTTACTCAATTACATTAATAATTGTTAAATGAGTTTTTACATTTTTTAGTTTGTCGCAATATATTGTTTTAAATAAAATAACAATTAACGTCCGATAATTTAATTTAAAGATTCAAAAAATATAAGAATTATCATAATTCTTTTTATTGTATTCAAATATTTTAATTTGATCTATTAATTTTATAATTATTGGTTTTTTCAAATTTTTTCAATTTTTTGATCCCCTGCTTTAACTAACTCATTTATTTTTTCTGCAATTTCTTCTTTGTCAAAATACTCTCCATAGTAAATTTCAATCAATGGAACTAGTACAAATAATCTATTCAGCATTTCCTTATGTGGAACTATCAAATCAGGTTCGTTAATTTTTTTGTCTGAAAAAATCAAAATATCAATGTCAATCGTTCTTGGTCCCCATCTAATTTCCCTTTTTCTATCCAGTTCAACTTCAATTTTATTTATGATTTTTAAGATTTCTCTTGCTGAAAAATCAGTTTCAATCTTAATTACTGCATTTAAAAATAAATCCTGTTCTAAATATCCAACAGGAGTTGTTTCATATAATCCCGATTTTTTCAATACTTCAATTCCTTCAGTTTTTTCAATTGCTTCAATAGCTTTTTGAATATATTCTTCTCTTTTTCCAATATTACTGCCCAAACTTAAATAAACTTTGTTTTTAGCCATTTTTATTTTATCCCTTTCCTTACTTCACCTAATCTTTTATCTGAATTTCAACACTATCAAAAATTCCATTAATCGGAACTGCTAATTTTCGTATATTTACTTGCACATATTCAATTTTTTCATTCATTTTTTTCATCTCTTTTATAATATCCAAAGCCAATGTTTCCAGCAAATCTACTCTGCTTGCTTTAACAATTTTCTCTATTTTCCTATAGCAATCTCCATAACTCAATGTACTATTTATATCATCATTCTTAATAATTTCCTTTGAAAGTGAAATGATTAAATCAATTTCAATGTTTTGCCCAATTTTTTTTTCTTCTTCATAAACGCCTATATATGAATGAAATTTCATGTTATTAATCTTTATTTTATACAATTGTATCTCCCTCATTTTCGATTTAAAATTTGTGTATATTTTAACATATAAAATCTTAAAAATAAATAGCATTCATATAAAAATAAAAGAGCATAATGCTATTAAACTTATGCTCTTAATATAAAAAATTATATTTTTTTTACTAAATCTTTTAAGTAATCTTTTACTTTATCCTTTAATTCTTCGTGTCTTAATCCAAATTCAACGTTTGCAACAAACATTCCAAATTTATCTCCAGTATCGTATCTTAATCCATCAAAATTATACGCATACAATTTTTCACCATCGTTCTTCATTGCCAAAATTGCATCTGTCAACTGAATTTCTCCACCTTTTCCAGGTTTTGTCCTTTTTAAATATGAAAAAATTTCAGGCTCCAACACATATCGCCCTAATGCGGCAAGATTACTCGGAGCTTCATCAACTGATGGTTTCTCAATGAAATCTTCTACTGCTACTGTTTTTTCATCAATTTGCTTTAATGGCTTTATTATCCCATATTTTGAAACATTTTCGTGAGGAACTTCCTGTACTCCTAAAATTGTACCGCCTTGTAGTTCGTTATACTCGTCTACAAGCTGTTTTGTAACAGGATTTTGCCCTTTATCTTTATCTGTATAAATAATATCGTCTCCTAAAAGCACAACAAATGGCTCATCTCCCACAAATGCTTCTGCACAACTTATTGCATGCCCTAAACCTAATGGTTTTTTTTGACGCACATAATAAATATTTGACATTTCAGAAATATTATTTACAACTTTTAATAAATCTTTTTTCCCTTTTTCTTCCAAAGTCTTTTCGAGCTCATAAGAATAATCAAAATGATTTTCAATTGAAACCTTATTTCTTCCTGTAATAATCAAAATTTCTTCTATTCCTGCTTCAACTAGTTCTTCCACAAGATATTGCAATGCAGGTTTATCAACTATTACAAGCATTTCTTTAGGTTGTGCTTTTGTTGCTGGTAAAACTCTCGTTCCAAGTCCTGCTGCAGGTATCACAGCTTTTCTTATTTTTTTAATACTCATAATTCTCCTCCTACATACTACATATTAAATTTATAATTTTCTAAAATATATGTCCATCATCAGAATAAGTAACTTTTATTGCTAAAGGCTGAAACAAATTTAATTTTTCAAAATAATCTTTTGCTTTTAAATTAGCAATCATTCTGTATTCTTTTGTCTTTAAATCGTATTCATATTTTCCAATTATTATTATACTTTTTTCATCTGGAAATTGTACATAGAAACGTACTATTTCTTTATCTGGCAATGGAGCTTTTCCAAGATTTTTTGTATCAATCTTTGTAAAGAAATTTTTATATTCATTAAATTTTTTATAAAACTCTTTTTTGAAATCATCATTCGTAGTTGTTGGAACCACTTGTATAGCAACTCCTACATTTGCATTATAATCTTCATCTTCAATTGTATAATATGCCATTTTTATTTTATCTCTGTCACAAAAAATATCATTTGTACGTTTTTCAGATTGAATTTTTTTTATAACCCTGTCTAAAAAAACATCAGGGTTAGGTGCAAAACTGCATGTATCACTGAATCCTTGTATTCCAACTAAAAACATAAGTGAAAATATTAATTTTTTCATTGTATCTACATCCTTTCACAACTATAATTATAATATGTCTAATTATATCATAATTTAGTAAATAATTGTATTAATTTTTGAAACATCTTCAAAACTTTTTTCTATTTCTATCCTAACAGCTCTTTCTTTTTATTATCAAATTCTTCTTGTGTTATTGCTCCTTCATCCAGAAGTTTCTTAAACTTAATAATTTCATCTGCCACAGATGCCTTTGAAGACTTTTGTGATTTTTCTATTTTTTCTATTGAGTCATTTACAGCATTTACAAATGGAATAAGGGTTTTTTTCAATACATTTTTTACTTTAAACATAGAAGCTCCATCCCATATTTCAATTTCGCCAACAAACAGCCCTTTTCTATACTTCACAGCATTCACTTTGCTAAGTGGAATTTCAATCTGGTTAACACCAAAAAACATTCCCTTATCCAAAAAAATAATTCTTTTGCTAGTTGAAACAACTAGCCATGTATGTCCTTCATAAACTCCTGAAGTTGCATAAGTAATAACTTCATCATCACTAATAATATTGGTTAATTCTTTAACTTCTTTCTTTGTTCCCCAAATTGCTGCTCCAGATTTTGACAGCATCTGCTTTATATCTTTTAAACTTTTCATATTTATAATTCCCTTCTTAATCAATGTTTTATATAATTGTACTATGTTTTATAAAATTTAGCAAAAGAAATTTAATTTTTTATAAAAAATTTTACTTCATTTTGTACCTTTTAAGGAACTAAATGCTATATTAGAGGTTATAATAAAATAATTTTTTAATTTTGTTGCATTTTAGGAACAAATGTGTTATAATCAAATTATAGATATGGAGGTGTTATATGAACATTGGTAAAAGATTAAAGGAACTGCGAAAGGAAAATTCCTTATCAATGGATTCCCTTGTTGAAAAATTGAATAGAAAATATAATTTAAATATTACCAAAAGCATGATTTCACGATGGGAAAATAATCTATCTGAACCAAGCAGCAAGTTTATTACAGCTTATGCTAGATTTTTTAATATTGATTTAAATTATCTGGCTGGTATTACAAATATAAAAAGCCCAGTCCAAGAACCTTTAACTCCTATTGAAATACTGGAAATTCCGATGTATGGAAAAGCTAGTGCTGGAACAGGCTATATTAATCTTTCAGAAGAAATAGGGAGTTATCCCGTGCCACAAAATATTTATAGAAAAGGAATTTTTGCAATTAAAGTTTCGGGAGAAAGCATGACTGGACTTGACAAAAGTATTCCTGATGGTTCAATTGCCGTTGTTGACCCCGAACTTTGCAGTAATCCAGTAAGTTTAAATGGTAAAGTTTGTGTATTTGAATATAATGATGAAACATATATAAAACAACTAATAATAGATAAACAGGGGATTATTAGATTACGTTCATTTAATCCCAGTTACGATGATATTATAGTTTTAAATGCAGAATTACTGTATTGTAGAGGAAGAGTCATTAGAACTTTTGTAGAAAATCAATGGTAAATAATAAGGAGGTATAGATATGTCCAATAAAAATCAAGAGGAAAAATTTGAATATATAGAGATAAATGGAATTAAAATACCCATTTTATCGACTTTAGATTCTGAAACTGATACAGTCTCATTTGTTGATGGAGCAGAAGAATATCTTAAAAATCTAAACAAAGAAATAAAGGAGGAACAAAAAAATGACATTAGTTAAAGGTCCTGTTTCAGCAGTAATAGATGAAAATGGAAATTTTGATTTTAAAAAGGATAAATTGGAATATCTGAAAGAAATAAAAAAATACAGTATTGATAAATTAAGCAAAGAGGCTCAAAAATACAATCTTTCGAATGATCATCGTGTAGCTTCTCTAAATAAATCTGAAACATTCCAATATATAAAATGCTTAATTTCTGATGGTTTTGTATACAATAACGATGGTATTATTAGTGATAAAGATAGAAAGAAACTTCTAATATCTCTTAATAAAGTATTTTTCCGCGTGCTGGCAATAAGAAATAAAGAAAAATTAGCTATTAAAGAATCTTAAAAATATTTTCCAAAATTTCCAAAATTTTATGCTATTTTTTAAATAAAAAAGTTGCAATTTTAAAAAAAATACATTATAATAAACGGTATAAAATTTTGAAAGGAGAATTACTTTAATGTTTAAAGAATTCAAGGAGTTTATCTCAAAAGGAAATGTAATAGATTTAGCAGTTGGAGTTATAATTGGTGCTGCTTTTGGAAAAATAGTAACTTCATTAGTTGATGATATAATTATGCCTATTATTGGAATTATTTTAGGGAAAATTGATTTCTCAAATTTAAAAATAGTTATTACTCCTGCTACTGGAACAACTCCAGAAGCTGCAGTAAAATATGGATTATTTATTCAAAATGTAGTTAATTTTCTAATTATGGCATTTGTTATTTTCTTAATGGTAAAATTTGTAAATAAATTAAGAAAACCTGCCGCCAAAACTGTAGAAGAAGTTATTGAGGCTATTCCAACAAAAGAAGAAACATTATTGGCTGAAATTAGAGATATTTTAAAAAATAGATAATAAAATAGTAATCGGAAGTTATTTATATTAGATTTACTTCCGTTTTTTATTTCTCGTTTTTACATAATTTTTGATAAAATACTAAGCTTATTAAAAAAGTGAAAGACAAAAGATTCAAATTAATAAACAATTCTTATAAAAAAAGAAAAATCAGAAGAAAATCCAAAAAAAATTAACTCCTGATTTTTTTATTATTTAAACATATATTATTTAAATTTTAGTAAATAGCTCTAAATCCTATTCCACCTCTTACATTTTGTCCTTTAGTATCGTATCCTCCATTTACTGTCACTCCAAATCTTGTATTGTCTACTCCAATATTCAAGTCAAATTTACCATTCCCTCGTCTGTCATCCTTTTCTCCCCTTATGTTAAACCAGTCTGCCGTCGTATATCTTACTCTTCCTTTATTGTTTACTTCTCCAACTTTCCCTAGTTCATTTTCATAAGATGCTGTCAATCCTACTGATAAATTTGTTCTTACCGCTAACGGCTGTACATATCTAAATTCAACTCCAACTTCTGGTCTTACTGAAAAATAATCGTTTCCTTTCACTTCCAGCCTCATTTCCCCTGTATCTTCCTTAATGTTATTGAATTTTCCATATTCCAGCTTTAATGCTCCATAAGGACGCAAATGCATTCTCTCACTCATTCTTATGTCATAGCCTAAATCTGTCTTAACTGCCGCTCCATAAGAATGATAGTCAGATTTTGCCTGGAATATTTCATCTACTACAAGATATCTACGTTTCATTTCATTAATACCGGCAAATACATCTCCGCCAACTGTCCATTGCAATGCGCCATTGTAATCCTTTTTAGGTGACATAGTCTTGAATACCCCGGCTTTAATCATTGTCTGGTTTTCTTTTGACTTTCCAATGTCTTTAAACTTGAATCTGTTAGTTACTGTACCTGCATACCATCCTGAACTGTTCCCAAGCCTAACTGTATCATCTTCATGAACATACGCAAATCCATAAGAATTGCTTGTATAATTTATGATTCCCGCTGTATCTGACTTATACTCATCTCTCATTCCAAACACTTTAATCTTGTTATTCTGCTTGGACGGATTTCTCCAGTCTTTTTTCAGATGCTTGAATTCTTTATCCAGCATGCTTCCTGTTGAACTGATTCTTTGCTGAGTGTTTCCATATTGATGTCCCATCATTTCGTCAAAAGCTTGTGTTAACAGAGATTGTTCATTTTTACCTATGCTATTCAGTTTGTTAAATAACAATTTTTCTCTCGTTCCAATACCTTCTACACCATATCTTTGTTCAAGTCCATCAGTAAAGTTCCATGCATTTTCTGTTTTAAGAACAAAATCCGTATAAGGAATTTTTGCCATTATAGCTTCTTCAGGATAACCGCTTGGTCCAGCTAGCGGTTTTACATTCCAAGTAAGGGATCCAGATATTGCATTTAACGTTTGTGCCGCTGGTCTTGTCATTTGCATATATGGCGCTATGTAAGGTCCTAATACATTTCTACCTATTTTAATTGCTTTACTTGTTGACAATTCTGCCGCTTCTGCACCTATTATCAAATCATTTTCTAAACTAGGATTAAAGCCGTCTACCCAGTTAATTGGATTTGTTCTTCCCAATGTGTCTACGTAAATTCCTACATTTGAGAATCCATAATTTCCTGTTAATGGGCTTATTTCTGAAGTTAAATCATGAACAGATACAATATTTCCATTAATAGTTACCACTCCAGTAGGTGATATTCTCGTGCTTCCTGCTGATGTTCCAACATTATTGTTAATATTTGGATCCTCTCTGTATACAGTTGCTCCATTTCCTAAATTTACTGCATTCTGTATATCTGCGGGATTCAGAGGATTACCATTTTCATCAGTTGCATTCTTATATCTTAATCCTATTGAACCTGTTCCAGAAATATTAATAGTTCCGTAATTTTTTATAATACCATTTCTTATATATATTCCATAAGAATTTCTTGCATCTATGTCAATTGTTCCATGATTTTCAAGTGTTGCACCATTTAATACTGCTATTCCTATCAAGTCGCTCTTATCTGTATTTGAACCATATCTTCCAGATTTTATAACTCCAGAAGGTCCAACATACCCTGTTGCATGGTTATTTATATACATTCCATAAGCACCTCTAAATTCTCCAGCAGACTCTAAATTTATTGTTCCATAATTTTCAGCTCTTGACCCTGCACCATCAGCAAACATCCCTATACCATAAGTACCTGTCACATTTATCGTACTTCCTGCATTATTTACAATTTTACCGCCATTTTTTGATGCCATACCGATTGAGTAATGATTTTGTAGAATGTCTGAACCACCTACTGTTATTGTTCCTTCATTGTAGACTGTACCAGAACTTTCAGAATAAGCTCCTACACTTCCAACTCCATTCGCAAAATTCACTTGTCCTCTGTTAGTTATTGCCCCCCCATTTACAGCATAAAATCCTGTGCTTCTTCCAGCTCCTGCTTTTAAATTTACAGATGTTTCACTTGTCAGTGTTCCAAGAGGTCCTGCTTTGTAAAGATATACGCTTTCTGTCCCAAGATTTATTGCTGATCCTGGATTTCCTATATAATTATTGACTCCATTACCTAAAATTGCAAAGCCAAATGAACTGTCTCCTATGTTCATATCTGAAGAATTATTTACAATAGTTGCATTATTATCTCCAAATACTCCTACAGCTGAATTTCCTACTTCCATTTTACCATTCAATGTTGCAGTTCCAGATTTTTTATATATCCCTAATCCTTCATTTCCTACTAATATCGGAGCAGAAGATGTTACTGTTCCGTTCTCTGAATATAATCCTAAAGATTTATTTCCAAGAGTTATTGTTCCACCCAAATGATTAATACTTCCTGCATTTGGACCATAGATTGCAATGCTTGGATTATTTTTATCAAGAGAGCTCCCTACAGTTATATCTCCACTATTAGTTATATTTACTGGTGAATTACCATATACATGTATTCCTATTGACTTATCTCCTAATAATTTTATAGTTTTATTTGAAGTAACAGACTCATTTGTATATATCCCTTTTCCAGTTGCCCCATTTACAGTTTCTATAATTCCACCATTAGTTGCACTTATAACTGTTCCATCTGCATAGATACCTACTCCGTTAGTTCCTATTTTAATTGTTGAACCATTATCTGTGATTAACCCAGTTTTTGTCGAACGATTTTTGATTTGAGAATATACTCCAATTCCACCTGTTCCAGAAGACACATCTATTGAAGATCCGCTATCTAATAAAATCGAATTAGGACCAAATGCTCCAACAATATTTTGACTTTCATCATCCACAGCTAATATTCCTATAGCCGCTCCATTTCCTACTGATTTTATACTTCCTTTATTTACAATATCTATTCCTCTGTTTCCGTTTGTTGGAGGCGTTCCTCTCGGAATATCTGTAACTCCAAGGTAATTTATCCCTGCTATTCCAACTCCACCATTTCCAATTTCTATAGTACCAGCAGCACCATTTTGCGCCAAGGCACCATTTGAACCTATTATCGCAGTTGAATCTTGTCCAGTTGTTTTTAAGACACTATTGTTATGTATTTCTGCAAATTCCCCTACAATTCCAGCCATTCCAGTTCCAGTCAGGTTAATAGTACCATCATTCGTAAGTTTGACTTTATTTCTTAAATCTTCTGAATTTGTCTGAGCAATAGCAACTTTTGATTTTTTAACTTTTTCAGCATTGACATCAGCAGTTGTTAATGCTCCTGAACCACTTATTGTTTTTCCAGCTCTTAAAGTAACACTTGAAGATGCAAATTCAGAATTTAAGTATCTGTCATTTTTATCATCCAAGTTAGCATCCATATCCATCTGAAGATTTACTTTAGTTGATTTTGTTGTTGTATAATCTCCAGAAGTTCCTCTTATAACGATTCCTGGCTCAATTTCATAATCTCCAGTATTATTTGCAGATACAGGCGAAACATTTGTCAGCAATAAAGGTGTTACCCCATCCCCTTCAATAACGCTTAATGTTGCTCCATCTTCCAATGTTAAGTATATTTTACCTGTACTTCCAGTTTTTACTAGACGGTCAAGTAAATTTTCATTTTTAAAGTAAAAGGCATATCCTCCATTTTTTATAGTTACAGTATTATTTCCAACAAGTTCCAATTGAGAATAATCCGTATTATGTTTTATACCATAAAATAATAGTGCATTTTCCTCTACTTCCATATTTGTCATATTATTCAGCTTTATGTCAGAACCACCATTAGCATATAATCCAACTGAGCCTTTCCCTGAAACCTTCAATGTACCGTTATTTAGTGTTGTCGTAGCAAGGTTTGAATAACCAGTTATATTGCCCAAATGGTCATATGTCGGAACTCCCGCTGCATACACTCCCACATTTTTCTTTCCTGAAATATTAATTTCTCCACCTGTCATTGTATAAGTTCTTCCATTGTTATAAACAGCAATAGATCCATCTCCAGTTACTTTTATAGTGCTGCTTGTACTTTCCCCTTTACTTTCTTTTTTTACTCCGCTTCTTTCGGCTTCTCCTTCTATAACCAGTCCAATTGAATTTTTTGTATTTAAAGTAATATCTGCATCATTTTCAAATTCTCCACCTTTATATGCCATCATTCCAAGCATATTGTATCCAGTATTAGCTGTGCTTCCTATTGTTATTGCAACAGTATTTTTTACTTTTACAGGTTTATTTGCATCAAGATTATCCTCAGCGGGTGCCCCTGCAACAACACTATTTATACTTCCATTTGCCAGCATTACAATATTGTATAAATCATTGTCATTGGCATCCTTATTTCTGTTTTCCATTGCTGTTACAGTAAAATTAGTTTTTGCTAAATCAATTCCATATTTATCTGTTCTGAATAATGCTCCACCTTTAGCATCTTTCGTAAAATCTATTGAATTAATATGTGAATCTGTTATTACAAAATCATTTTTTGATCTTGCCAGTCCTGGCATAAATCCACCAATATCATATTTGTTTCCTTGCATATAATCAGATTTTCTAAGCAATCCAACATTTTCAGTACCGTTTACAACTACATTAAGATTGTATATATTTCCAATAGGGTCTGTATTTGCTCTTGCCACCAAATAAGGTTTTGCTCCATCGGCTGGCGTTAATCCTGGTATTCCTCCAGATTGATATTGACGCACTCTTTCAGAACCTGTTATTAATTTTGAAATAGAAACTCCAACGTTATGGCTTCCATTTACAACAATACCTTTTGACGTCGGACTGTTCAAAGTACCGTCAATTACTGTTTCATCATAGTAAACTTGTGAATTGTCAGCTGTTTTGAAAATATTTGGTACTCTTAATCCGTAACTTCCTTGTATTCCAGAATATACTGCATTTACGGAAGCATCTGGATCTTCACTGTTCAATTCAATATTTCCAACTCTTGCATAAATATTTAATGAACCTTTGTTGTTATAAGCAGGAATATTTCCTCTAGGATTTGGAATCGGTCCAGATATATTATCTGATTTATAGCTTGTTCCTGCGATATCCGCCCTAAAAGTATATTCAGCAAAATCCATACCGATACTGTCGATTGCGTCTACTTTTATTGTACCTCTATTTTCAAGAGTAGATTCCCAAGGAGCCTGCCTTCTGTATTTCCATTTTGGACTTGTAACAGGAGTTGGAGATGCGTCAGAATCTCCGTCTTTTAGATACCATCCATTAGGTATTCCAGCATTTGCATTAGGATCATCTGGACTTAATCTATGTCCGTAATCACCATAGTCTTCGACCATTGCAGTCATACCCACAACATTACTTGCAAGTCCACCAGTTTTTGCACTTATTTTTTCTAAAGTCATAGTCCCTTTATTTATGGCTCTTGCCGCTATTGATCCATAGGCCTGATGTTCTATACCAATTGTCATATGCGGAGAATGCCCTGAATTTTTAGGATTCGGAGTAAGCATTTTATCTAAATATCCATCTCTTCCTGAAATTTTCAAGTCCGCCTCAAGATTAAATTCAACTGTTCTGTTTACACTTCCATACGCATGGTTTACACTTATTACCCTTAACGTGTTTGTTCTTTCTAGCCTATTTGAATTATTAGTCAAAGGCTCACTAGTATGATTTTCAAATGTTAAAGTTTTTCCTGCTCCTCCTAAATTATAACCATCAGTTAAGACATTTAAAAATACCTGTTGAGATGAAGCGTTTCTTCTTTGATAGTTAGGATCTGTAACAGGTCTCCAGTTTGTATTTATAGGGAATTTTCTATCTGTTCTTGTGATTGAATCATCTAAGAATCCTAACCCTGGACTTGTTGTGCTTTGTGAATATTCACTTGGAACTATTGCGTTTGGTGTATGTACGTAACTATATGCCGACGAAGTGGTTCCGTGCACTCCTCCATCAGCGGGTCTATTAGTCCTGCTTCTATTATCACTATGTCCATCCCAGCTAAACTGCCCTGTTCCTGAATATCCTGTATCTTGTATTTTTATATTAACATCATCTATCAAATTGACTGTACTGTTAGAAACAATATAGTTTTGGTTCGTATTTAATCCTATTTCCTGCCCTTGTGCAAATCCTGTAGACACTTCGTTCAAAGCTGGCGGTTCAAATACATTTGGCTCCAATTTATTAACTTTTATTTCATCAAAGCTAATTGTTTTTACTGGCGGAATTGAAAAACTTACATTCGGCTGTATTATTGTTGGATTTATATTTAAATTAGGCAATGTTGGAGTATTTATATTTACAACAGGTTCTATTATAAACGGTACTCCTGCATCTGGTACAGGAACTGTTCCAACTAAACCATATTCAAGTTCATTTCTTCTATTGCTAAGTGATGAACTAGGATCTGAATGAAGTCCACTATTAGCAAGTAATCTTTTATACGAATCCCCATAAGGCGAAACATTTCTTTCCCACCATTCTCCTCTTTTGTATACACCTTCATAAGGATATTTTGCCTGCTTATCTCCACGTCCTTTATAAGTTCCGCCCCAACTGTTATAAAAATAATTTATACCGTATTGCCAGCTGCTCCAAGGGCTCTTTATTACATGGTCTCCCTGCTCCATTAGCTGTATTATTTCTAAATTCGCTTCTTTCAATAGTTTATCATTTTCTTTTCTTGTTTCTTTGAATTTCTGATGCATATTTTTAATTGATGTAGATATTTCTTCTTTTTGAGTTTCAATATCTTTATTTGCTGTTGATGAAAACAAGTTATTTCTTACCATAACAAACCCTGTCAGCAAAAACACAAATAGTGCAGAATCTGTATACTTAAAATCTTTTGCCCTCTTCGCAAAAGAACATAAATCTTGCTTAACTTTTCGTAGATTATTTGTCATTTTTTTATTCCTTCCGTATTTTAAATATTTTAATATATCAGACAACTAAAAATCAGTCTGAGAATCACTATTTTATTTGAATTTATCATTTTATCGTACTTTTTTATGTCTTACAGTTATAAAACAATGTGTTCTTTTTTTTATTTTATCAAAAACAATAAAATAAATCAATACAATTTTAAAAATATTTTTATTTTTTATTGCATAATCAAATATATTTTTTAAATATACTCAAAATATAGAAATATTCTTTCCTATTCAAATTGTAAAAATAAATTATAGTTATTTTTTATAAAATCACATTATAAACCCCTATCTATATTTTTAAATTGAAAACTAGTATACGCAATTAGAGAGCGGAAATATTTCCACTCTC
>CAUQGN010000031.1:0-19696 GCA_963517565.1 uncultured Leptotrichia sp. | reverse complement strand
ATATTATAGCATATTATAATTTTTTAAAAACGAGAAAAATTAACAGGAATTTTTGAATAATTTTTTTGTTTTTACATTTTTCATCAAATCTTATTATTATTTCTACTCCCGTAAAAAATGAAAATGAAAAGATTAAAATCCAAATCTTATTAATAACTACTTTTACAAATAATTCTCTATCATCTTTTCAATCTTATCTGATAAAATTTTCTTTATTCTCTCTGGCTCTTTTACCTTCAAATGTTCTCCAAAAGATAGAAGATAGCCGTAAATCCATTCATTTTCAGGATATTCCATTATAATTTCAAAATTGCCATTTTCCATTTTGTTTATATTCTCTTCAGAAAATTCATCATAGACACGGTATGCTTGTGATTTATCTATTTCGACTATGATTTTTGTATTTTCTACCGTATTTTTCTTGTTATTTATTTCAAAGTCTTTGATTGTTTTTTCAAAATATTCGTTTGTTAAAGTCAGATTTTTAATTCTTGTTATTTTAAATTGACGAATATCATTTTTTTTGTGGCAATAGGCAAATAAGTACCATGCTTTTTCTTTAAACCATAAATTTAAAGGGTCTGCTGTTCTTTCATAATGTTCGCCTTTTGTGTTAAAATAGTTAAATTTTACGGTTTGTTTAGTTAATATTGCCTCTTTAATTTTTTCAAATAAAGTACTATCATCGCAATTATATCTTGAAAAGTCTATTTTTATCCAGTTGTCTGACTTTTTGTTAAAAATAGTACTTAATTTTGAAAGAGTTTTATTATTGTTAGTATAATTAGTGGCGTTTAAGCTTTGAAGTGCATAAAGTATTTCATTTTGCTCGTTTTGTGAAAGTAGCGATTTATTTATTACATAGTTATCCATTAACTTTATTCCACCAGATTTTCCCCTTTGAAAATATACTGGAATACCAGTAGAAGAGAGAATGTCAATATCTCTATAAATTGTTCTCACTGATACTTCAAAATGTTCAGCAAGATATTTTGCAGTAATATTCCTTTTCTCCAGCAATAAATATACAATTTCAAATAATCTGTTGATTTTCATAATAACTAAACTCCTTAAAATACTTAGATAGAAAAAAAGGAGAAATGCCTACTAAGAGACAGAACTCCTTATTCCAAAGTTTTTTTATAATTTTTTTAATCATTTATATGATTTTATTATTTCTTGTTTACACAAGAATTTTATGTAAAGAATATATTTATTTATAAGAAATTAATTCATAGATTAACTAAATGGATTAATTGCCCATCTAAATGTCTTGTTGTAAAAATTACTGTCTAAACTAGAAACTGTTACTCTTCTACTTCCAGAAGAAGCATGAATAAACTGTCTATTACCCATGTAGATTCCTACGTGAGAAATACGACCTTTTCCAGTTGTTTCAAAAAATACCAAATCACCTTTCGTCATATTCATTGATGAAATTCTTGGTTTAAATGTTGCTTGTGAACTTGAAACTCTAGGCAAGTTTACATTAGCAGCTTTTTTGAATACGTAACCAACGAAGCCTGAACAATCAAAACTGTTAGGACCAGTTGCTCCCCAAACATATGGTGAACCTAATTTTGTTTGTGCGAAAGAGATAATTTGATCTCTTACTGCTGTGGAAGAAGATCCACTACCATTCACCTCTTTTGGTTTAGGTTTTGATACAACTGACAAATCTATAGTTTTATTACTATAGTGATTTTTGATTGTACTTTGTAAATCTGCAAAAGATACAGCAGAAATAATCAAAGCTCCAGCTAGCATCAATATTTTCTTCATTAGAACCTCCAATCTACCTTTGAACTTTGGTAAATACATTATAGCAAGAATAACTTTTGTTTCAATTTGATTAAAGTTAATTTTTAATTAAAGAAAAGAATAGAAAATTATTATCATTTGTTCTAAAAAAAATTTTTTCTTGAAGTTTTTGGAAGATATTGTTATAATATAATTGAAAAATTATAAATATAAAAAAATGGAAAGGAAGATAAAAATGAAAAAATTGATTTTAATTGGAATAACTGTTATATCAGTAATGGCTTTTGCTGATACAAATACAAAAAAAATTCTTGAAGAATATAGAAAAGAAGCACTTCAGGAGCAATCAAGAAAAGAAGTAAAAGTAAAACCTGAAAAGAAATCAAACAAAAGAATTAATGTAGCACCAATTACTGAAAATGCTGAAGAAGTTGTTGTAGAGGAAGTTGTAGAAGAAAATACTGATGTTGTAGAAGATGCTGCACAAAATACTGCAGATATAATTGAAAAAGTAAATTTCTATTTAAGAAATAATCCAGAAAGACTTGAAAAACTTGAAAAACGTTACAAAGCTGTTGTTGGTCAAGAATAAAATTTTATGGAGGCACTTTATGGTGCCTTTTTATATTACTCAATATAATTTTTATAAATGCTGGAGATATACAATATTTATATTATTTTTGACTTGCTGTGTATTCTTTTTACATATGTTTTAAGGTCTGAACTAAAACTGAAATTAGTTATTACAAAAAAATAGAGAATAAATTATAAAAACGCTTGATATAATGTATGTTATGTGATATTATAATAATACCGCTTTAAAATTGAATTTAAATATTTTATATTACTTTTTGAATACACTAAATTTAAAAAATATACATTTTCTTAAACTAATTTGATTTTGAAGAAATTAATCGTATCAATGTTAAAATGCTTATGTTTTTTATATTTGATGTTTTGAAATAAAAAATGAGAGGATTAGACGATAATGAAATTAGATGATTTTTCTGAGAAAAAAAGCACAGGTAGAGCAGTTCTGATTTTAATAATTATAATAATAATAATGTTTGCTTTTAAAAATAGAATTACAAGTTCATTTACATTTTTAGACGGGATAACTCAAACAGTAAATTTTAGGTTAGTAAAAGTAAAAAGTATGTTGTATACTCAAGTTTTGAAATTAAAATCACGAGTTAATGATATCAGTTATGTTGAGAATTATGCTGAAAACAATAAAAATAGAGATTTTGAGTTACAAAAAAATAAGGTGCAGAATATGGAACTTGCATATTTAAAAGAAGAAAATGAAAAATTACGGCAAATGCTAGAAATGCGTAAAAAAAATCCAGCTGAATTTATAGCGGCAGATGTTGCGCTTGTAGAAAATGGAAATTCGTCTGAAAAAATGTACATAAATAAAGGCGCTGCGCAAGGAATAAAAATAAACTTGCCAGTAATGTTTGATGGATATCTTATTGGAAAAATTTCTAAGGTAAGTGAAGAATACTCAGAAGTAACATTGCTGACAAGTAAAACATCCAAACTAAGTATAGTTTTAAATGGAACAGACCAGCAAATATTACGTGGAAATGGTAATGGAACTTTTTCTGTACAAAATTATAATGAAGGAAAAGTAGACAAAAATACAATATTTAATATAGAAACTTCTGGAGTGAGCGATGTTTTGCCAAGAGGAATAAAAATAGGAAAATTCAAAATAACAGACGAAAATTCCTTCAACAAAATGAAAGAAATCAGATTCAAATCAAATTTTAATATATTTGATATTCAGAGTGTATTAGTTTATAAATGGAGTGTTAATGATGTAATTAATACTCAAATACAAAATCAGGTAAAAGCTGAAGAAGAACAGCAAAATAAAGAAAATTCACAAACAAATTAAAGAAAGTTGTATTAATATATAAAATGGTGGCAATTTAATAGGAACCGCTATTTTAAAAATATAAAAAGAGGTGAGTTTAGTTATGTTAAAGCAATTAACAATAACAAAAAAAGTTATATTATTATTTTTATTGGTATCAATTTTTTCTTTTTCTAAAGATTTTTGGGAAAAAAGAAGTTTTACAGTAAATGTTACTGAAGATGCGACAATTAATGGCAAAAAAAGAAGTAAAAGTTATGTAATGACGTATAATTCGGGCACAATGAAGCTAACAATTACAGCACCAAGTGTGAATAAAGGAGAAGTATATACTTTTAGCGGAAGTAAGAAGACAATCTATTATCCAAGTTTAAAACAGACTGTAACGCAAAAAGTTGAAAAAAGTGAAGCAAGCATACTGTCTGTATTTAATAAATTAAGAGGGATAACCTCTAAAAAGACACAAACTAGAAATGGAGATACATTTACTTTTTCCAGCAATTGGCTAACTGCAATAAAAAGTAGCGGGAATACAGTAAACTTTAGTGATTATAAATCTTCAAACGGTTACAGTTACCCAAGTAAAATATCTGTAAGTGATGGGAGTTCGCAGATAATTTACAGATTATCAAATTTTAGATAATCATTAAAAAAAGAAAATTTAAGTAAATGTGAAATAAATTAAAGTCATGAAAATAATAAAGACAAACTGTATTGTTTTAAAAAAAGTAGAAATGAGAGAAGCGGATTTATTAGTAACATTATTTAGTAAGGACTATGGGAAAATTATGGCAACATCCTATGGAATTAGAAAGTCCAAGAAAAGAGATGTTGTTTCTTTAAATCCGCTTAATAAAGTTGAAATAACGCTTATGCAGAAAAATAACTATTATATTATAAAAGATATAGAAATAACAAAAAATTTTAAGCATATATTAAAAAATATTGGAAAATTGGAAATATCATTATATGTACTGGATAGCGTAGACAAAATCTACTATACAACAGATGAAACTGGAGATTTTTTTGATAAATTAGTAGAAATATTAAATTTTATTGATACGCTTCCGTATTTAAAAAAAGGTTATAAGTATTATATTTTATTATCTTTTTTAAGGAGAATAATGATAGAGCAAGGAATTTATGATGTTAATGAAATTGGCTTGATACTGGAAAAAGAAAAATCAGAAAATATAAAAAAATACAAAGAAATTTTGAAAATTTCAAAAAATAATTCTGAAATATCTAAAATCCAGGAAAAAATGGAAATACATGTAGATTTTTTAAAAAAAATGGTTATCATTTTTGAAGATTTTATAAATTCAAATTTACAAACCAAGATAAAATTAAAGAAATTTGTTATGGAGGAATTTTATGGAAATTAAAAATGTTTCCGACTATATTAGGGTTGAGACAATAAATTTAAATTTAGAAGCAAAGAACAAAAATGCAGTAATTAAAGAATTATATAATAATTTAAAAAAAACTAATTTAATAAAGGATGAAGAACAAGGATTGAATGATATTTTTTCAAGAGAAGAGATGGGATCAACTGGAATTGGGAAAAGAATAGCATTACCTCATGCAAAAACAAAAACAGTAGATGAGTTAATCGTAACTTTTGGAATTTCAAGAAATGGAATAGCCTACAATTCAGTAGATGATGAAAATGTAAATATTTTCTTTATGTTTTTATGTCCAGAAAGTAAAACTCAAGAATATTTAAAAGTGTTGGCAAGAATATCAAGACTAATAAGAGAAGATAAATTTATAGATAATCTATTAAAAGCTGATTCAAATGAGCAAATTATCGAAATTATCCGAACAGAAGAGATGAACGGATAATGACTTCGTTTAAGTTTATATCAAAAATTATTTTAGTATATTAAATTAATATATAACCCTGCAAAAATTAATAAAATATTTTATACGATTGGGGGAATATTATGAGATGTCCGTTTTGTGGTTATGAAAATACAAAAGTAGTCGATAGCCGTGCATATTTTGAAGGAAATTCAATTAAACGGCGTCGTGAATGTGAAAAGTGTGGTAAGAGATTTACGACACATGAAAAAGTTGCAGAATTGTCATTAGTCGTTATAAAGAAAAATGGGGAAAAACAGCCTTATCTGCGTGAAAAAGTTTATAATGGTATTGTAAGGGCATTCGAAAATCGGTATGTTGATATAGAAAAAATAGAAGAAACAATAGATAAAATTGAACGGGAGATTTTGACTTCGTATTCGGGTGAGATAAAGTCAAGCGAACTAGGTGAAAAAATACTTTCATATTTAATAGATTTAGATGAAATTGCTTATGTAAGATTTGCTTCCGTTTATAAAAAATTCGATAGTCTCGACAGTTTTGTAAAAGAAATTGAAAAAATAAGAAATGATAAAAATAAGCAAGATAAAACATAACGTAAAAAATGAAAATACAGGAGGGATAATGAAAAAACTACGTATAATAGGAAATATTGTATTTTTTAGTTTAGTAGTTTATTTTATCGGACAAAGTGTAAGAGTTTTTTTAAACAAGAAATCCATGCAAAATAATTTGATTAGTACAGATAAGGAAATAAAAGAACTTAATGATAGAAAAAATAAATTATTAAGACAAGAAAAAAATTCAGATGAAGATGAAAAAACTGAAAAATTTGCGAGAAATAATTTGAATTTAAAAAAAGAAGGAGAAGAAACTTATAAAATTTCAGAATAATTTATTATTAAATTATTAAAGGTTAATTTTATAAGTTGTAGTAGAATGAACAAGTTTAGTAATATAGAAAACTTAAAAAATAAATTAGAGGTATACAAAATAGAAGATGAGAAAAACAAGTATATTTTTAGAGCGAATTTAAGATATATTATTTCATCATCTATTTTTTTTATAATAATTGTTATTATAGCTGGATATTCTTTATATAAGGGAGTTGCTGGAATTGAAAAACTTAATACTGTAAAAATCGCTTTTATTGTAATTCTTTTTGGATATTCTATAGTTGCATCTTTTCTTTTATTCAGTTTTAAAATTATAATTGAGGACAATAAAATATTTTTGAAAAAAATAATAATTAAAATTGAAGATATTGAAAGCGCTAGTGTAAAAATAATTAGGGTAAGTCCAAGTAAAGCAGATAAATTTTTGGAAATAATAACAAAAGATAAAAAAAGAATACAAATAAGATTAAATATAAATAATGAATTATTGTTTTTAAAATTAATACAAAATCAAATTGGAGAAAAAATGGATATTTAAAAAATATTCAGGAAAGGTTGAAAAATGAACATAAAAAAAATGATTGTAATAATTAATGTCTTTTTATGCAGTCTTATGCTTAGCGAGGATAGTTCTGTAAAAAAAGCGCTTGTAAAAGTTTATGCAGCACATCAGATGTTTAACTATGCTTCGCCATGGCAGAATGGGCAGGATTTTAATTCAACGGCTACAGGATTTATTATAGATGGAAACAGAATTATTACAAACGCACATGCAGTATTAAACGAAAAGTTTTTACAAGTTAGAAAAGAAGGAGATTCTAGAAAATATAAGGCAAATGTTAAATTTATTTCTGAAGAATATGATTTAGCTATGATTGATGTAGAAGATAAGTCATTCTTTAATGGTACAAGTACGTTGAAATTAGGAACATTGCCTCAAATTCAGGATAATCTTACAGTTTATGGATACCCGCTTGGTGGAGATAAACTCAGTACAACTAGAGGTATAGTTTCCAGAATGGAACATAACACATACACTTTGACGAATCAGAAATTTTTAATTGGGCAAACTGATGCGGCAATCAATAGTGGAAATAGCGGAGGACCTGTTTTAAGCAATGGAAGAGTTGCTGGAGTTGCATTTGCAGGACTTACTCAAGCAGACAATATTGGATATTTTATTCCTGTGAACATACTTAATAATTTTTTGGATGATATAAAAGATGGAACTTATGATGGACCGCCAAAATTAGGAATACAATGGGCAAAACTTGAAAGCACGTCACAACGTCAAATGTTAGGGTTAAAAAATGATTCAAAAGGTATTATTGTAAAGAAAGTTTTTACAAATTCACCATTTTATGGAATTTTACAAAGAAATGATGTGTTATTAAAATTAGATGGTCAGGATATTGAATCAGATGGGACAATTGAATTTCGTAAAAATGAAAAAACAGACTTTAATTTTATAAATCAGGAAAAGAAATATGGACAGAGTTTGAGCTATGAAATCATAAGAGATAAAAAAGTTCAAAAAGGACAAGTTACATTAAAGAAAACAGATATAAAATACAGTGTTGTAAAAAGTACAAAGTTACAGGATGCACCATCATATTACGTATATGGGGGACTAATATTTGAGCCTCTTACAACAAATTATATTACAGCACTTTCTCAAGCACGTCCAACAAATACACTTGCTGCAATTTATGACAGAGAAGAGTTATTTAAGGATTATAATGGATTAGTAATTTTAGTGAGAGTTCTTCCATTTGATGTTAATCTTGGGTATTCTGATCTTGAAAATAAGATAATTACGAAGGTTAATGGGCAAAAGTATAAGGATTTTAATGATTTTGTACAGAAAGTTAAAAATACAAATAGTGAATTTATTGTTTTTGAAGATGAAGACAGTAATGAAATAGTGCTTGATGTGGCAAAAGTTAAGGCTCAGAAATCAGAATTGATGGAAAATTATAACATTTCCCATGAAATGTCAACTGATATAAGATAATAAAACTAATTTAGGAGAAGAAAAAAATAAATATGGTAGAATTTTTTATTGCATTTAAGCATATTATTGAAAGGAAATTTCAAAGCATATTTTCAGTTCTTGGAGTTGCTATTGCAGTAACAGTTTTTATTGTTTCATTAACTGTTTCAAACGGACTGGAAAAAAATATGATAAATTCATTATTGACAATGAGTCCACATATTCTTATAAAAAATAAAAAATCAACTTTTTTTGAAAATTATAATGAAATCATAGAAAAAATAAAAAAAATGGATGGTGTAAAAGCTGTTATCCCGCAAATAAATAGTCAATCAATAATAAAAAGCAATGGTTTAGCAAAAGGTGTGCTGGCTGATGGAATTAGTCCAGAAAATGTAAAAAATGGCTTAAATCTAAAAATAGTAGAAGGAAATGATAATATTGCAGAGCTTAATTCAGTTCTTGTTGGTGAACAATTAGCAATAGAGATGAACTTGCAAGTTGGGAAAGAAATAAGCCTTGTGTCTGCTGAGAATAAAGAAATAAAATTAATTGTCCGAGGTATTTTTAAAACAGGATTCTTAGATTATGATTCTAATCTTGCGATTGTTCAATTAAAAACTATGCAAATTTTATCTGAACAAGGTGAATCTGCGACAGAAATTGGAATCAAGGTTGAACAGCCTCAAAAAGTTGAAAATGTATTGAATCAAGTAAAAAATGTTGTTAATCGCGATGAATACGGTGTGATAAGCTGGAAAACTATAAATCAGAATCTTTTAAAAGCGGTACAGTTTGAAAAATTTGTGTTAATTGCGATTTTAAGTTTACTTCTCGTCATTGCAAGTTTTGCTGTATCGGTAATTTTAAATATGATTGTACGTGAGAAAATTAAGGATATTGGAATTTTGAAATCAATTGGATATACAAATAAAAATATTCGAAGAATTTTTACTACAGAAGGGTTGATAATTGGTGTATTTGGTATGGCTCTGGCAAGCGGATTGTCACCACTTGTACTTATAGGGCTAAAGATTTTATTTAAGGAATATATGAAAGGTGGAACTTATTATCTGGAAGAGTTGCCTTTGTATATTTCACAAAAGGAACTTCTTATTATTTATGGAGTAACATTTGTAGTTGTATTTTTATCAACAATTTTTCCAGCAGCCAGAGCAGCCAGATTAAAACCTGTGGAGGCGTTAAAATATGAATAAAATAATAGAATTAAAAAATGTTAATAAAATTTATAAAACAAAAGTTGAAAATATTCATATCCTAAAAAATATAAACTTGGCGTTTAACAAAGGAGATTTTATTTCAATACAAGGTAAGTCAGGAAGTGGAAAAACATCGCTTTTAAATATACTGGGTCTTTTGGATGAGCCAACTGATGGAGAAATTTATATAGGTGGAGAAAAGATACGTTATAAAAATGAAAAAGCAAAAACAGCAATAAGAAATAAAAAAATAGGATTTGTTTTTCAGTTTCACTATTTGCTAAATGAATTTACAGCACTTGAAAACGTTATGATGCCTGCACTTGTAAATAAAAATATGAATAAGAACGAAATTAAGAAAAAAGCAAAAGAACTGCTTGCACTAGTGGGACTTGCAAAACGTATAAAACATAAACCAATGGAGCTTTCAGGAGGGGAAAAGCAGCGTGTGGCAATAGCGAGGGCAATGATTAACGACCCTGATATAATACTAGCTGATGAGCCCACAGGAAATCTTGATACAGAAACAAGTAATATGATAAATGAATTATTTATGAAAATAAATCAGGAAAGAAATCAGTCAATAATAATAGTTACTCATAGTCTGGAACTAGCAAATCTGGCTACGTATAAGTATAAAATTGAAAATGGCGAATTTAATATGATTTTACCAACAATACAATTTTAGGAAATTTTGATAATGGAAAAAGAAAAAATTTATCTGCATTATGATATGGATGCTTTTTTTGCGGCAATTGAACAAAGGGATAACAGGGAACTTAGAGGAAAGCCTATTGCAGTAGGACATGGAGTTGTTACAACGGCAAGTTACGAAGCTAGAAAATACGGAGTAAAATCTGCAATGCCAACAGTTCAGGCTAAACGGCTATGCCCAAATCTTATTGTCGTAAGTCTTAGAAAAGGTATTTATTTTGAAGAGGGCAGAAGAATACAGGGATTAATAAAAAATGTGTTGAAAAAATCGGAATTTACATCTGTTGATGAAGGTTATATTGATATTACAGAATTTATTCGGAATAAAAATCTTAAACTTGATAAAAGAGATGAAATTTTAAAGATAGAGAGATTTATAAAAAAATTTAAAAAATTTATTTATAATAATTCTAAGCTTACTTGTTCAGTTGGGATAGGTTTTAGCAAGATAAGCGCTAAAATTGCAAGTGATATTGATAAGCCAAATGGTTATTTTATATTTAGAAATCGTGAACATTTTTTAGATTATATTTATAATAAGGAACTTGGAATAATTCCAGGAATTGGGAGAAAGACGAGAGAAGTCTTGAAATTATTTAATATAACAAATGTCTTTCAGTTATATGAAATTGAAAAAAATGAGTTAATCAGAAGATTTGGGGAAAGTAAAGGGGAGTATCTATATAATGCCGTTCGTGGCTTACACTCTTCTGAGATAAATACAGACAGAAAAAGGCAGTCTTATGGACACGAAGTTACTTTTCATCAGGAGGAAAATGATATTTTAGTATTACATGCTGAATTAAAAAAACAATCTGAAAGATTGAGCAGCAAACTTATTGAAAAAAATGAATTTGCCAAAACTGTTACAATAAAAATCAGGTATTCTAATTTTGTAACACATACCCGTTCAAAAACTTTGAAAAGTGCGACAAGCAATGCAAATGAAATATACAATGCTGCTCTTGAAAATTTGGAATTTTTTGAAAAAAAGGACGAAGTACGGCTTATTGGAGTGCAGTTAAGTTCAATTTTGAAAAGTAACGTAGTTCAGTTGTCATTTGATGACTTGAAAATAAATTATTAATATATTTAGTAAAAAATTATTATAAGATAGGGAGTGGAACAAATGGTTTTAAGTGAAAAAGAAATATTAGATTATATTGATGAAATAAATCTTTTGCTGGAAAAAGCATATGTACCGTATTCTAAATTTCCTGTAGCAGCATTATTAATTGATGAAAATGGAAATAAACATAAAGGAGTTAATGTTGAAAATGCATCTTTTGGACTTACGCTTTGTGCTGAACGTAATGCGATTACAACAGCGGTTACTGAAAATATGCAGAAAATAAAAGTGCTTGTTGTAACAGGAAATACACCTGAGCCAATTAGTCCATGTGGAGCGTGCAGACAGGTAATAAAAGAATTTTCTGATAGCGAGACAGTAATAATTTTAGCAAATAAGGATAAAAAATATAAAATTACTTCATTGGAGGAGTTATTGCCTTATTCGTTTGGATCAGAAGATTTGTAAAAATATATAAACTATATTATAAGTTTAATAAATTGTTATGTTTTTTTTAAGTTTTTACTTGGCAAAATGAAAAAAATAGGTTATAATGTTATTGTAAATAACGTATGTTATACAAATTATAAATATTAAAGATTCTTATTATTAAGGAGTGGTTGTTTATGAAAAAGTTTACACTAAAAAAAATATTTCTAGTTTCAATTTTATCTATGGGTCTTAGTGCTATCTCAATGGGAGCAGCATTTATAACATCGTCAAAAGACAATGCAATTAATATAAGACAGTCTGCCAATACAGATTCTAAAGTTATTGAAACTGTTACAAATGGACAAATATTAGAAAGCAGTGAAAAGTCTGGCGATTGGCATAAAGTAACATACTATAATAATGATATAAAAAAATCGTTTACAGGTTATATTCATGACAGTCAATTGCAGGAAATTATAGGAAAACTAACTATAACTTCAAGTGAAGGATATAGCAATATAAGAGAAAAACCAACAACAAAGTCTACAATTAAAACTAAGTTGAAAACTGGACAGACAGTTTATGCAATAAGCAAAACAGATGATAACTGGTATTACATAAGATATAATGGAAATGAACATGGATATATTTACAGCAATCAAGTAAGTAAAAAATAAAGTTTTAAACAATTAAAACTAATTAAATGAACTGAATAACAAAAAATAGCGGGAAATATTAATAATAAATCCTGCTATTTTTTAATCATTTTTTGAGATTAAATAGAATTAACTATACATTTCATTCAGTCGTGCTTCAACAGTTTCGTCATTTAAATAATCATCATACTCCATTTCTTTTTCTAAAATACCTTTTGGTGTGATTTCAATGATTTTATTTGCAATTGTCTGAATAAATTCGTGATCGTGCGTTGTGAATAAGATTGTTCCGTCAAATCTTTCTAATGATTTATTAAGCGATGTAATTGCTTCAAGATCCAAGTGATCTGTTGGGTTGTCTAATAATAGGACATTTGCGTTGGATAGCATCATTTTTGAAAGCATACAACGAACTTTTTCCCCTCCAGAAAGAACTTTGGCTTTTTTTCTCGCCTCTTCTCCTGAGAAAAGCATTCTTCCTAAGAATCCACGTACATATTCTTCGTGCTGATCAGTCGAAAATTGTCTTAACCAGTCAATTAGCGATAAATCTACATCTTCAAAAAATTCTGAGTTATCTTTTGGGAAATAACTTTGTGAAGTTGTAACTCCCCACTCGACAGATCCTGAATCAGGTTCCATTTCTCCAGCTAAAATTTGGAAAAGAGTTGTCTTGGCTATATCATTTTTGGATAAAATAACAACTTTGTCCCCAGTGTTTATTGTAAAGGAAATATTATCAAGAATTTTTTCTCCGTCAATAGTTTTTGTTAAGTTCTCAACTTTTAACATATTATTTCCAGCTTCTCTTTCAGGCTTGAACTCAATGTATGGATATTTTCTGTTAGAAACCTGCATATCTTCAAATTGTAATTTTTCAAGCTGTTTCTTACGGCTTGTAGCCTGTTTTGATTTTGAGGCATTGGCAGAGAAACGTGCAATAAAGTCTTGCAATTCCTTTTTCTTTTGCTCCATCTTTTTATTTTGGTTTCTGATTAATTCTTGCATTAACTGATTTGATTCGTACCAGAAATCATAGTTTCCAACAAACATTTTAATTTTTCCGTAATCAATATCAGCAATATGAGTACAAACCTTATTTAAAAAGTGTCTATCATGCGAAACTACAAGTACAGTTGTGTTTTCCAAGTCCATTAGAAAATCTTCTAGCCATTTTACTGCGTGCAAGTCAAGTCCATTTGTAGGCTCGTCTAATAATAAAATGTCAGGATTTCCAAAAATAGCTTGTGCAAGTAGAACCTTTACTTTTTCAGGTTCTGTTAACTCTTTCATCAGTTTATGATGAAGTTCAGCGGGAATTCCTAAACCAATAAGGAATTTTTCAGCATTTGTTTCGGCTTCCCAGCCATCTAGCTCTGCAAATTCTCCCTCAAGTTCAGCCGCCAAATTTCCGTCTTCTTCTGTAAATTCGGTTTTTGCATATAAAGCATTTTTTTGCATCATAATATCGTATAATTTTGCGTGTCCCATCATTACTACATTTAACACTTCTTCATCTTCATAAGCAAAGTGATCCTGTTTTAGAAATGATAGTCTTTTATTTTTTTCTACAATAACTTCTCCAGAAGTAGAATCAAGTTCTCCAGTTAACACTTTCAAAAAAGTTGATTTTCCAGCTCCATTCGGTCCAATAATACCGTAACAGTTTCCTTCTGTAAATTTGATATTTACTTCATCAAAAAGTTTTCGTCCACCAAACTGGACAGATAAATTACTTGTTGAAATCAAAAAATTTCCTCCTTAAATATTTATAATTTATCTATATTATATCAAAAATTTTTACTAAAAACAAAATAAATTTATTTAAAACCTTTATTTTTTTCAAAATAATTGGTAAAATATATGAAAGAAAAAAATTGAAAAAGATAGAATGGGGAAAAGTATGAATAAGACAAATTTTCACACTCACAATTACCGATGTGAACATGCCGCTGGAAATGTGGAAGATTATGTAAAAGTAGCAATTAAAGAAGGTTATACTGAACTTGGAATATCAGATCACGCTCCAATGTCTGAATATTATGAAAATAATAGAATGAAAGAAGAAGATTTTGACGGATATTTGAAGGAAATAGAAGAAGCACAGGAAAAATATGGAGATAAGATTAAGATTTATAAATCATTAGAAATTGAATATTTTCCAGAACTTATTGAAAAATATGATAGATATAGAGAAAAATTGGATTATCTTGTTTTAGGGCTGCATGCCTTTAGAAAAGATGGAGATAATACAAATTATAATGCCTGGAAGATACAGACAGGAGAAGATGTTCTGGCGTATGCTAAATTTATGGTGGAAGCTATAGAAAGTGGAAAATTTGACTACATTGCACATCCAGATTTGTATGTAATAAATTATCGAACTTGGGATGAAAGTTGTAAAAAAGCAGCACACATGATTTCAAAAGCGGCAGAAAAAATGGATGTACCGCTTGAAGTAAATGCAAACGGGATAAGAAAAACATTTGAAAGACATCCAGACTGGGACAGATATATGTATCCATACAAGGAATTTTGGGAAATTGTGAAGCAGTACAATGTAAGAGCGATAATTGGTTCGGATGCACACGATTTTAACAGAATGGAAGATAAAGAGATGGAAATTGCAAGGGAGTTTGCAAAGGAAATTGGGCTGAATGTAATTGAGAGTATTTCTTAAATAAAAGGAAAATAAACTTTAGGAGGAAAAATGGATAATAGTTTTAGATTTTTAAAAGGTTCAAAAATGACACATCCTACAACAGGTATAACTTTGGAGTATTTGGATAAATCTGATGCAGTTTGCTTTGTCCTGTTTAATGAAACAAAAGAAAAAGTAATTTTAGTGAAACAGTTCAGACCAGGGTCAAAAAATTATGAAATCGAAGTTTGTGCTGGGCTAATTGATGGAGATGAAAAGCCTAGAGTTGCTGCATTTAGAGAGCTGAAAGAGGAAACTGGGTATTTGGAAAAAGATGTGACAGATATTGAAAAATTGCCACAAGGGCTATATGTATCGCCAGGATACACAACTGAAAGATTATATTTTTTCAGTGCAAGACTAAAATCTGATGATATTAAACCCGTAGAGCAGTCACTCGACCATGGGGAAGAAGTGGAAGTAGTATGGGTCGATGTGAAGGATATTACAAAGGTTTCAAGAGATATGAAAACAATACTTGCAGTAACTTATTTTTCAAAATAAGCTAAATAATTTTAATCTATAAATTGATTTTTGCACTAAAAAACGAAAGGAGGAGATTATGAGGATTTATTTGCCATTGCCTGCAATCATACTAATTTTTTACCTAATTTATATAATTTTTTTAATAATTATGAAAAAGATTAGGTTTAATGCAGAAAATTTGGAAGAACTTGATGGAGAGTTTATATTTACTTTTATAAAGAAAATAAAAAAAGAACAAATATATTTTCATATTGACGAAGTTAAAATGTGTGTTTTAACAAGAATTTTTATTCGAGAAGGAACGTTTAGAACTATAAATTTTAATATTTTTTTAAATGATGGATATAACTTTAGATTAAGGAAAAAAAATGAATGTTTATTATTTTTGCAAGTATGCCGAGAAAAAAGAAAGGAGCTGTATCAGAAAATTTTAAGTATGATACCTGCAGACATGACTGTTATTTCAATTATAGAAAGGGAACTTGATAATTTTAAACGTTAAAAATAATGATGAAAGGGAATAGAAGAATGGGTTTATGGAATTTTTTTAAGAAAAAGAAAAAAGTACAATCAGGTGTTTGTTTTTCAAATGAAAAGTCGGCTACCGAACTTATAAAAAGTTTTTTGGAGGCCTATGCAGATGAAATTAGCAAAGTTTCAACAGACAATGAGGAAAAACTGACTGAAAAAACGAGAAAATTTTATCTTGAACTAAATGACGGAAGAAAAATAACAGTAATTGTAAATCCAGATAGAAATTTTCTTTTAAAAGAAAAAATCGGTATAGAAATATTTTTAGAAAAGCTCAATATAAAAAGTTTTAGAAGTATAAGTGAAGAGGAACTGGATAAGTACAACAGGCTGTTTGTAATGTTGGAAGCGTTAAACAAGGAAGAGATGAAAGACGAAGCAAAGTTATTAGATAAAACTGTAAATTTTTTAGGAAAATTTCATAAATTTATTATTCAAAAAAGATTAAACCATTATCATTTCGGAAAAAGAAAAATGATTCAAAAACCTGAAAAATGGGAGATTTCAGATTTTATTCCACCACTTTTGGAAGAAATGTTTGCTGAATATAATTTAGAAATAACAGATAAGGATATTGAAAGAAAAGCCAGAACTATAGATATAATGAGACAAAATGGTCTTCCGTATAATGAAAATATGGAAGTGAGCATATCTGAAAAAAATGCAGTAATACGAAAAAAATGGGATATTATAAGAAAGATGGTGGCAATAGTAATGACACGCCTTGTTGCTGAAACTTATCTTGAAAAAAAAGAAAATGGGCAAAAGGAATTAAAAATAATTACTGATATTTTTGAAGAGAGGTATCAATTTAATAAAGTATTATCAGAAAGTGAAAAAAATTATCTGGAAAATCCATCGGATAATAAGGAATTGAACTTGGAGTTCTATTTTATGTTAGAAGCTGCGAAAATGTTATTGTGGGTTCTGTCAATTATTGATATTGAATTTGAAGATTTCAATACATTTTGTGATGTTTCTATGCTTATTGACGGACTAAAACATGAGAATTTGAAATCATTTGCAAGAAAATGTGAAATACGTTCAAAAAATAAAATTTTAGATATGCTGGACTATGCATATAGATTAAACTGGGCAAATGTTGAAATAAAGCTGCAAGGTTATGATAGAATTGTAAATGAAAGTATTATGTATTTTAGCAGATTGGCGTTAGAATGGGCAGTTCAAGATGGTAAAAATATGGAAGAAATAGTAATCCATACATAAAATTATAATGTTATGTGATAATTTTTAGAACGTTACCTTTAAATATTTTGTAAAAAAAATAAGATGCAGTTGAACTTTTAACTAGTTAATTTTACTTGGAAAAAGGGGCTTATAATAAAATAATTTGAAAAATTAATTGACAATAGATTTCAAAAATGCTAATATTAAAACGTAGTATTTAAAAGGAAATTTTACTAAATAAATTTGTAGTTATAATGTGTAGAAGGAGAAAAATTAAGATGAAGAAAATCGCAATCTTAACAAGTGGAGGAGATTCACAAGGTATGAATACAGCGATAAGAGCTGTCACTAAAGCTGCCATAAACAAAGGAATGGAAGTTTATGGAATCAAAAGAGGATACAAAGGTATGCTTGAAGATCAGATTTTTCCATTGACATTGTTAGATGTAAGTGGAATTGCTGATAAAGGAGGAACAATTTTATTATCAGCAAGATTGCCAGAATTTAAGGATCCTGAAGTTAGAGCAAAAGCGGCGGCTAATTTAAAAAAACACGGAATTGACGGATTAGTTGTAATAGGTGGAGATGGATCTTTCCATGGAGCACACTATTTGTATGAAGAACATGGTATTAAAACAATAGGAATACCTGGAACAATTGATAATGACGTAGCTGGAACTGACTATACAGTTGGTTATGATACAGCATTAAATATAATTTTGGATGCTATATCTAAATTAAAGGATACAGCAACTTCACATGAAAGAACATACTTAGTTGAAGTAATGGGAAGAAACTGTGGAGATTTGGCTCTTTATTCTGCAATAGCGGGAGGAGCAAGTGGAGTAATGATTCCTGAAACTCAAACTTCTATTGAGAAAATATCAGAAGTAATTAGAAAAAGACGTGAGGAAGGGAAATTATACCACATAATAGTAGTTGCAGAAGGCGTTGGAAATATAATGGACGTTAAGGATGAACTAGCTAAAAAAGTTGATACAAATATAAGAGTTACAATCTTGGGACATATTCAAAGAGGTGGAGCACCGACAGCATTTGATAGAATATTGGCAACAAGATTAGGAGTAAGGGCTGTTGAACTTATCGAAGAAGGAAAAGGTGGATTAATGGTTGGAATTCAGAGTGAAGAGGTAACAACTCATAAATTATCTTATGCGTGGGAAAATTACTCAAAAACTTCAACATCTGATTATGCAATCGCAAATATGCTATCGTTATAATCGTTAAAATTTTTTTGAAATTTAATAATCAAAAAAATATAATTGGATATGTCTTTCAAAATAAAAAGGCATTGATAAATTAAGACAATGAAATTTTAAATATCAAATTTTAGGAGGAAAAATGAAAATTAAAATGACTAAAGTTGTTTGTACCATTGGTCCAAAAACTGAAAGTGCTGAAATGTTGACAAAATTAGTGGAAAGTGGAATGAATGTAATGAGATTAAACTTTTCGCATGGTGATTTTGAAGAACACGGAGCAAGAATTAAAAATATTAGGGAAGTAATGAAAAAAACTGGTAAGGAAGTTGGAATTTTATTAGATACTAAAGGGCCTGAAATCAGAACTGGTAAATTAGAAGGCGGAAAAGATGTATTACTAGAAACTGGTAAAAAGGTTATTATTACAACTGACTATACTTTTGTTGGAAATGCTGAAAAATTTGCAGTTTCTTATCCAGGAATTGTTGATGACTTGTATGAAGGGACAACTGTTTTATTAGATGACGGTTTAGTTGGATTAAAAGTTGAAAACGTTGATAAAGCAGCTGGAGAAGTTCACTGTGTTGTTACAAATACTGGAGAATTAGGAGAAACTAAAGGTGTAAACTTGCCAGATGTTTCAGTTGGATTGCCAGCATTGGCTGAAAAAGATATTGCTGACTTGAAATTTGGGTGTGAACAAGGAGTTGACTTTGTAGCAGCTTCATTCATAAGAAAAGCATCTGACGTTGCTGAAGTAAGAAAAGTGCTGGATGACAATGGTGGGAAAAATATTCACATTATCTCAAAAATTGAAAGCCAGGAAGGTGTGGATAACTTTGATGAAATCTTGGAATTAAGTGATGCAATCATGGTTGCCAGAGGAGATTTAGGAGTAGAAGTTCCTGCTGAAGAAGTTCCATTTATGCAAAAAATGATGATTAGAAAATGTAATAAAGCTGGAAAACCAGTTATTACAGCAACACAAATGCTAGATTCAATGATTAGAAACCCACGTCCTACAAGAGCAGAAGCTGGAGACGTTGCTAACGCTATTTTGGATGGAACAGATGCAGTTATGTTATCTGGAGAATCTGCAAATGGTAAATATCCAGTAGAA
>CAUQGN010000030.1:0-22623 GCA_963517565.1 uncultured Leptotrichia sp. | reverse complement strand
TGATTTCAATTCACGTAATCCCACGTCCACATGCTGAAGTAGAAACTATTTTGCCTAGATAAAGGGATTTTTAGAAAGGATTTGTCAGATGGAAGAAGAAAAAAAACAGAGAATGATACAGGAATATGTGCCCGGTAGACAGTTGACTCTGGCTCACATAATCGCAAATCCACAAACAGATTTATCAAAAAAGATAGGGCTTTCCGAAAATAAGACAAATGCAATAGGAATACTTACAATAACTCCTGGAGAAGCGGCAATAATTGCAGCTGATCTGGCTACTAAAAGTGCAGGAGTGGAAATAGGATTTGTTGACAGATTTACAGGATCAGTTGTAATAAACGGAGATGTGGGAAGCGTAGAAGCTGCTGTAAATGAAGTAGTTTCATATTTTAAAAATGTATTAAGATTTAGCATAACTCAAATAACGAGGTCATAAAATTGAAAAAGATACTTTTAATAGGAAAATCAATGTGCGGTAAGACAACATTGACTCAAAGAATACACGGACTGGATATACAGTATGAAAAAACGCAGATGCTGAAGTATTCTGATGATATTCTGGATACTCCTGGTGAATATATGGAAAACAGAATGCTTTATAAGGCTTTGATTATAAGTTCATATGATTGTGATGTTATAGGAATGGTTCAGGCGTGTGATGAGGAGCATAATGTTTTCCCGCCAGGATTTTCCACAGCTTTTACAAAACCTGTAATTGGAATTGTAACAAAATCTGATTTGGGTGGAGATGTGGAAAGAGCTTGTGAAATATTAGAAAATGCAGGAGCCCAAAAAGTTTTTGTTGTAAGTTCTTATGAAAATAAAGGAATTGAAGAGCTTGTCAAATATCTGGAAGATGATTACGGGCAGTTAGAGGGTGATAAATAAATGGATTCATACGGATATGTGGAAACACGGGGACTTGTAACGGCAATAGAGGCTGCCGATGCCGCATTGAAAGCTGCTAATGTAACATTGACAAACTATTACTATGTAAAAGGTGGAATTGTAACCATTGAAGTGATGGGAGATGTTGCTGCTGTAAATGCTGCTGTAGATGCCGCCGTTGAGAGTGCCAAAAGACTTGGCAATTTCCTGAGTAGCAATGTCATTGCGAGAGTGGCTGCTGAAACGAAGAAAATCCTAATAAGTGATAATGGAAAAAAATCAGATGAAAAGACAGTTGTCGAAGAAAAATCTGAAGAAAAAGTTATTGAAGAAACTCTAGAAAAAGAGAAAATAGAGGAACAGTTAATAATTGAGAATACAGATAAAGAAGAGGCAATAGTTGAACAAACGGAGGATGTATTAGTAAAAGAGCCTGCTCAAGAGATTTTTGAAAAAGCATCTGAAGAAATTTCAGAAAAAATTGAAACAGCAGAAATAATCGAAGATGCGCATCAAAAAGAAGAAGTAAAAGCAGAATTAAGTGACGGTAATCAGGAAAATAAGGAAATTTCACTAAAGAAAGATTCCAAAAAAAAAGAAGACGAAATAAAAAAATTAAGAAAAGAATATCAGGACACAAAGGTAGCGGATTTAAAAACAAAAGTAAATAATCTTAAACTTGGCTATACTTGGAACCAGATAAAGACAATGCCGAAGAAAAAGTTAATAGAAATTTTGATAAAAAATAATCAGGAGGAATAGAGATGGCAACATTAAATGCATTAGGGATGATTGAAACTAAAGGACTTGTAGCGGCAGTAGAAGCTGCAGATGCGATGGTAAAAGCTGCGAATGTTACTTTAATTGGAAAAGAGCACGTAGGTGGAGGACTAGTAACAGTGCTAGTAAGAGGAGACGTTGGAGCGGTTAAGGCTGCAACAGATGCAGGAGCTGCGGCTGCTGAGAGAGTGGGAGAATTGATTTCAATTCATGTAATTCCACGTCCACATTTAGAAATTGAAGCTATATTGCCTAAAGGAAGAACAGCTGAGGCTGAATAAGAAAACTTAAAATGACCATGATAGAGGTTATTTATAGAAAGGACAGACTATGGATAAAGATTTACAATCAATACAGGAAGTAAGAGATTTATTAAATAGTGCAAGCAAGGCATTTGAAGAATACAGTCAGTTCTCACAAGGTCAAATTGATGAAATAGTAAGGGAAATTTGTGAAGAAGCTCAAAAGCATGAAGTTGAACTAGCAAAACTTGCTAATGAAGAAACAGGATTTGGACGTTGGGAAGATAAAGTTCTAAAAAATAGACTTGCTTCAATAGGAGTATATGAAACTATAAAAGATCAGAAAACAAAAGGGATAATTTGTGATGACAAGGAAAAAGGGATAACTGAAATAGGAGTTCCAATGGGTATAATTGCAGCCCTGATTCCATCAACAAACCCTACTTCGTCAACAATTTATAAAATAATGATAGCACTGAAGGCAGGGAATGCAGTAATTATAAGTCCGCACCCAAATGCAAAAGACTGTATAATTAAGACTGCAGAATACTTGATAAAAGCAGCTGAAAGAAAAGGTGCTCCAAAAGGACTTATTGGAGTTATAAAAACACCTACATTACAAGCTACACAAGAACTTATGAAACATAAAAAGACTTCATTGATTCTTGCAACAGGTGGAGAAGCCATGGTAAAAGCGGCTTACAGTTCAGGAACGCCTGCAATAGGAGTAGGACCTGGAAATGGGCCAGCATTTATTGAAAGAAGCGCTGATATAAGAAAAGCTGTTAAAAGAATTATTGACAGTAAAACTTTTGATAATGGAGTAATTTGTGCTTCAGAACAATCAATAGTTACAGAAGAAGTAATTAAAAATCAAGTAGTAGATGAACTGAAAAGACAAGGAGCATACTTCCTTAACAAAGATGAAAGAAATAAAGTTGGAAGTATCCTTATGCGTGCAAACAACACGATGAATCCGAAAATAGTTGGAAAAACAGCCTTATATATAGCTGCAATGGCAGGAATAACAGTCCCTACGACTACAAAAGTGCTTGTTTCTGAAGAAACAGAAGTTTCTCACTTGAATCCTTATTCAAGAGAAAAATTATGTCCTGTATTAGGATTTTATACAGAAGAAACTTGGGAAAAAGCATGTGAAAAATGTATAGAAATTCTTCAAAATGAAGGAATTGGACATACAATGTCAATGCATACAAATAACGAAAATATCGTAAGAGAATTTTCATTGAAGAAACCTGTATCAAGATTACTTGTAAATACACCTGCAGCACTTGGAGGAGTAGGAGCAACAACTAATCTTATACCTGCATTTACATTAGGATGCGGAACAGTTGGAGGAAGTGCAACTTCTGACAATATAGGACCTTTGAACCTTATAAATATTAGAAGGGTAGCTTATGGTACAAAAGAACTCGAAGCATTGAGAGAAGAAGGTTCTTGCGTAAATACATGTGCGCTTGATGGAAGTTCACAAGCAAACGAAAATGAAATTGAAGATATCATAAGAAAAGTATTGGACGGAATTATAAAAAGATAGATAGGGTGTGATAAAAAATGCCTGTTATAACAGAAGGAATGCTTAGAAAATTAGAAAAAGAAGGGCAGCTTGAAAGAGTGCATATAACTGAAAAAGATATCCTCACACCGTCGGCAAGAGAGTTTTTAAACGTAAAAAAAATTGATTTTAGAATAAAGAAATCACATGAAAATGCTGTTAATAACGAAAAAGCATCAGAAAATCAAATTAAAGACTCTCAAGCCAATACTTCCGAAGAAAAAGCACCTCCAAAAAAACAATATAAAGATTATATTACAGGAGCAACTTATGATAAAAAGCCTGAATTTATGACTCAATTGTTTGGAAATGAACTTGTTGTAAAAAATCATAAGAGAATCGTTTTGCGAGGTAAATTTGATATCTTACAGGCTGAAATAATAAGATACTGGAAAAAATATGAAAAGAATAAAAAACTGGAAAGTGACTTTGCACAAACATATAGATTCGTAAGAGACTTGTTTATAAGTGAAATGACTGACACGCCATTTCAAGAAAGAGATGTTCTTGGATATGATATCGACACATTAAAGGATATAACTCATAATACAGTAAAGTATTATAAAACTGGACATCTGTTTGAAATAAATGCTGATTTTGATGAATCAGTCATTGATATAAATTGTCTTAGAGCTTTATCAAGAGAGTGTGAAGTTGCCGCAGTAGATGCTTTTTATAAGGAAGGGAAGACGGAAAGAGTAGACATGCTAAAGGCACTAAACCGTCTGAGCAGTATATTGTACTTGATGATGTTAAAAGCAAATAACGGAGATTATAAATCATAAGCTCTGAATTGGGAGATATTATGGACAGAAATGAATTGGAGAGAATAATAAGAGATAAGTTGCAGGAAATTCTGACAACAGAAAAAGAAGATACCTTTATGGTGGAAGCATCAGGTCGTCATGTGCATCTTACCAAAGAACACGTGGAAGCACTTTTTGGAGAAGGATATGAGTTGACACCTGTAAAAGATTTATCACAGCCTGGACAGTTTGCCGCAAAGGAAAGAGTCAGAGTAATTGGACCAAAAGGAGAATTTTCAAGTGTTGCAATACTAGGACCGTGCAGAAATTTTTCCCAAGTAGAGTTATCACTTACTGATTGCCGTGAAATTGGCGTAAAAGGAGTAATAAGAGAAAGTGGAAAAATTGAAGGGACACCAGGAATACTTATAGGTGTAGGTGACAAATATGTACACTTAGATAAAGGGCTTATAGTTGCAAGAAGACATATCCATATGACAAGTGAAGATGCAAAGAGATTTTCTGTAAATGACGGTGAAACTGTGAAAGTTAAAATTCATAGTGACAGACCGTTAATATTTGACGATGTTTTAATAAGAGTGAAAGATAGTTTCAAATTAAGCATGCACATTGACTTTGATGAAGCAAATGCATGTGGATACACTTCAGGAGTAACTGGAAGCATTGTAAAAGATTAAAATGAAAAGAGCAGGAGACGAGATGGATACTCAAAATTTAATAGAAGTGCTTGCAAGGGAAGTGTTAAAGGAAATTGCCGAAAGAGAAAAGCAAAATTTGTCCGAAAATGTCAAAACTGCTCCAAAAGCCTCAATAGTAACAGCTTTTTTAGGAAATGATGAAGTTTTGAAGGACGAACTGAAAAATGAAACATCAGTCGTAGATAATATAAAGTTGGACAGCACATGGGAAGAAATAGAAAAATCTCAAAATAAAAAAAGACTTATTGTATCAACTCTGGGAATAAATGAACTGATTGAACTTTCACAAGGCAAAAAAAGCATTATAACTGAATTTCTTTTTAATGATGGAGAAGTTGTGCTTGTGGAAGAAGGACTGGAATATAAGAAATATACTAAGCCTGTCGCCTTAATAAGCCTTTATGATGAATATGTTAAAAAAGTTCAAGAATTTGGAATAAAAGTTGTAAAGAGAACAGAAGTTAAAAGTATTTTTAATGCTAAAGAAAGAGTTTATTTGAAAGGTTTAGTAACAGAAAGCAGAATTAGAAATCTGGGATTAAAGAATCAGATTCTCGTAGTTGATGGAAAAGGTAGAATAACTTCCCTTGCGATGGATTATATAAAAGAGAATAGCATTGAATTATGCTATGAAAGAGGACAATAATATGTTAATTGGAAAAGTTGTAGATAATGTCTGGGCAACAAGAAAGGATGAAAAGCTAAGAGGACTAAAACTTATGGTAGTTGAAGTGGAAGGTACAGGCGAAGGTCATGGAAGCAGAAAAATGGTAGCAGCTGATTATATTGGCGCTGGACAGGGCGATAAGGTAATTATAGTTATTGGAAGTTCTGCAAGACATGTATTTGATGCTGAAACTCCTGTAGATGCAACTATCGTAGGAATAATAGACAGTTTGGAATCGGAAAAGGAGTAAAAAAATGGGAAAAAGATTGATAACAGTAAAAAATCTTTTTGAATATATTCAAGATAAGGAACTGGTTGTTCAAGCTGATATGATTATTACTCCCGGAGCAAAGGACATGATTAGAGAACAAGGGATCGAAGTAAGATATGAAAAATCTTGCAGCGAGACAAACTGTGAATCGGGAAATAAAATCAGAAAAAATGCAAGTGATTGTGAGGGCTTAGAAAAGAAAGCAATTGAGATACTTGTAAAAAATTACAAAATAACAGACCCTGACACAATCCGAAGAATATTATCCAAAATAAAGGAATTATAGTAATGACTATTTTACTCAATCCTGAAATATTTAGAGTAATTACTTAATATTGAGGACTTGAGCGTACAATGGAAAGGAAGTGGATTTAATGGGTTTATTTGAAATAAAGCCGGATATTCATTATGGTGCTAATTCTTTGGATATATTAAGAACAATGGAAATGGAAAAAGTATTTTTAGTAACAGATGAGAATATGGTTAAACTAAAAGTAGTGAACAGAATAACAAATATCTTAAAATCAAGAGGAATAGATGCCAAAATATATTCGGATGTTAAACCAGATCCTACAGATGAAGAAATTATAAAAGGTATGCTTGAACTTAGTGCTTATGATCCTGACTGCATAATAGCACTAGGAGGAGGTTCACCAATAGATGCCTGTAAATCAATGATTTACTTTACAAATAAGATAAAAAAGGCAATGGGTGAATATAAAAAGCCTAAATTCATAGCAGTACCAACAACAAGTGGAACAGGTTCAGAAGTAACATCTTATGCAGTTGTTACAACTCAAAGCAAAAAAATACCGCTAAGTGACAGTGAAATGCTGCCTGATATAGCAATTTTAAATCCAGAGTTTATAAAAACTCTTCCGCCATCAATAATTGCGGATACGGGAATGGATGTTTTGACACATGCTATAGAGGCTTATGTTTCAAGGTCAAGAAACCTGTTTACAAATACACTCGCTATAGGAGCAATAAAAACTGTTTTCGCTGATCTGGTAAGCAATTTTGAAAATCCTGAACTTGAAAGGGAAAGAATTGACCTGCAGATTGCTTCATGTATGGCAGGAGTAGCATTCAGCAATGCAGGATTGGGAATAAACCACAGTATAGCGCATTCGCTAGGAGCAAGATTTCATAAGCCACATGGACGGCTAAATGCAATAATAATGCCAAAGGTTATACAATTTAATGCACAAAATAAAAATGCGGCTAGATATTACAGAGAAATTGCCGAAGCATTAGGATTTGCACCTAAGGAAGATGCAGAAGGAGTGGAAATTCTTGCAAAAGCTATTAAAATGCGAGCTGCTAAAATGGCAATACCAGGCAGTTTAAAAGAGCTTGGAATATCGGAAGAACAATATTTTTCTGAAATAGAGAGTATAATTGATCAGATAGAAAATGATATGTGTACTGGGGAAAGCCCAAGAAGATTTAGTAGAGTAGAAATGAAGCAGCTGCTGACAGATTTATATTAAATTCGAGGAAAAGGAAAAAAAATGAGAAAAATAATAGTTGTAGATGATGAGCCGATAACAAGAATGGATATATGTGAAATATTGAAAGAAGCAAATTATGATGTGGTTGCTCAGGCGGGAGACGGATTTGATGCAATTGAACAGAGCAGAAAACATAGACCTGACTTTGTCATAATGGATGTCAAAATGCCGATACTTGATGGACTGAAAGCAGCAAAAGTCATAACGGAGGAAAAATTGTCTAGAGGTATTGTTTTACTCACAGCCTATTCCAATAAGGAATTTATAGAGGAAGCCAAGAATATAGGAATAATAGGATATATAGTGAAGCCCATCGACGAAAAGTCCTTTATTCCTAATCTTGAAATCATATTTAATAAGCAGGAAGAATTTGAAAAACTGGAAAGAAAATATTTGAAAACAAGTCAGAAGCTGGAGGATAGAAAAAAAATTGATATTGCCAAAAGTATTTTGATGAAAAAAAGAGGCTTTACTGAAAATGAAGCATATGAGTATATAAGAACACTTAGCATGAATAAAAGATGTGACATGGGAAAAATAGCAGATATTATAATTTTATCTGGAGATGAAGATGCTTAGAACGATATGTAGACAATATACAGAACTTTCAAATAAAGATATTGAAAAATTGGAAAAAATATGTGAAGGGCTGCCTGTAATGAGCAAACTTCTAAAAGCGGACGTGTTTATAGACTGCATGACAGAAAATAGGGATACAGCAATTGTAGTGGCTGAAGCAAACCCTAGAACGGGATCAAGCTATACACAAAGTGTAGTAGGAAAATTTGCTTACAGAAAAAATGAGCCAGCTGTACTAAGAACTCTGGAAACTGGCCATCCATCAAGAGATTATAAGGCGTTAACGCAGGAAAATAAAAGTGTGACGCAAAATGTAGTACCTATAAGAAGCGATGAGAAGGATGGGGAAATAATAGCCGTCCTTATAGTCGAAGAAGGAATGAATGAAGAGAGCATCAACAAGGAACTGAATTTTTTAAATAATGCAACTGATGATATTCTTATGAGTTCCGTTGGAATGCTGAGAGAGCGAAAAATAATTGACTACATAAATGACGGAATTATAATCTTTAACGATGAAGGTGTGTGCATATATGCTAATTCTAGAGCAAAATATGTTTACAGAAAAATTGGCTATAGGGATTTTTTCCTTGGAGAAAAATTTGATAATATTGTAATTGACAATGTTGAATTTGAAGATGTGTTAAGTGGAAAAATAAATAAAAGATCAGATATAAATATATCAAATATGGTTTTAAGCCTTGAATACATATTGGTAAAGGAAACAAAGAACGTTAAAAATGTAGTCTTATTTATAAAGGATATTACTGAAATTAAAGTAAAGGAAAAGGAATTAGTCCTAAAATCTGTTGCAATAAAGGAAATACACCATCGAGTAAAAAATAATTTGCAGACAATAGCAAGCTTGCTTAGAATACAGGCTAGAAAAACAGACGATAAAGCTGTAAAAGCTGCATTTAGTGATAGTATAAACAGGATTCTAAGTATTTCAGTAACTCATGAGCTACTTGCACAGAATGGACTAGATGAACTTGAAATAAAGGAAGTTATAAATAAGATTCTGAAAAATTCAGTGAGAGAAAATTTAGAAGGGCATCTGAAACTTAAAATAGATGTCATCGGAGACAACTTTGAAATAAGTTCAGATAAGGCAACAACAATAGCCTTGGTAGTAAACGAACTTGTAGAAAATTGTATAAAGCATGCCTTTAAAGGAAAAACTAAAGGACAAATAACGATAAGGGTAAAAAGAGGGGAAATGAAATCTCGTGTTTCCATAAGTGATAGTGGAATAGGAATGGATGAGAAGGATTTTGAAAAAGGAAGCATTGGACTGCAAATAGTTAAAAGTCTTGTGAAGGAGAAACTATATGGGAATCTGGATATAAAGACTGGCAATAAAGGAACTGAGATTAGTTTTGGATTTGAAAATTGATAGATTTATGTAAAGACAAAGGAGTCTTGAGATGACAGAAGAAATACTAAGTGTGGGGATAGACATTGGGACTTCCACAACACAGCTTATTTTTTCAAAGATATATATTGAAAATAGGGGAAGCGCATTTACAGCTCCTCAAATAAAAATAATAGGAAAAGAAGTTGTTTATAGAAGTGACATTTATATTACCCCATTAGAAAATGAAACAAAAATAGACGCAAAGAAAGTTAAAGAAATAATAGAATCTGAATATAGAAAAGCAAATATACAATACAAGGATGTTTCAACAGGGGCTGTAATAATAACGGGGGATACTGCAAGAAAGGAAAACGCTAAGGAAGTATTGCAGATACTTAGCGGAATGGCAGGAGATTTCGTTGTAGCAACTGCAGGACCCGATCTTGAAAGCATTATTGCTGGAAAAGGTTCAGGAGCTTATGGATATTCTGAAGAAAAAAATACAAGTATCGTAAACTTTGATATAGGAGGAGGTACTACAAATAATGTTGTCTTTAACAGGGGAGAAGTGGAAGACACTACTTGCCTTGACATAGGAGGACGACTTATAAAATTTGATGAAAACAGGAATACACGTTATATTTTCAAAAAAATGTATGATATTGCTGAAGATGTAAATGTAAGACTGGAATTAGGAAAACCGGTAAGTGAACCTGATTTGAGAAAGATAACAAGAAGAATGGCGCAACTTATCTTTGAAAGTGTAGAACTTTTTCCAAAAACAGAATTATATCATAAAATTATAACATACAAAGATTTTAAGAAACAAAATAAAGATATTCAGCATTATTCATTTACTGGAGGAGTTGCAGATTTCATTTATGGACGTGTGGAAAAGGATTTGTACAAGTATAATGACATTGGGATAGTTCTTGGAGAGGAAATTGTAAAAGTTCTGAAAGAACTTGACATAGAACCTCTTAAATTAAGTGAAACAATAGGAGCAACAGTAGTTGGAGCAGGAAGTCACACTACTGAAATAAGTGGAAGCACAATTACTTATACAGAAGGAATCTTTCCAATAAAAAATATTCCTGTACTGAAAATGTCCGAATCAGACGAACATTTGCCTGTTAGCGAGCTGGGAAAAGTAATAGAGGGTAAATTGAATTGGTTCAGTTCAGAAACTGAACTTGAAAATGTAGCTCTTGCATTTAAAGGGCAGCACAATATGGCATATAATGAAATAATGGAATTATCTTTAGTAATTTCAGATGTTATAAAAAGAAAGCATGACAAAAAACATCCTGTAATCGTCATAGTTGAAAATGATATGGCAAAAGTGCTTGGGCAATGTATGAAACTGGAACTTGCTGATTACGATATAATCTGTATAGACAGTGTTAAAGTAAGAGATGGAGATTACATTGATATAGGAGCACCGCTAGGAAATGGAAATGTTTTACCTGTTGTAATAAAAACATTGGTATTCAGTTATTAAACTAATAAATTTTAGAGAGGTGGCAATAAGATGGTATTAAAAACAAAATTATTCGGTCATACGTATGAATTTAAATCTGTAAAAGATGTACAGAATAAGGCAAGTGAATTTAGATCAGGAGATGAACTTGCAGGAGTAAGTGCGAGTACAGCGGAAGAAAGAGTTGCCGCAAAAGCTGTGTTGGCTGAGTTAACATTAGCAGACTTAAGAAATAATCCTGCAGTACCTTATGAAGAAGATGAAGTTACTAGAATTATCCAGGACGCTGTAAATGAAAAAATTTATGGAGAAATAAAAAACTGGACTGTAAGTGAATTAAGAGAATGGATTTTGGATTCTCATACAAGTGGTGATGACATAAAGAGAATCAGCAAAGGTCTTACAAGTGAAATGGTAGCAGCAGTTGCTAAACTTATGAGTAATATGGATCTTATCCAAGGAGCAAGCAAAATAAGAATTAAAAAATTCTGTAATACTGAAATAGGTGGAGAAGGAATACTTGCAACAAGATTGCAGCCTAACCATACAACAGATGATCCAGATGGAATTATGCTTTCTACTTATGAAGGGCTTAGTTTTGGACAAGGAGACGCATTATTAGGATTAAACCCAGTTGATGACAGTGTTGACAGTGTTATGAGAGTATTGCACAGATTCCACGAAATCAAGACTAAATGGGAAATTCCTACACAAATATGTGTACTGGCTCACGTAACTACACAAATGGAAGCAGTTAAAAGAGGAGCACCTACAGACTTGATTTTCCAAAGTATTGCAGGATCTGAAAAAGGAAATGAAGCATTTGGTATAACAGGAGATATGATTCAGGAAGCAAGAGATTTGGCATTAAAACACGGGACAGCAACAGGACCTAACGTAATGTACTTTGAAACAGGGCAAGGTTCAGAATTGTCATCAGACGCACACCATGGATGCGATCAGGTTACAATGGAAGCAAGATGTTACGGATTTGCGAAAAAATTTGATCCATTTATTGTAAATACGGTTGTTGGATTTATCGGACCAGAATATCTATATAACAGTAAACAAGTAATAAGAGCTGGACTTGAAGATCATTTCATGGGTAAACTTACTGGAATCTCAATGGGAGTTGACGCTTGCTACACTAACCACATGAAAGCAGATCAAAACGATATCGAAAACTTGAAAGTATTATTGACAGTAGCAGGATGTAACTACTTCATGGCTATTCCTGCAGGGGATGACATAATGCTTAACTACCAAACATCTTCTTATCATGATGATGCTACATTAAGAGACCTATGTAACAGAAGACCTATAAAACCTTTTGAACAATGGTTAGAAAAAATGGGAATAATGAAAGATGGAAAACTTACAGATAGAGCCGGAGACGCTTCAATTTTCTTAAAATAGGGAGGAAAAATCAATGTTATCAGAAAGAGAACTAAAAGACGTAATTGAAAAAATAATAGGTGAAATGAAAATAGATGAGCCAGCAACAGCTGTGGAAGAAAAATCGCCAGTTGTCAGTACAAGCTCAACTTATATTGAAAGTGGAGATGAGCCACGTGAAAATCCGCATATTGTAAATGGAGAAGTAAGAGATATTGGGAAAATAAATGTAAAAGAGCAGATGCTTGTGGATAATCCTGAAGACAGGGAAGAATACATGAAATTAAAACAAAAAACATCTGCAAGACTTGGAATTGGAAGAGCTGGAACAAGAATGAGAACAGAAGTTCTGTTAAGATTAAGAGCAGATCACGCTGCAGCGCAAGATGCTGTGTTTAATGACGTTCCTACAGAATTTCTTGATGAACTTGGATTATTTGAAGTTACTACTGAGTGTGAAAGCAGAGATCAGTATATAACTCGTCCTGATCTGGGTAGAAAAATTTCGCAAGAAGGAATAAAGATTCTAGAAGAAAAATGCAAAAAAAATCCAACAGTGCAAATAGTAGTATCAGATGGGCTAAGTTCAACTGCTATTGAAGCAAATGCTAAAAATATAATACCTGCATTATTAAATGGACTTAAAGGGTATGGAATTGATGCTGGAACACCATTTTTTGTAAAATTTGGAAGAGTTGCGGCAGGAGATCATGTTGGAGAAATATTAAATGCTGATGTTGTATGTATCTTAATAGGAGAACGTCCAGGACTTACAACTGCAGAAAGTATGAGTGCCTACATTACTTACAATGCTCGTCCAGGAATTTCTGAAGCAAAAAGAACAGTTGTGTCAAATATTCATAAAGATGGAACTCCATCTTCAGAAGCAGGAGCACATGTTGCTACATTAATTAAGAAAATAATCGATGCAAAAGCAAGTGGACAAGATTTAAAATTATAAATTAATTTAATAAAAAAATAAAAATTAAAAACTTTAGGAGGAACAATGAAAGGCGATAGATTAAAAGCTAATGTACTAGCTGTAAGATTAATTCCAAATGTAGATGATGATATGGCTAAAGAACTGGAATTACCTCAAGGACATAGAAGTATAGGAATTATAACAGCAGATTGTGATGATGTTACATATACTGCACTTGATGAAGCTACAAAAAAAGCTGTGGTTGACGTGGTTTATGGAAAATCATTCTATGGTGGAGCTGCAAATGCAAATACAAAACTTGCAGGAGAAGTAATAGGGATATTGTCAGGACCTACTCCTGCGGAAGTGAAAAGTGGACTAGCTGCAGCAGTTGATTTTATCGAAAACGAAGGAGCGTTTGTAAGTGCAAATGATGATGACAGTATTGCATATTATGCACATTGTGTATCAAGAACAGGAAGTTATTTGTCAAAAACAGCTGGAATTGCAGAAGGAGAATCACTGGCTTATTTAATAGCGCCGCCACTTGAAGCAATGTACGCTTTAGACGTTGCATTAAAATCAGCAGATGTAAGTTTGGTTGCGTTTTTCGGACCACCTTCAGAAACAAACTTTGGTGGAGCGCTTTTAACAGGAAGTCAGTCTGCATGTAAAGCCGCATGTGATGCTTTTGCTGAAGCAGTAAAATCTGTTGCAGACAATCCATTAAATTATTAATTGAAAAAAATCATTATTATAAATTAGAATTGCCTTGTAAATTAATAGCGTTAACTATATAAATAAAGAATTATTTTTTATTAGGCAATTCTAAATTTTTCTAAAATATTTGAAAAAAATTTTATTAAATGTAATTCTGTTTGTAGTATCAATTAGAGTTTTTATAATCTAGATTAATAAAAAACATTTTATAGGAAATAATTTTAATAAACATAATTTTGAATATTTTCGTTTAAAACAAAAACAATTAAATGAAAATTTAGGAGGAATATAAAATGGGAATAGATAAAATAATAATAATTATTATGACTATTTTTATGGCGATAGGTGGAATAGATAAAATATTTGGAAATAAACTGGGGTATGGTGAAAAATTTGAGGAAGGTATAATGGCTATGGGTTCTCTTGCAGTTGCCATGGTTGGGATTATTTCTTTAGCACCAGTTTTAGGAAATCTTTTGACACCAATAGTAGGACCAATTTATTCAGCGTTAGGAGCAGATCCAGCTATGTTTGCAACAACACTTCTTGCAAATGATATGGGAGGAGCTCCGCTTGCATTAGGAATGGCTAAAAATCCTGAAGCTGGGAGATTAGCAGCATTTATCTTAGGTGCAATGATGGGACCAACTATTGTGTTTACGATACCAGTAGCATTGGGAATAATTGAAAAAGATGATAAACCGTTCTTAGCAAAAGGAATTTTGGCTGGAATCACTACAATACCATTAGGAGTACTTGCAGGTGGAATAGCGGCTGGATTCCCAATAGGGCTAATTTTAGTGAATTTGATACCAATAATAATTGTTGCGGCGTTAATTATTTTAGGATTAATTTTTATACCTGAAAAAATGACAAAAGGGTTTGCAGTTTTTGGACAAGCAGTAGTAATTATAATTACAATAGGGTTAGTAGCTTCAATTATCGAAGCATTGACAGGTTTTGTAGTAATTCCTGGAATGGCTCCGATAACAGATGGATTAGGAACAGTTGGAGCAATTGCAATAGTGCTTGCTGGAGCATACCCATTAGTGCATTTTATTACAAAAGTATTTGGAAAACCACTTGAATTATTAGGAAAAGGACTTGGAATGAACGAAGCTGGAGCTGCTGGATTAGTTGCAACTTTGGCTAACAATATTCCTATGTTTGGAATTTTAAAAGATATGGATGCAAATGGAAAAGTTATGAATATTGCATTTGCAGTAAGTGCGGCATTCGTTTTTGGAGACCACTTAGGATTTACAGCTGGATTTGACGGTGGAAAATATACTCAAATGATTTTCCCAATGATAGTTGGAAAATTAGTGGCAGGAGTAACAGCAATATTAGTAGCAAAAATATTATTCTGTAAAAAAGAAACTGTAAAATAAAAAATAAAATAATATACCCAAGGAGATGAAAGATGAAATTTAATATGAAAAAATTAATTGGATTATTGGCATTTTTAGTTATGGCATTAGCTTTATCGGCTGCTAATTTAGATGAATTGAGATGGGTTCCCAAAAATAGGGCAGCCTTGTCAAAACTTATAGATGAGAATAAAAATCAAGGAAATTATGTAGTTTTTGACTGGGACTATACGTCAATTTATCAAGATACTCAAGAAAATTTGTTTAGATACCAAATAGATAATTTAAGATTTAAAATGACGCCTGCTGATTTTTCAAAGGCAATTAGAAAAGATATCCCATTAGATAATTTTGACAAGGAATATTCAAATGTGAAGGGGCAAGCTATTAATATTACAAAAATAGCAAATGACTTGGATAAAAGATACACTTTCCTTTATAATAACTATATAAAAGATAAAAAGATGTCTTTGGAAAAAATAAAAGCTACAGAAGAATTTAAAGACTTTAGAGGTAAATTGGCATTTCTTTATGAAGCAATAGGTGGAAGTTTTTCTCATGATATTGCTTATCCATGGGTTCTTTACCTGTTTGACAATATGACTGTAGAAGAAGTGCAAAAATTGGCAAAAGAAGCCAATGACTTTGGAATAGGAAATAAACTTGGAAAATATGTTCTTGAATCAAGTGACAAGTTAACAGGTGAAGCTGGAAAAGTAAAATACGAATATAAGAGTGGATTAAGAACTCAACCTGAAACAGCTAATTTATTTCATGAATTTGAAAAAAATGGTATAAAAGTGTATATAGTTTCGGCTTCTCTTGAAGATATAGTAAAAGTTTTCGCAAATGACAAATCTTATGGGTATAATTTAAGTTCTGACAGCGTTTACGGAATGCGTCTTGAAATGAATGGAAATAAATATAGAGCTGAATACAAACATGGTTATCCGCAAACACAAACTAAAGGAAAAGTTGAAGTAATAAACAAATACTTAAAACCAAAACATGGTGGAAAAGATCCTATTTTAGTTGCAGGTGACAGTATTGGAGATGCTAATATGCTTTCTGAATACAAAGGTACAAAAATTCTGCTTCTTATGAAAAGAAAAGGAAAACTTGATGATTTAGCAAAAGATCCAAGAGCATTAATTCAAATAAGAAGTGAACAAACAGGATTATTCGTTCCTGAAAATTAATTAGAGCGTTTGGGAGGAAAAAATAATGGACTTAAAAAATTTAGATAAGGAAACATTAGAAAAAATATTAAGAAAAGTAGTACAGGAAGAACTTGGAAGAAAAGTTGGAGGATTTGAAAAACATATCGATAAAAGTGGAGTAGGAGTTGTTAAAATTCCTTCAGTAAAACCTGAAAGATTTGATACTGGAAATCCTAACGACAAAGTGTTCTTAACTGATGTATTTACAATAGAAGAAAGTGGAAGATTGAGTTGCGGAGTTATGGAAATGGAAGAATCTGCATTTGATTGGGAACTGAACTATGATGAGATAGATTATGTAATAGATGGAACACTAGAAATTATAGTAGATGGACGTAAAGTTACAGGAAACAGGGGAGATGCCATTTTAATCCCTAAAGGTTCAAAAATAAAATTTAGCGCTCCTAACTTTGCAAGATTTCTTTATGTAATTTATCCTGCAAATTGGCAAGATACTTGTAAATAAGATAATAAATACCCCTAAATAAAATAGAGGCTGTTAATCAACTACATTGTGCAAAAGTGATAACAGCCTTTTGTGTTATTTAACTGGGAAATAAAGATAAGTTTATTGAATAGTTTCTATAAAATTTACAGCCTTTCCCAAAATACGTTTTATTCGTTCATTTTTTACTATGATAGGAGAATCAAGATTTTCAATAATATCGGCTATCTCTCCATTTTCTATTATAGCTATTTTATCACATAGATAATAGCAGGCTTCAAAATCATGAGAAATAAAAATGTATGTTAAATTCATAGTTTCTTTTAGTGAGCCGAGCAGTTCAAGTATTTGCTCCTGAATGATAGGATCAAGACCGCTCACAGATTCATCAAATATGATTATTTCAGGTTCCAGTATTAATGCTCTTGCAATACAGACCCTTTGCAGCTGCCCTCCGCTTAGTTGAGTGGCTTTTTGTGATATAAATTCAGGGTTAAGTCCTACTTTTTCTAAAAAATTTTCTGCTCGTTTTTTCATTTCCTCGTATGAAAGTTCTTTTTTATAGTGTATTTTTAAAGGTTCAGTCAAAACCTCCTCAACTGTATATTTTGGATTTACTGCACCAAAAGCATTTTGAAAAACTAGCTGAATTTTACGATGAATTAAGGATAATTGCTTTTTATTGATATTTTTATATGATATTTCATTAAATATGATATTTCCTTCATCAAAAGATTCCAGTCCTACAAGCAGTTTTGCTAATGTACTTTTTCCTGAACCACTTTCTCCCATAATACCAAGACATTCATTTTGTGAAACAGATAAATTTATTTTGGACAAAATGGCTTTTTTATCATAGTATTTGCTTACGTTTTCAATTACTAATTTTTTCATATTAAATTCCTTCTTTTTTGTATCTTGTGTAGCGTTTTCTCAATATTAACGATTTTCCGTAGTCACTTTGAGGATTTTTTAACATATCAGAAGTATTACCTTTTTCAATCAAATTTCCATTTTTCATAATAATTATTTTTCCGTCAAGTTCTTTTGCGAGATTGTAATCGTGAGTAATTACTATAAGTGAAGTGTTTTGGGATTGCAGATTTTTTAGTAATTCAGTAACTTTTTCGGTATTATAATAATCAAGGGCTGAAGTAGGCTCATCGGCTATCAGCAGCTCAGGTTTCAGCTGAATCATCATGGAAAACATTATTCTTTGTAACATTCCACCACTTAATTGAAATGGATATTTTTTCATTAGTGCTTCTGGATTTGGAAGATTTAATTTTTTCATTTCTTCAATCATTTTGTCTGTACATTCTTTTTTTGATAAGCCAAGCCTGCTTTGAAACAGTTCCACAGCGTGAGATTCCACATTTTGAAAAGGGTTAAACACAGCCATAGGGTTTTGGGAAATGTATGAAACTTTTTTACCTCTGTATTCATTCCACTCCTTTTCTGATATTTTCAATAAATCTTTTTCATCAAAGAATATATTCCCATTTATGCTGGCATTATCAGGCTTTATTCCTACTAATAATCTGGAAAGCATTGTTTTTCCTGAACCGCTTTCACCGATGATAATAAGAGTTTCTCCCTTTGGTAATGTAAATGAAATGTCATTTAGTATCGTTTTGTTATCAATATTGACTTTTAGTGCATTTATATCTAATTTTTCCATAATTTTTTTATTCCTTTATTGTCAAAAGTTTCGCCTAACAGGTTAAATGTTAAAACTGTTATGAAGATAGCAAGTCCTGGATACAGTACCAGCCCTGGAATTCGTCTGAAGTAAGGTTTTGCGTCGTTTAGCATCATTCCCCATTCGGATATATTTGGCTGTACTCCTATTCCTAAAAAGGAAAATCCTGAAATCATTAAAATTATATTTCCAATATTCATTAGGGCTGCAATTAAGACAGGCTTGAAAACAAAAGGAAGAATATGCTTTCTTATTATGAAAAAGGGCGAAGCTCCTATTGCCTGTGCTGCCTGAACATACTCCTGCTGTTTAACGCTAGAAACTGTATTTCTTAAAATTCTTGCATAGTAAATCCATTCAATAGCGCTTACAGCAATTATAATATTTCCTATTCCTTGTCCTAAAATACCGACAAATGCCATTGATAAAAGAAAACTCGGGAAAGCCATGAAGACATTTACAATCCATAAAAATATTTTATCCAGCTTCCCTCCAAACCAGCCTGCCAAAATTCCTACAGGAAAGCTTATGCATAATGTAACAACTGTAATTAGACCTGAAATCATGAGAGATAGCCTTGTTCCGTAGATTAACCTTGAAAGAACATCCCTTCCCATATGGTCTGTTCCCAGTTTATGAAGTTTGCTTGGAAGTTGAAGTTTTTGTGAAATATCAGTAAACTGTGGATCATAGGGAGCAAGTAAAGGTGCAAAAATAGCAATGAAAATCAATACAGCAAGTAATGATACTGAAAAATAAAATAATTTTCTTTTTTTCATAATTACAATACACCTCCAGCTTTGGATTTTTCTTTTATTCTTAATCTTGGATCCATATATTTTACAAGTGCTTGAGTAAATTCATTTACAATAATAGACATTATTCCAAAAAATAAAAGACAAATTTGAATTAATGGGAAATCTCCAGTTTTTACAGCTGTAGTAAATAATTTTCCAATACCAGGCCAAGCAAAAATTTCTTCAATTAACACACTTCCTGTCAGTAAATACATAATATTTGAACTTAGAACTGTAATAATTGGAATAGATGTATTTCTTAGCAAATGGTTAAGAATTATTCTTTTTTTTGAAACACCTCGAATAATTGCATTTTCAACATGAGCTTTATCCATTTCTTCAAGTATATTTTTTCTTATAAAAAAAGTTGTCTGTGCTATTAAAGGCAGTACAAGCGTTATACAAGGCAATATAAAATTTTTCCAGTCGCCTCTTCCTGAAACAGGCAGGATTTTTAATGAAACTGAAAAGAAAATAATTAGTATATAGCCTAGCCAAAAAGTGGGAAGTGATACTCCTGCGTATGATAAAGCTTGAACTGTATAGTCAAAAATTGTATTTTTCTTGATTGCACTTAAGACTCCTAATAAAGGAGATAATATAATTAAAATTACAAATGAAAAAATTCCAAGCTGAAAAGTTGGAACAATAGCTTCATTTACAAGTTCTGTAACAGGAGCTTTTTTTGTATACGATGTTCCAAAATCGCCTTTTAATATATCTGTGAGCCAGTTAAAATATTGAATATATAAAGGTTTGTCTAATCCTAAATTTTTTCTAGCTGCTGTTAATGTTTCAGCAGTTATGCTTACATGAGATGCCCTTAAATAATTTTGGGCAGGATCTCCTGGCGACAGTTTTACAAGGAAAAATGTAATAACTGATATTGCCAGAAAAATCGAAAATAATGATATTAATTTTTTTATCACAAAATCATCCCTTAAAATTGAATATTTTAAACCTCTCCAAAACCAAACTTTTAAAAATTATTTGAATAAATTATCCGTAATTTCTAGATTCAATTTTGAAGAGGCTTCATTTTTAATTTATTTCACTTTTACAGTTGTCCATACAGGAATTCTATTTTCTTCTGGCATAAATTTCACGCCTTCTAGCTCTCCAGTTCTATAAACACTTAGTAAAGCTTGATAACTGATTGGAATATATACAGCTTGCTCTTGTAAAGTAGTTAATACATATTTGTACATTTCGTTTAATTTAGTTTCATCAGGTTCAATTAATAAAGCTCTGATAGTTTTGTCTAGCTCAGCTTTCATAGGTAAACCTAGTTGTGCAGCGTAGGCAGGGTTTGTTCCGTTAACTGAATCATCAGTCATTGCAGTCAGGTAAGCGTGTGGATCCCAAGGGGCACCCCATGAATAGTCAGACATTAAGTCATAATTTTTTGCAGTTGCATTTTCCCAGTATGCTTTTTCTTCCATTGCCTTTAAGTCAACTTGGATACCAATTTTTTTCCATTCTCCTTGAATGTATTCTCCTACATTTTTATCTGTAACTTTAGAACTGATGTAAGGGAAAGATAGAATCATTTTTTTACCATCTTTTTCTCTCATACCGTCAGCACCTTTTTTCCATCCTGCTTCATCAAGCAATGCCTCTGCTTTTGCCAAGTCAAAGTTATATTTTGTAACTTCTACATTTGTGTGAGGTACATTTGGTGCAAAAATCGTATCAGCAGGTTTTTCAATACCACCAAATATATTTTTTGCTATGCTTTGCTTATCTACGGCGTGACTTAATGCCTGTCTTACTTTAAGATCTTTTAAAATAGGGCTTGTAGTATTTAAAAGAATCATTCTTGTAGACATTGGTTCAGAAGTGGCAGTAGTGTATTTTTTATCTTGTCTGTATGTTTCAAATCTATCTAGGCTGATTAAACCGTTTCCATAGATCAAGTCAATATCACCTGATTCAAATTGAAGTGCAAGTGTTTCACTATCAGGAATAGCTTTTATTACAACTTCTGAAGCGGCAGGTTTTTCTCCCCAGTAATATTCATTTCTTACAAAAACTGAATATTCATTGTTTTTATGTTCTTTTAATACCCAAGCTCCTGTTCCTATAGGTTTTTTGATTCCTTTTGAAGTATCTCCATTGTCAGGAAATCCAGCATCTCCAAGAAAACGTATAGGACGAATCATTGCCAAGTCATAGAGTGTTGCAGTATAAGCTGTATCTAAAACTATTTCAAATGTATAGTCGTCAACTGCTCTGTATGATTTCAAATGATTAGTAAATGCAAACCATGAGTGATTTGATTTATTTTCTTTAGAAAAGACAGTATCAAAGTTTTTTACAACATTTTTTGCATTAAAATCTGAACCATCTGAAAATTTTACATTTTTTCTTAATTTAAAAGTATAAGTTTTTCCATCTTTGGAAATATCCCAAGATTCTGCCAGCATTGGCTTAATTTTTCCATTTTCCCCATAAGATACAAGACCGTCATAAACCATATCTTGTGTAATAAACTGGCTTGGTAAGTATTCGTGAGGATTTAAGTTCCCAGTAGGATCCTGATTAAATGCCAATGTAATTTTACCAGATTTTTCTGTTTTTCCTTTGTCTGCATCTTTTTGCTTTGGCTGGCAAGCAAAAATAAGTCCCATCATCAACATGATGATAATCGTTTTGAATGAATTTCTCATCTTTTCTCTCCTTAATTTTATTTGAATTTTATTATTTTACAAAATGTTTAAAATAACAAATTAAACTTTTTCTCATAAAAAAAACCGTTTATAAAGCAAACGGTTAAAATTCTAATCACAGTAATGTATTTTAAACTGAAATTAAAAAGTTAAGACTACTTTGTTAGTCTTCTAATTATGTTTAAAGTTTTTAGTTCAATTTTGAAAGAATACGATTAACTTAAAAAATTTCAGGGTTTTAAAATTCATCTAACCATCTGCCGTAGTTAATTAATGAATAATTATTATGGATAGTTATCCGACTTGAAACATCAAAAATAGAGGTTTTTCACGGTTGCGGGACAGTGTAAGAATTTCACTTATTTTCCTATCTTTCGATTTTTAAAATCAGTCATAATAAGTTAAGTTTAAAATTTTATTGTAAAAATAATAATTATTAGTTTATTTTAATTTTAACATATTTTATATATTTTTTCAATACAATTATTTTTTTATTTGAAATATTATTGTATAGATGTCAAACATTTGTTACAAAAATATATTAAAAAAAATATTTCTTTC
>CAUQGN010000029.1:0-23623 GCA_963517565.1 uncultured Leptotrichia sp. | reverse complement strand
AAAAAGCTAAAAAATATATAAATAAATATGGTAAAGATGAATTTAATATCTTTGATGAAATGTTAGCTGCTAAATTTATAAAAACTTTGCTTTTTACTCCTATTATTTTAATATTAATTAAATTTAAAATATATCCAAAATCTTGGGATAAAGATTAAATGTACTGATTTTTAAGAGTTAGAGAAATTTGTTACCGAAAATATTATAATTTGTATATTCTGCTTTTAAGAAATAGATATTTTTAAAATTATAATTGAAATTAAATTAAAAATATAGTATAATAAAAAATATATTAACTTTTAATTAACAAAATTATTTTCTTAAGTATAAAAATTATAATTATTTCTAATTTTTGCAAGAAGATTTGTTGTTAATAAAGATTTTTTGATAATTTATAGATTTTTTCTTTTTTATAACGTAAAGGGAATCAATCGCCATCCCCTTTACAATCCCCGCTTGTCTAAGTATTTTTTTGAAATAAAAACGAAACTCGCTACGTAAAACTTCGCTCAAACAGTCGTTTCTATTCCAAAAAAATCACGACACTTTAAATTTAATTATAACAATTATAATAAAAAGAATAATAAGCAAAATTTTGAAAAATATAAATAAAAAAATAATTATTAGTCAAAATAATCTGAAATTTAAAAATCTTTTATTTTTGTACTTAAGGATTAAAACTGTAAAATGATTGTTAAATAAAATTAATAAAAGGAAATAATTGAGGTGGTAAAAATGAGTAAAGATGTAAATGTTGAAAATATGTATGAAGGGAAAAATATTGGAATCATACTGAATAAAACAAAGTTAGAGAATTTTGTGATTCAGGAATTTGTGTTGGATGAAAATATTAATGAACATCAGAAGATGGAAATTCAATTGGAAATGGATGAAGAGCAGAGAAAAAGTTTGGAAAGAATTATTGAAAAAGAAGATGTTGGGATTGAAATTGAACTTGCTAATGTAGATAAGGATGTCAAAAGAAAAGTTTTTAGTGGGATTGTTGATTATTTTGAGATTTTGGATTATGGGAGTTATGGATGCAGGATTTTGATGAGGGCGTTTTCTAAGAGTGTGCTTTTTGACAGGAAAAATGAGAAGAAATATCGTGTTTTTCAAGATAGGAATTTAATATTTTCAGATATAATTGATGAGATTAATAAGGATTATGCTGATAAAAAGTTGGAAATAAAATATTCTGATATTGCGAAAAAGCAGATAGGCAGTTTGATTGTTCAGTTTGATGAAACAGACTGGGAATTTTTGGTAAGACTTGCAAGTCAATTAAAAACGGGGATGTTTGTAATTGAACAGGGAATAATATTGTTTGGAATAGTAGAAATGGGAGAAATTAAGAAGGAAAATAAATATTTTTCAGATTATTCGCTGGTAAGAGATTATAAAAATCTATATTATAAAGTTCAGTCAAATAAAGTAATAAATTTGGGAGATACTGTTTCTATTTCTGAAAACGCTGTAGAAAATGAAGGAAATGATAAAGATTCTAGTGGGAATAAAGGTAATTTTTCTGTATTAAAAACTAAGATATTTTTGAAGGATTTTATTTTAAAAAGTGAATTTTTAGCAACGGATATGAAGAGTTATCACATATTCAAGAAATATAATGAAAAAATAAAAGGGTGCAGAATTGAAGCAAATGTTGAACGGGTGTTTGAAGATGGTGGAATTGCGAAAATGGAAGTCAGATTTGCAGAAGGGCTGAAAAAAATTGTTCAGGAAAGAAGCAATGAGGAAAGTAATGACAAAGCGTACGATGATTATGGAATAAAAAGATTTCCATTAAGTTATCAGACTTTTTATTCGCAGACAAATACTGGATTTTTCTGTACTCCCGAAGTAAATGATACTGTGGAAGTTTATTTTCCAAATGAAGACGAGCGATTTGCAAAAGTGTCGTGGGCAATAAACAATAAAGGAAATGGAAGGTTTAGTGATTATACCAAAAGAAATTTTCAGGTTAATCAGAGTGATTTTAATTTTAGCTTGAATTTGAACAGTTTTGAAGTGAAAACGGCTGAGAAATATAGCGTAGAATCACCAAATATAGTTGAAAATGCAGATAATTTTGTAAATAAGGCTAATCAAAATATGATAGTGGCTTCTAATAATTATTTGGGGATAGAGTCGATTGGGGATGCTGATTTTTATGGCTCTAAGATAAATATTATTGGGAAAGAGAAGGAAATAACGATGGAATCATTAAGTTCAGATGTTAGAATTAAAGGGAAAAAAGTTCACAGTAATTAATAGCAGTTAATAAAAAAATACAGGAGAATAATAAGATTAGTTAAAAGCTTACTGTTCTTCCTGTATTGAAAAGATTTTAGTATAATTTACTTTTTTCTTTTGTTTCTTATAAATTGTATAAAAGTTATAATTTCCTGTTTTTCTGTATCTGTGTAATTTTGGGAGTTTAAAACATATTCATCTAAATCATCATCTGGAATTAAATCAGTTTGCCGATTTAAGAAATAACTTGTGATTGCTCCCGTAATCATTCCAAAAGTTCCCATTCCAATCAGTATCAGAAAAATAGCAATTATTCTTCCAATAAATGTATGCGGATAGACATCTCCATAGCCAACAGTAGTCGCAGTTACAAAAGCCCACCATAGGCTATTAAAATAAGAGAGTTTTTCGACATAGGAAACTATTAGGGCAGATACTATGATTCCAAGTACAGCAAATATTAACAAATAAATAAGTCCATTTGCTCTCAAGATTTTTTTTATTTTTTTGTAGAATTTTTTTACAGACAAATAAGCTTTTGTCAGCTTTAAATGCTTAAAAACTCTTGCTAAACGTCTAATCTTAAAAATTCTGAATAGCCTAAAAATAGAATAATACGGAATAATTGAGATTAAATCAGGAATATTGCTTTCAATAAAATCTAATTTATTGTCTGAATTTGTAAAACGTATAAAATAATCCACTGCAAAAATTAAATAAATTGATACATCAATAAATTCCAGGATTGGATTATTAAAAATGCTAATATCGCCATGTAAATCTAAAAGTGTAGTGACAAAGCTGTATAATGCCAAGAAAATAAAAATAACCTGATAACTTATACGAAATCTTTTGTTTTTATGTAATTTTTCAATTTTCTTTTTCATAAAAACTCCTGTTTTATTTAATAACTTTTCTATATGTTACTAATAACGGATTCCAGACACTTGCATTTGTTGGGGAATATGCAAAGTCAATTTCTATGAATTTTTCAATAGGTGTTTCAAGAGCAATAACAATAGCCATTTGATCTACAAATTGTGCTACTGCTTCTTTTCCTACCATTGCTCCACCAAGAACAATTTTTCTGTCTTTATCGTAAATAATTTCGGCACTTGCAGGAACAGAGTCTTCAAAGCCAGAATTTTTATACATTGCTTTCATTGAAACTACATCGGCATTGTATCCTAATTGCAGAGCTTCTTTTAGAGAAAGTCCAGTTTGTGCTAGTTTTACATCATAAAATGAAGTTGCAAAAGAACGGATTAACCCTTTCCAGCTCACATCTTTTCCAGATAAGTGTTTTGCAAGGAACATTCCATGCTTGTTTGCTACATCTCCAAATGGAGCATATAAATTTCTGTCAGTTTTGTAATATTTGTTAAAAACGCAATCTCCAATGGCATATACATCTTTAATATTTGTCTCAAATTTATCATTTACAACAATTTTCCCAGAATCAGTTTTTAATTCTTTCGGCAAGAAATCAATGTTTGGAGTAATTCCAATACTAAATAGTGCAATATCAAAGTCTACAGTTTCCCCATTATCCAATTTTACTGATTTTGCTATATTATTTTCAGAAATTATTTCTGAAACGCCAGAGTTTAATTTTAATTCAACATCATTATTTTCTATTTCTTTATAAATTCTTTTTTTCAAGTTTTCAGAAACATTTGGAAAAATTTGATCAGCCTTTTCAATAAGTGTAACATTTAATCCATTTTTTCTAAATGATTCAGCCATTTCAAGCCCAATGAATCCAGCTCCTACAACAACTGCATTTTTTAATTTCGATTTGTTTTCGTTAAGATAATCTTTTATTTTAAAGGCATGTTCTGCGTGAGATAGAGTAAACACATTTTCCAAATCCTTTGAGTATCCAATAATATTTGGCACAAATGATTTTGCTCCAACGGCAATTACCAGTTTGTCGTAAAAGATTATTCCGTTAATTTCATCCCCTTTTACTGTTACAGTTTTATTTTGAAAATTTATTTCTGTAACTTCGTGATGAATTTTTACTTCAATTCCACGATTTATAAAATCTTCAGGTGTTCCGTGCAGAACATCACTTTTTTTCAATTCATCAGCGATAAAATAGGGTGTTGGACATCCAGCCCAAGCCACATAAGAGGATTTTTCAAATAAAATAACCTCATCTTCAGGATTTGCTTTTTTATATTGAGTCGAAAACATCATTCCAGCTGCTCCGCCTCCGATTACAACTATTTTCATAATATTTTTTGTATGATAATTTATAAAATCATACACTCCTTTCATTTTTTGTTATTTTTGTTCTTGATTCATTTTATTAAATAGATACCTAAGTCTGCTTGCTACCATATTTATACCTACTTTGTTATCTTTCCCACGTGGAATTATAACATCTGCATATCTTTTGGAAGGTTCAACGAATTCCAAATGCATCGGTTTTACTGTATTTATGTACTGATTTTTTACACTTTCAAAACTTCTTGCCCGCTCGTTTAAATCCCGTTCAATTCTTCTAAGCAGCCTTTCATCATCATCAGTATCAACAAAAATTTTTGTATCAAAAAGACTTCTGATTTTTTCCATTGCAAGTACTAAAATACCTTCAACAATGATTATATTTGCAGGTTCAATATGCTGAGTTTCATTAACCCTGTTGTGAACCTGGAAATCATAAATAGGCTTTTCGATAGATTTTCCATCTTTTAATGCCAGTATATGCTTTTCCAGCAAGTTAAAATCAATTGCATCAGGATGATCATAATTTAACTTAGCCCTTTCTTCATAAGTTAGATGATCATTTCTCTTATAATAAGAATCCTGTTCCAGCAAAATCGAATGAATTCCCGTTCTTTCTAAATTTTTGATAATAGCTTGAGTTACACTAGTCTTACCAGAACCAGTACCTCCAGCAATTCCAACAATTATAGTTTGATAGCTCATAAAAATATTTCCTCCCGAATAGATTTTAGTAATTTTGAATTTTTTTAGAAGACCTGTATCTTGTTATAGTTTTTAAATAATTTTAGCATTTTTTTTGCAGTTTTACAATAATGTAAAGGTTTAAAATTTTATATTTTTTAAAAATTAAAAAATAAATAAAAATATTTGAAAAAAATTTAATTATATGATAAAATTAAAATATAATTAAATATTGGAGGGGTTATGAATAGAGAGAATGAAATTTTTGAGAAGGAAATGCTTGGAAAAAGTCTGAGAGAGATGTTTTTTGAGATGAATGTGGAGATGCAGGAGAGATTTCGGGAAATCAAAGATAAGTTTTTAGAAGCAAAAATTAATGAGAGTTCCGAATATGAAGATATTTTTGTTGAAACAGTATTAGTGGAAAAAGAAGATGTATTTAAGATGGATGGAGTGTTTTTTCCTGTGGTTGATAAAATAGATATTTTTGATGAGAATTATAAGGATATTTATTTGGAAAATGTATATTTGAATTTGAGCTTGCATAAGATTGAAGAAGTTCTGGAAAGGGAATTTCTGGGTTGGATAGACATTGATGGAGATAATTATGAGATTAAGGTAAGGTTTGCAAAAGATGAGAGGTATTTTGACGAAATAAAAAAATTATATAATTCTTTTGAACTTAATGGAAAAAAATGGAAAACTATTAATATGGCACATTTTATGAGGTGTTATAGGGTTAAACTGGATGAGTACGGTTTTGATATGCCACAGGATATTTTGGAGAAAATTCAAAATAGGAAATATGAGATTACTTATGATTTTGAAGAAATTCAGGGTAAAGTTCTAAGAGACAGGGAATTGCTTTGGAATATTGAAAAGAAAAAGATAATAAGCACCATTTTTGTACGTCCGACAAAAATTGACTTATCTTTTGAATATACAATAAATTTTGAAAGTGATGAACAGATTTTGGTATCAAATCATGAAAATGAAGATATTTTGTGCTGCTATTACAGCGGAAAAAACAAATTAAATATTGTTTCAAAGAAAAATACAGGCGATATTTGGGATGTGTTTTCAATAAAGCCAATCGAAAAATGTAGAAAAATTCTTGAACTTTATGGAAAAAGTAGCGAGAATCAAGAAGATTATTTTCATTTTACAAATTTTAGAAATAAGGGCTTTATTGATAAAATTCAAACAAAAAATAAAAATACTAGAAGCCGTGCATTTTTAGAAAAATATTTTTTGGAATATGAATTTACAAAAGATAAAATTTTGTTAAAAGATATTAATTTTAAAGAAAATATTGAAAAAAATTTAGATACTTATGACTGTAATGAAAGTTTGAAAAATGATTTTCAAAAGGGATATTCCGATAAAAAGCCAAAGATGAATTTGTTTGTGGAAATAAAGGACTTTGATGACTATTCAGAAGATAAAGTAAGTTTTTTGATTTCAGAAATTCAAAATGACTATAATGAATTTGAATGCAGGGGGTACCTGTATGGCGAATAAAAATAAAAAAGGATACGCATATATATGGGCAGTTCCTCCAAATGTGCAATTTGAACTGGCAAACACTGTTTCAGCATATATTGAGATAAATGCAGATTTTTTGAATAATAAAATTGTGAAAAAAAAAGCTGTAAAAGTAAATCCGTATATGAGATTTAATAAAATTTTTACTAGTTTTATCAATTATTATGATAATTTTTTTGAGTTTGAAAATAAACTGGAGAAAGATACCAAAATTAAAAATCTGACAATGGAGAATGTACCTAAAAAAGAATCTAAAATAAATAGTTTTAGACATAGGAACAACATAGTTAAAGAAGAAAAGGAAAATATATCAGTTTTAAGAAATTTTAAGAAAAATATTGAAAATAATGCGATAAATTATTTACAGGAACTTGATTTTGTGAGTGGAACAACGGTAATTGATGTTATTTGTGAAAAAATTTGGGAAGATATAAAAAATGGAGTTCTAGGAATAAGCTTGAAAAAGTATTTTTTATTTTTGAATAGCGAAGAACAGCAATATATAGCACTTTTAATTTATAATGAAAAAATAAATAATGTAAATTGTATGAAAAATTTTAGATTGGGAATAAAATATTTTTTTATTGATTCGCTTATTTATAGACAAAAATCAGAAAAAAATAAAATAATAGTTTATATAAATAAACCAAAAAGTAGGTCAAATATAGCAAAAATAAAGACTTTGAAATTACTGTTCCTGGAACTTGGGATGGAATTAAAAGTATTTTGGGAAAATCATTTTGGAGTTATAAATGTTGATGAAACAGTAAAAATTGATGAAATAGCAGTTTTTTAGAAAAATGAAGAGGTGGAATAAATGAAATATAGATTGAAGATTACAGATGAGGAAAATAAAAAGGAAATAAATGTAAGTGAAGATGAAATTATGGAAGTAAAATATAAAATTGGACTTGCAGAAGATACAAATCTTGCAAACAGCAGAAGCACAGTAGAAATGGAGATTATCGGAAAAATCATTTCAAATTTGGAAAACACAGGAAATAATTTGGAAAATGAGAGCATGAATGATGATTTGTATGAAAGAAATAAAAAGAATATAATAGATTTAGTGGAATGGGCTGAATCCTATCTGGAAAAAAGTGATTACAGAAATTTGGAAATGTTTGTTGATTTGGGTTCAAATAAAAAAATGGATTTAAAATTTACAAATATGTTTGTGTATAAGTTTTCGCAGAAAATGAGCATTGAAAAAGGGATAGGGATTTTTAAGTTGAAGTTGAGACAAAAATTTCATCAAAAAAATAAACTTGATATAAAATAATGAAAATTTTGTGGTATAATAAAAATATAGATATTCTATTAAATGAACTTAAAAATCATTCGATTTCTAAAAAAATTACAAAATTTATTTTAGGAGGAAATACTATGATTATAGATGTTGAATTAAACGAAAAAAAACAAAAACAGTTAAAAGAAGTTTTGGAATACGATAACAACTTTATTAATAATTTGATATCAAAAGAATTAGATAAAATAGAAGAAAACGAACAAATTTCCAAATCAGAAATAAAAAGAATAGTGAAGTTATCTGAAAAAGCTAAAAAATCCCCAATGATACCTCTTGAAGATTTTGGAAAGAAAATGGGATTTTAAGTGAAATACAGAGTATTGTTATCTAAATATGCAGCAAAAAAATTACAAAAGATGGATAAAAATACAAGTAAAAAAATTTATGATTTTCTGAAAAAAATAAACAATTCTGAAAATCCAAGAATCAAAGGGGAGGCTTTGAGCCATAATTTAAAAGGATATTGGAAGTACAAACCATTAAAAAATTACAGGATAGTAGTTGAAATACAAGATGATAAATTAATAGTTTTAGCTGTTGAAATAGAGCATAGAAGTAAAGTATATTTGATTTTAAATAAATTAAAAAAATCATTTTTAAAATAAATAATGATAAATTCAAATATAGGGAGATGAGTTTTTATGAATAGAAATATTTTTATTACTGGAGCTACAAGTGGAATTGGGAAGGAAACAGCTTATGCTTTTGCAAAAAATGGGGATAATGTGATTTTGTGTGCTAGAAATATAGAAAAATTGAAGGAAATAAAGGCTGATATTGATAGAAAATATGGTACTAATGCGTATATTTTTGTGTTTGATATTACAAAATATAATGATGTTGTTAAATTTACCAAGAAAATACTAGATGATGTGAAAAAAGTGGATATTCTTGTGAATAATGCAGGACTTGCCTTGGGACTGGATAAATTTCAGGAATATGATATTGTGGATATTGAACGAATGATAGACACTAATATAAAAGGATTATTGTATGTTACAAGACAAATTTTACCAAGCATGGTTGCAAATGATGAGGGGCATATTATAAATATTGGTTCAACTGCTGGAATTTATGCTTATGCAGGAGCTGCTGTATATTGTGCGACTAAATCGGCTGTAAAGGTTTTGAGCGATGGAATTAGGATTGATACAATAGATAAAAATATTAAAGTAACTACTGTTCAACCTGGAATTGTGGAAACTAATTTTAGTAATGTAAGATTCCATGGGAATACAGAGCAGGCTAAGAAGGTTTATGAAGGAATTGAGGCATTGAAGCCGGAAGATATTGCAAATACAATAGTTTATATTGCAAACCAGCCAAAACACGTACAAATTTCAGATATTACAATAATGGCAACAAATCAGGCAACTGGATTTAATATTTACAGAAAAAATCAAAATAAATAATACTGGGCGATAATGAATTTACAAGAAAATAGTAGTATCTACACACAAAGAGATATACAGGATACAATAAATTCGTTGACTTTTATAGATAAGTTTAGTATAATAGTTTGTGATTATTTTTTTGAAGGGGAAGTATCGCCTAATGGTAGGGCAGCAGCTTGGAAAGCTGTGGGCGGTTAAACGTCTTGTGGGTTCGAGTCCCTCTACTTCCGCCATTTATAAAAATAATTTGACAAATTAGTGAAAATATAGTAAACTAATTAAGATATACGCATAAAATTGGTGGCTAATACCAATGATAGCGATAAATTATTTGGAGGTGAACATAAATGTTTGCAGTAATTAAAACAGGTGGAAAACAGTACAAAGTAGAAGTTGGAACTGTATTAAAAGTTGAAAAATTAGCAGCTGATGTTGATTCAGACATCGAAATTAATGAAGTTCTATTAGTTGGAGAAGGAGATAACGTAACAGTTGGAACTCCAGTTGTAGAAGGAGCTAAAGTTGTAGCTACAGTTAAATCTCATGGAAAAGCTGATAAAAAAATTAACTTTAAATATAACAAAAAAACTTACTACAGAAAAAAAGGGCATAGACAATCTTTTACAGCAATTGAAATTAAATCAATCAATGCTTAATTGTATTTTTTAATATAATTTAGATTGTGAAAGCTGTTGTGGTTTGAATGATAAAAATAGAAATTCAAAGACAAAAAAATAAAATAACATATTTTGAAATAAAAGGACATGCAAATTTTTCAGAATATGGAGAAGATGTAATTTGTGCAGCTGTTTCATCAGTAGGACAAATGACAGTAAATGGACTTATTGAAACTTTGAAACTTAATAAAAAATTGAAGTTTACTGAGGAAGATGGGTATATTTCCTGTGATTTAAAAAATTCTGGATTGACTGATGATGAACTAAAAAATGCAGATATTTTGATTGAATCAATGTATTCGTATTTGAAGGAAGTTGCAAAAAGTTATAGTAATTTTGTGAAACTTAAAGTAATAAAAAAATAAATTTTGTTTCACAAGTTTAAGATTTGAAAAGAATCCAAGAAATAAAATATGAAAAAGAAATCGAGGAGGTTGGAAAATGTTATTAAAATTAAACTTACAGTTATTTGCCTCAAAAAAAGGGCAAGGATCAACTAGAAATGGTAGAGATTCTAACCCTAAATATTTAGGAGTAAAAAAATATGATGGAGAAGCTGTAAAAGCTGGAAACATTATTGTAAGACAAAGAGGAAGTAAATTTCACGCAGGAACTAATGCTAAATTAGGAAAAGATTATACTTTATTCGCATTAACTGATGGATATGTAAAATTTGAAAAATTTGGAAATGGTAAAAAAAGAGTAAGTATTTATCCTGAAAGAGCAGAAGCATAGTAATAAAATTGTATAATATATTTTTAAAGTACTGTCTTAGAAATAAGATAGTATTTTTTTGTTTAATAACAATTTCAACTATCTTATTTTTTATTATAAATTTTTTTAATGAAGCATTTTTTTTGATTATAAAAATGTTTAAATATAGAGAATTTTTTCTGGTTTAGCATTAAATAAAATTTTGTTTTTTAAAGTATTTTTTTCAGTTTATTTTAAGGTTCGTATGATAGAATCAATTTGTAAATCAAAATTAGAGCAGGAGAGTGGAAAGTTATGAAAAAATTAATTCTAGTATTAATGTTGGCAATAGGAATGTCTGTATTTGCAGAAAAATTTACACCTTCAAATAAAACATTGGAAATTTCATTGAAGGAGGTGTTGGAAGGAGCAACTCCTAACGGTTATTACTGGATGGATGGAAGTTTTGATAACAACAAATATCCTGAAAGATATTCGTTTTTTATAATGGAGGATAATAAAGGAAAAATAGATGAATTAGTCCAAGGCTATGAAATTGGTAAAAAAACAGGTGGAGAAATACAAGAAAAAATCTATGATGATGTTGACGATGACAGTACAGTATACGGATCATATAAAATTTATTCAGCAGGGAAAAAAGGTGTATATTATGTAAATAACTATGTAGACATGGATGGAAAAAAACACGCAAGATTGTATTTCGGATTTGATAAAAAACACAATACAGTAGTTATACTTGATAAAAACTTAAATGTAATCGAAGTTCTACAAAGAGTAGCCGTAAATTAAAATCTTAAAATATAAAGTAAAAATTAGAGAGCAGTTCAATATGAGATTGCTCTTTTTTAATTTATTTACTAGTCTTGCCTGATTTTATATATTGTGTTATACTAATATTATTTATTGTATAGAAAATTATTGAATTTTAAATGAATAATGAGTTGTTTGCTTGTGAAACAAAGTAAAAATTTAAAGTTGTAATAAATTTTATTACGAATATGCCTAAATAAAAAAGTATAAAAATAAAAGAAAAATAAAACTTAAACTAAAAATCAAAAACTGTCAAAAATAGAAGGAGCAATAGAAATTTATGAATAGAGAAAATATTGTGGAAAGAAGAAAGAAAGTAGTACTAGGGATGTCTGGTGGAGTTGATTCTTCCGTTGCGGCAATTTTGCTTAAAGAACAGGGTTACGATGTAATCGGAGTTTTTATGAAGAATTGGGAAGAAAAGGATGAAAATGGAGTATGTATGGCAGAAGAAGATTATAAGGATGTGATTGCTGTGGCAGAGCAGTTGGAGATACCTTATTATTCGGTGAATTTTGTGAAAGAGTATTGGGACAAAGTATTTACATATTTTCTAGATGAGTATAAAAAAGGAAGAACACCCAATCCCGATGTGATGTGTAATAAGGAAATCAAATTCCGTGCATTTTTGGACTATGCGATGAAACTTGGGGCTGATTATGTGGCGACAGGGCATTATGCGAGAATTATTCACGAAGAAAAAGATGGAAAAATCAAATCGACTATGTTAAGAGGAATTGATGATAACAAAGATCAGACATATTTTCTTTGCCAATTAAGTCAGGAACAGCTGGAAAAAGTTCTATTTCCATTAGGAGAATACACAAAGCCACAGATTCGTGAAATCGCTGAAAAATATAACTTGGCAACAGCGAAGAAAAAAGACAGCACAGGAATCTGCTTTATTGGAGAACGTGATTTTAATAAATTTTTATCCCAATACTTACCAGCAAAGGGTGGAAATATTGTAAATACACAAGGAAAGGTATTGGGTCATCATAATGGACTTATGTATTATACAGTCGGACAGAGAAAAGGAATTGGGATTGGAAATACAAAGGAAGGAACTGGAGAGCCTTGGTTTGTTGTGGATAAGGATTTACAAAAAAATGAATTGATAGTAACACAAGGTGATAACTCGGTACTTTATTCAAAAGGGTTAATTGCAACAGATTTTAATTTTATAAATGAAGTACAGTTTCCGTTAGAATGTACTGTAAAATTTAGATACAGACAAAAAGATACAAAAGTTGTGATTAATAAACTTAACGAAAATGAATATGAAGTGATTTTTGATGAGCCGCAAAAAGCTGTAACGTTAGGACAAATTGTGGTTGCTTATGATGGTGAAGTTTGTCTTGGTGGAGGAATTATTGACAAAATTATAAAATAGTTTTTGACTTATACAAAATATAAAAATTGAAAGGTGAATAAAATATGGCACTTGATGATGTTATGTGGACGTTTAGTAAGAAAATTTATGAAAGTACAGAAGAATTTAATAAGGATATTAAGGCATATTATGACCAAATGCGGGAATATGTTGACAGAGAATGGAATCCTGATGAAGTAGCTGTTAACCAGCCAGAAATTTATGTTGACTATGAGGCATGGATAAAAGGGAAAGAAGACTTGCTGGAAAATGAAACAGCTGATGAAGAAGAATTATCGGAAGAATATGCAGAAGATGGTTATTTTCAAGTTGATGTAAGAGCATTGTTAAAAGCTGATAATGGAAAATATTTTACAAACCTTGAATTAATGACAAAAGTACATAATCAGCAGGCAAATAAAGAATTAGGAGATCATGTATTTTTTGAAGGTATGGATTTAGACGATGAGATAGACGGAATTCCTGTATTTTATATAGCGTGTGGAAGTTAAGGAGGAAAATGGAAGAATTAATATTTTGTTTAAATGCTACGATGCCTGTATTTCTGATTATGGTACTTGGGTATGTCTTTAGGAAAATAGGAATTATAGATTTAGAATTTGCAGATAAGATGAACAGATTTGTATTTTTGGCACTTTTGCCTGTACTTTTGTTTAAAGAACTGTCGCTATCTGATTTTTCGGCAATCTGGGATTTGAAATATCTGATGTTCTGTTTTTTTGCAACATTTTTATCAATAATGATAATGTGTATTATCTCACTTTTTCTGAAGAATAAGTCAATTCGTGGAGAATTTATTCAAGCTGGATTTAGAAGCAGTGCTGCTTTGCTTGCTTATGCTTTTGTGCAGAATGTGTATGGAGAGGCTAAAATTGTGGCTCTTATGGTAATTGGAGCTGTCCCTTTGTACAATGTTGCTTCAGTTGTGACTTTGATGTTACTTAGTCCAGAACAGGGGAAATTAAATAGAGTAGTTTTAAAAAATACGTTAAAGGGAGTTATGAAGAATCCTTTAATACTTGGAATTTTGGCTGGAATGATTTGGGCATTGTTAAAAATTCCGCAGCCAGTAATTATGAAAAAATCAATTTCAACATTTGCCTCAGCCGCAACTCCGCTTGGTTTATTAGCACTAGGGGCAAGTTTTGATGTAAAGGAAGTTTTTTCAAAAATAAAGATTGTATTAGTTTCGTCTTCATTTAAGCTGCTGATTCTTACAGCAATATTTTTACCAATAGCAATAAAATTTGGATTTAAGGACGAAAAACTGGTTGCAGTACTTGGAATGCTTGGAAGCCCAACAACACCGACTTCATTTACAATGGCAAGAGGAATGGGTCATAATGGTGCTGTAACTTCGGGAACTGTTATGATTACTACAATTATGAGTATTTTTACATTAACAGGGTGGCTTTACATATTGAAGATTGCAGGACTAGTATAAATTTGTTAAATAAATAAAAATTTGGTATAATAACAGAGTATTGTAAAAATTATAAATTTTTAAAAATAAAACATTCTGGAGGAAAAATAATGAAACTGAAAAAATATGCAGTGATTGGAATAATGGCATTGCTAGTTATTGTGGGATGTGATAACAAGGGCAATGACAAAAATAATAAGGATAAAGTAAAAGTAACAAATGTGAAAAGAGATATTTCAACAGAGGAAATTGCAAAATATAATGAATATTTGAAATTGAGTGATGTACCGAATTCTGAAGAATGGAATACATTTTTTACAGAAATAAAAAAAGAGGAATTTACTGACGGAGCTGGAAATGTAAAAAATATTTCAGAAGCAGCTTCATTTATTCAAAATTTAGATAATTCAGTTAATTTGGCTGGCGAATATATAAAAGAAATTACAGATGTAATGCAAAAAGTTCCAAAAATGGAAGCAATTGACAAAAATGCTGAAAATCTTGTAAATTCATTAATCGAAGAACAAAAAGTGCTAACGGAGATTAATGATTATTTTGAAAAAGGCGACTATAAAACTGATAAATTGTCAAAAATAGGAGAATTGAATGATAAATACAAAGTTGTGTTGCAAAATAGACAGGAAAATCATAAAATTTTTACTAATTCATTACATGAAATTGCCCAAATAATTAATCAAAAAATAGAAAAACAATTACAAATAGATGGAAAAACAGCAAAGTTAAATATTTTGAAATTTGTAAATTCAGTAGATAATTTTGGAAAAATAGCTTTTGGGAAAAATAATCTGAACTTTGATGAAAATGAAATAAAAATGTTGGAAGAAGCAAATAAAGACGTGCAAAATACATATAAGGAAGTATCTGAAATGACACTTGAAAATGCCAAAAAAGAAAATATAAATGAGGAAGACTTCAAGAAAATAAAAGAAAGTTCAAAATTATTATCAGAAAATATGCAAAAAATGGTAGCAGGTGTGAAAAATCAAAAGATTCAGGATGTAGTAATGAGTGCAAGTAATATTTTGAGTTCAAAGACAGATTTAGAAAATGTGTTTAATGTTTTGATGGTACAAAAATAAAAGTTAACAATTGTAAAGAGGTGGGTAATAATTGCCCACCTTGTATTTTTAATTCTAATTTTTTAGTATTTAATCATAAATAAAATATATTGAATCATATAAAAGTTATATATTATAATTATTGACAAAATGTTTTAAAACGTGTTATTATTATATTATATTTAGAAATTAATTTGTAAATTTTATATAAATAAAAGCAGGAGGCGGTAGAAATGAAAAAGATATTGTTATTAATGGTTTTGGCGTTAAGTGTATTTATGTGCAGCGTTCAGAAAGAGGAGAAGAAGGAAGAAAAGAACGCTGATGGAGTTCCTAAAAAAATTGTAGTTGGATTAGATGATTCATTTGTTCCAATGGGATTTAAAAATGAAAAAGGGGAGATTGTTGGATTTGATATTGACTTGGCTAGGGCGGTTGCTCAAAAGTTAGGTGCTGAAGTTGAATTTAAACCGATAAACTGGGATTCAAAGATATTGGATTTGAATGGCGGAAATATTGATTTAATCTGGAACGGACTTACTATAACAGAGGAAAGAAAAAAAGAAACTGAAATGACAAAACCGTATTTTACAAGTCACCAGCTTATAGTTGTGAAGGCAGGTTCGAGTATTAATACAAAAGCTGATTTGGCAGGAAAAAATGTTGGAAGCCAAACAGAAAGCAGTGGAGAAGAAGCTGTCAAAAAATCAGGGGATGACAAGAAATTTAAGGAATTTAAAACATATGCACAATACGATCAGGCATTCATGGATCTTGACTCAGGCAGAGTTGATGCGATTATAGCAGATGAAGTATTGGCAAAATATACTAAAAAAACAAAAGAAACTCAAGCTAAAAAAGAACTTTACCAAATTCTAAATGATAATTATGGCGAAGAGGAATATGGAATTGCAGCTAAAAAAGGTAATACAAAATTAGTTGAGGCTATAAATAAAGCTATTGAGGAATTAAAAGCAGACGGGACATATCAAAAAATTTACTCGAAATGGTTTAAAGACTAATGAATCAGTCGTTACCAATATTTATAGAACTGGTAAAAACTTTGCCAAATGTGGTGATACTGTATATATTCACGGTTTTATTTTCCGTCCCGTTAGGAATTTTAGGAGCATTAGCATATACAGGGAAAAATAAGGCAGTAAAATTTTTTATTTCAGTTTATACTTGGATTTTTCGAGGGACTCCCTTAATGCTGCAATTAATGGTAGTCTATTACGGAATACCGCTTATGAAGATTGGTGGATATAAAGTTGTGCTTGAGCCATATACAGCCGCAACAATTACTTTTATCATAAATTATGCGGCATATCTTGTGGAAATTATGAGAAGTGGAATAGAAAGCATTGATAAAGGACAGCATGAAGCTGCAAAAGTCCTTGGTTACAGTTACTGGCAAAAAATAGCATATATTATTTTACCGCAGGCAATAAGAAGAGTACTGCCAACATTGGGAAATGAAGCTATTACTCTTATAAAGGACACTTCCTTGATATACGTTCTTGCTGTAACTGAAGTTATGAAGCGTACAAAGGAATTAGCAAACATTTACTATAATATTACGCCATATATCTGTGCAATTATCATTTATCTAGCTTTAAGTTTTGCAGTTGATAGATTGTTTAAAAATATTGAGAAAAGAAATAAAGTCAGAATTTAAGTGATTTTAGAATTTTAATAAAGTTGTCTAGGAGATAAATAGTGGAAAATGAAAAAATAGTTGAAGTAAAAAATTTGAAAAAGCAATATGATGATAATATAATCCTAAAGGATATTAATTTATATATTAACAAAGGAGAAGTTATTTCATTAATAGGGCCTTCAGGAAGTGGAAAATCGACAATTTTGCGTTGTATTACAGATTTGGAGTCGATAACATCAGGGGATATTTTAATTGAAGGAAATAATCTGACAGATAAAAATGTAGATAAAAAAATTAAAAAGGAAATGCTGCTAAAAACAGGAATGGTTTTTCAAACATTTAATTTATTTCCTCATTTATCAGTTAGAAATAATATAGTTAAAACTCTGAAACTGGTAAAAAAAATTGATGCAGCAAAAGCTGAAACTATTGCCCAAAAGATGTTAGATTTAGTTGGACTGTCAGACAAAATGAACAGTTTTCCAAATGAACTTTCAGGCGGACAGAAGCAGCGTGTGGCAATAGCACGAGCGTTAGCATTAAAACCAGATATTATGCTTTTTGATGAACCAACATCAGCGCTTGATCCAGAACTTGTAAAAGAAGTGCTGGATATAATTAGAAAACTGAAAAAGCAAAAAATTACAATGCTAATTGTAAGCCATGAAATGAACTTTGTACGTGAAATTTCAGATAGGGTAATTGTTATGGAAAAAGGTGAAATACTGGAAACAGGAACTTCACATCAAATCTTTGAAAATCCAGCTTCTCAAAGGGTAAAGGAATTCTTGAATACAAATAGTTAATACAGTTTAATTTAAGGGTATCTAAAGTATACCCTTTTATAATTTTATAAAAATTTTTAAAATTTAACTTGTATATACAATATAAAAATGATATAATTATAAAAAAGTATTTTAAAATAGTTGACTTTTAAAGTAATAAATAATATAATCTTTTTGAATATACAAAGTAAAAATAAGGAAAATCAAATGAAAAAGAGGTGAAATATGGACAGCTTTATTAAGATAAGGAATTTGGTAAAAAAATATAAACTTAATAATGGACAGGAACTGCTAGCCGTAAATGATGTAAGCCTTGACATTGAACAAGGGGATATTTATGGAATTATGGGGCTTAGTGGAGCTGGAAAATCTACACTTATAAGGCTTCTTAACAGGCTGGAAGAACCTGCTTCTGGAGAAATTTTAGTAAGACATGAAATTATTGACAGAAAAAAGAAAAAAAGTCTTGGATATGAAAATAAGAATATTCTAAAATTTAATACAAGGTTACTGAGAGAATATAGAAAAAAAACTGGTATGATTTTTCAGCATTTTAATTTGTTAAATTCTAGAAATGTTGCTGATAACATAGCATTTCCATTACAAATTTCAGGCTGGAAAAAAAGAGATATAAAAAAAAGAGTGGACGAACTGCTTGAAATTGTGGGGCTTTCAGATAAGAAACTGAATTATCCTGAACAGCTTTCAGGGGGTCAGAAGCAACGTGTAGCAATAGCAAGGGCATTAGCGAACAATCCTCAATTACTGCTTTCAGATGAAGCAACATCAGCACTTGATCCAAGAACGACTAATTCGATTTTAGAATTGTTAAAGGATATAAATAAGAAATTTGGGATAACAATAATTGTAATTACGCATCAGATGGAAGTTATAAAGAAAATCTGTAATAAGGCGGCAATTATGTCTGACGGGCAAATTATTGAAAAAGGTGAAACTAAAGAAATTTTCTTAAGTCCAAAGACAGAACTGGCAAAAGAATTTGTACAGCACATTTCACATGAAGAATTTAGAACCGAAGAAGAAAAAAAGAGCCGTGAAGAGAATAATGGAAAATTGAGGCTGAGCCTTAAATATAATGAAGAACAGGTAAATGAGTCATATATTACAAAAATAATTCGTAAATATGATGTAGAAGTAAATATTCTGGGTGGATTTATTGATAAGGTAGGCGATATTATTGTTGGGAATTTATTGATAGAAATTTCAACAAATGAAGAAAAAGCCAAAGATATTATTGACTGGCTAAAAGAAAATAAAATAGATTCGGAGGTGGTATAATGAAATTTGACTGGGTTAAATTTTTACAATTTCAAAATATGGCTGAACCTCTTTGGGAAACGATTTATATGGTATTTATTTCTACAATTATAGCATTAATTATCGGACTTCCAATTGGAATCCTACTTGTTACATCTGATGAAAAAGGGGTAAAGCCAAATAAAACAATTCATAAAATATTAGACATGATTATTGTAAATATTACAAGGTCAATACCATTTATAATATTAATGGTTTTGTTAATACCGCTTTCAAGGATGCTTGTTCATAAATCTTATGGAAGTATTGCATTTATTGTTCCACTTTCACTAGGTTCTGCGCCATTTGTAGCAAGAATTATAGAAGGGGCGTTAAAGGAAGTGGATGAAGGGCTTATCGAAGCTTCAAAATCTATGGGAGCAACAGTTTCTGAAATTATTTTTAAGGTAATGATACCAGAAGCACTGCCTGCACTTGTTCACGGTTTGACATTAACATTAATCAGTCTGATTGGGTATTCTGCGATGGCTGGAACAATTGGTGGAGGCGGACTTGGAAATGCCGCTGTAATTCGTGGCTATCAGAAATCCAGTCCTGAAGTAATGTGGCAGGCAACAATTGTTATAATCGTACTTGTACAAATTATACAGTTTATTGGAAACAGTCTTGTAAAAGTTCTTATGAACAAAAGAAAAAGAACATAATAAAATAAATTAAAATGATAATTTTACAAGATGAAAAAGAGTAAGACGAGGATTTCTCTTATGTAAATGTTCCTACAAAATTGAAAGGAAATGAAAATGATCCTAGAATTCAGAAATTGTTAAAGGCATTACAAAGTGAAAAAGTAAAAAAATATATGGAAGAAAAATATAAAGATGTAATTGTTCCAGTATTTTAATAAAAGTTTGTAAAATAAATTATAAATAAAAAAATTTTTGGAGGTATTTATGAAAAAAATATTATCACTATTATTAGCAACAGCACTATTTTTAGTAGCTTGTGGAAGTAAAGGAACAGAATCAAATGGAGGAGCCCCATCAGGAAAAACTGAAAAATTAATTGTAGGTGCGACACCAGTTCCTCACGCTGAATTATTGAATTTAGTAAAGGATGACCTGAAAAAAGAAGGAATTGAACTTGAAATAGTTGAATTTAATGATTATGTTCAGCCAAATAAGGCACTTGCAGATAAAAGTATAGATGCAAACTTTTTCCAACACGTTCCATATATGGATGATTTTGGAAAGAAAAATAACATAGGATTATCGGCAGTAGGAAACATTCATTTGGAACCAATGGCATTATATTCTAAAAAAGTAAAAAGTATTAATGATTTGAAAAATGGAGACACTTTAATTATTCCTAACGATCCGACAAATGGAGGTCGTTCATTAATTTTACTTGATAAAGCTGGTATTATAAAATTGAAAGATAATACAAAATTAGATGCTGCACCATCTGATATTGTTCAAAATCCAAAAAATATTAAAATTGAAACACTATCTAACGAACAAATTGCACCAAGACTTGAAGAAGTTGCAGGAGCAATCATAAATTCAAACTTCGCAATTGATGCTGGAGTTACAAAAAATGAAATTATCTTGATAGAAGGTAAAGATTCACCTTATGTAAATATTGTTACAGTTTTAAAAGGGAATGAAAACGATGAAAGAGTGAAAAAACTTGTGAAAGCATTACAAAGTGAAAAAGTTAAGAAATTTATTGAAGAAAAATATGAAGGTAGAGTAATTCCTGCTTTCTAATATAAAAATATTTTTGATAAAGATGGCCTTAAATTAAGTTTTAGGGCTGTTTTTTATTATTGAATTAAAAAAAAATAAAAATATTGATTTTTTTATATAAATTTGTTGAAATAAATATGAGAAAAATGTATAATAGTACGTGACATTTTCAAAAAGTTAGAAATATACTTAAACCTTTTCAAGATCGAACTGATAAAAAAACTAGGTTTAAGCGAAAAAGTCATAATTTTTGAGTTCGATTTTAAGATGATTTAACTGTATTATGAATATGAAAGGAGAAATTTTCTTTTAAAGAAAGAAATGAAGAAAAATGAAAAAATTACTTGCAATTTCGCTATTTTTAGCTAGTATTAATTTAATTTATGCAGAGAATGAACAAAATGTTGATATTAACGGGCTAAATGGATTATCAGAAAAAATAATTCAAAATACTAAGCCAGCAGCACAGCCAGTACAAAAACAAGCAGGATTTTGGGATTTTTATGAAAAGCAGCAGGCAAAACTTTTGAAGGAAAACGATAAGGCATTATTTGACGAACTTAGTACAAATGTTAGAGCACAGGATGATTTTTATAGTTATGTAAATGAAAATTGGGAGAAAAAAACACAAATTCCCTCTACAAAGCCAGCTTGGGGCTCTTTTTATGAACTTAATGAAAAAAATCAAGATTTTTTACGTAATTTAATAAAGGAGCTGAAAAATAAAACATCATTGACTCCTGATGAAAAAAAAGTTGTAACACTTTACGACAGTTTCTCTAATATGAAAAAAAGAAATGAGGAAGGATTAGCACCTATCCAAAAAGATTTAGAAAAGATAAATGCAATACAGAATATTGAAGATTTGAAAAAATATAATGTAGAAGTTACAAAATTTGGAGGTTCTGAATTTTATGGATGGGGAGTAGGAACAGATCTTAATGATTCTAAAAATAATGCAATTTATTTAGGAAGTGCTGGGTTAGGCTTATCAAGAGATTATTATCAAAAAGACACTAAAGAGAATAAAGTGATATTGGAAGAATATACTAAATATGTTGGTGATATGTTAAAATATTTAGGAGAAAACGATACTCTTGAAAAAGCAAAAAAAATAGTTGCTTTTGAAAAAGAAATCGCAGGAACTTTAATGACAAATGAAGAACGTCATGACGTAAAAAAATACAATAATCCTTTAAAAGTGACTGATTTAGCTGCTTTATCTCAAAATGTTGATTTGGCACAATATTTGAAACAGCTGAATGTAAAGACTGATAAGGTAATAATAACAGAATTGAATTATTATAAAAATCTGGATAAGTTTGTAAATGATGAAAATATTAACGTAATTAAGGATTATATGAAATATAATTTAATTAGTTCTTCAGCGGGACTTTTAAATGATGAAATTGGTTTAAGAAGCTTTGAATTTTTTGGAAAATATTTAAATGGACAAAAGGAAAGAGAAATACTTGAAAAAAGAGCGTTAAATTTTACAAATGAAACTTTAGAAGAAATAATAGGTAAAATTTATATTCAGAAAAATTTCTCTCCAGAAGCTAAGAAAAATACTCAGCAAATGGTTGAGTATATTAAAAAAGCCATGAAAAATAGAATTGAAAAACTGGATTGGATGAGTGCGGCAACTAAGAAAAAAGCTCTTGAAAAATTAGCAAAAGTTAGTGTTAAAATCGGATATCCTGATAAATGGAAAGACTATAGCAAAATGATAATTTCAAGTGAGGACTCTTTGTACGATCAGATGAAGAAAATTAGTGAATGGGGCTATAATGAAGAAATGACAAAAGTTGGCAAGCCAGTAGATAAAACAGAATGGCATATGTCTCCACAAACAATAAATGCCTATTATTCACCGACAAGTAATGAAATAGTATTTCCAGCAGGAATATTGCAGTATCCATTTTACGATTATAGCAGATTGGAAATGGCCAGCAATTTTGGAGCAATAGGATCAATTATCGGACATGAGCTTACACATGCATTTGATGTATCGGGAGCAGAATATGATGGAGACGGGAATATAAAAAATTGGTGGACGAATGAAGATAAAATGAAATTTGATATGGCTACAAAAAAACTGGAAAATCAATTTTCAAAATATACAGTTGGGGATGGAGTTTATGTTAACGGAAAATATACATTAACTGAAAACATTGCAGACTTAGGAGGATTAAATCTTGCTTATGATGCTTTACAACTATACCTTAAAGATCATCCAAATTCTACAAAAGCCTATTCAGATACTGTAAACAAATTATTCTTTTTAAGTTTTGCAAGAATGTGGAGACAAAAATCAACACTGGAATATTCAAAAAATCTAGCAAAAACTGATTCACATTCGCCAAATATATTCCGTGTAAATGGAACTTTAGAAAATGTGGATGCATTCCATAAAGTATTTGAAACAAAACCAGGAGATAAAATGTACAAAACACCGCAAGACAGAATAAAAATTTGGTAAAACGATTTAATAATAGAATAAAAAACTATCTTGAATTTATCATCAGGATAGTTTTTTTTATTTTTTCTCTTATAAAAACTGTGAGAATAAAACATAGTTTACTATATCTTTATACTAAATCCCGTTTAAAAATAGGAATAATTTTTTAGATATTTTGATTAAT
>CAUQGN010000028.1:0-25015 GCA_963517565.1 uncultured Leptotrichia sp. | reverse complement strand
TCAGAAACCTTTCTTTTTTTGTATATTCTTGTCACATATGTATTATCTCACAACAGAAAAAATAATTTTTTCGTTTTTTTCCACTATTTTTTCTTATTTCTCCATCTTTTATGCTGCCACATATACTGCTCTGGATATTCTCTAATAATTTCTTCAAATTCATGGTAAATTTTCTGCATATTGTATCGCATTGTGTCCTTTAATTTTTCCTGTTTTTCTATTTCAATAATTTTTTTATTCTTAACATGAATCACATCCCCCTCAAATACTGCATACGCAAGGACTATTGGTATTTTATGTTTCATAGAAAGCAAAACAGGTCCTGCAACTCCAGTTGTTTCACGTCCAAAAAATTTTACATCCACATCTTTTCCATAATGATCTGAAGCAAGGGCAATGATTGATTTTTCATTTATTGCTTTTCTCAAATTATCACTATCATGTAATGGCAAAGAATTAAGTCCTCCCTCTTCACGCCATTTTGTCATCAAGTCATTAATTTTTTTATTTTTCTGATTTCTAAAAACAGCATAAAACTTTCTTATATCCCTCATTCTGCTTCCAGCTTCAAATCCGCCAAGATGAAGCGAAACAATTAAAACAGCTTTTTCATTATTTTTACACGCCTGTTTCATCAACTCCTCATTTTCTACAACAGTATTCCCATCTCGTGTAATCTCTTCCAAAAAAATAGAAGTCATTATCATTTTTCCCATTGTCTTATATGATTCTTTTGCAATTTTCTCAATGTCTTTGTTATTCTTTTCAGGAAAAGCATTTTTTATATTATCTATCGCAAGTAACCGTCTTTTTTTTATTAGGTAATATCCTGCTATCCCAAAACTTTCAAAAATTCTATATCTTATTTTAAGAGAAAAAATTGACAAAATCTTTTTTATCAAAACAACAAAAAATCCTGTTATTTCTTCACTTATTTTATATTTCATTTTATTTTTAAACTCCTTAAAAATTTTTTTAAAAAAAGAGCATACATAAAATACGCTCTTTTATCTTAATTACTATTTTCTGATTCCTAATTTTTCGATTAATGATCTATAATCATCAACGTTTCTATTTTTGATGTAGTTTAATAATCTTCTTCTTTTACCAACCATTTTTAGCAATCCTACTCTTGAATGCACATCTTTAGGATGTGTTTTTAAGTGAGCTGTCAAATGACTGATTCTGTCTGTAAGAAGTGCAACTTGTACTTCAGCAGATCCTGTATCTTGAGCATTTTTTCCATATGCTTCAATAATTTCTTTTTTTGGTTTTAATGCCATTACATTTCCTCCTAATAATTATTATTTAAACCAAGAATATAGCGGCAAACTTATATTCATAGTATAAATTCAAGTCTTATTCTATCATATATTCTCTTATTTGTAAAGACTTATGCATTAACTTTTTCTAAAACTGATTATTTTGAAAATGAAGCTGTTAATGAATCAAAATCAACTGGCAATTCAAGTTTTTCTTCAACTTTACCATCGTTTATTTTTAAATTGTATGGAAATCCGTCAACTGCAAATCCACGAGTAATTGCACCATTTTCATCATAGTAAGCAGGGAATGTATATCCATTGTCCTTCACATAAGTCTGTGTTTTTCCAAGATTAGTCTGAGAATTTGTAAATACGACTACTACATTAACTTTATCTTTATTTGCATCATAAAATTTTTGAACTTCAGGCAATTCTTCCTTACAATGCGGACACCATTCAGCAGCAACTACAATTAGCGTTTTTTTACCATTGTTCATGATTTTTTCACTATTAACAGTTTTACCGCTATTTAACTCCTTCAATTCAAATTTTGGAACATTTCCTTTTCCTTCTACATCAACACTAAATTCTTTTCCACAAGATACCACAAATAATAAAAGTAGTGACATCATCAAAATTATTTTTTTCATTTTTTATATTTTCTCCTCTTTCTTAAGTTTTATTGTTTATGCAACTTCGTAATTATACACTATAATTATTAGAATCTTCTGTAAAAATATTTTATTTTATTTATCTGATACAAGTCTTAAAATAAAAATAAATTGTAATTTTTTTAATTCATAAGATAAGCATCAAAAATTTCTCCGATATCATAACCATTTTCCTTAGCAACTTTAAAATAAAATTTTGATTTTTGCTTATTTTTTTGATTGTAATAATAAACTCCTAAATTGTAAAAAGCTATTGTATTAAGCTTTGCAGCCGCTTTTAGATTCAAAGTTCTTACCATCTTGTCAGTTTCAGGATAGTAAAGGCTCAAATCAACCATTGAATAATCATCTCCGCTGTTTGCAAGTCTTTCTAATATTTTTTTTGCTTCCTTGCTTTGTTTAACTTGATTTTCTTCAGCTTTTGCAGGATTTTTCTCTTTTTCCATATCTTCCAGAATATATGCAAGTTTATATCCAGCCGAGATTGAACCTAGCAAGTATGCCTTATTATAAATATTTCTTGCCTTTTTTATTTCCTTTTGACTTTCATACAGACGTCCTAAATAGTTCATTGCATCAATATCATTCTTATTTGCAGCTTTTTGATAAAAATCTTCAGCTTTTGCAAAATCCTTTAAATTTTCATAGATAAACCCTTTATATCCAAGAATTAAAACTTCATCTGAGTTTGTATCTTCCAGTATTTTTAACGCAAGGTCATAATTCTTTTCACCTTTTACAAGCCGCGAAGACAGTTCGAATGCCGCAAGATAATACTTATTCTGTGAAAATATTTGATTATAAATTTGTACCGCTTCTTCTTCTTTATCATCATTTTCTAATAATTTTGCCTTCGCATAAAGTGCAGGCGAATAATTTTCAGATAAGAAATCCTTTAAGATATCATAGGCTTTTTCAGGATTAGAAACTTTTTCCAAAACTAAAGTCCCTAATTCCTTTTTTTCTTCTATTGATATATCCCCATCGTTTAATTTTTTATTTAATTCCTCTATTCTCTTGTAAAAGTTCATTAAATTTTTGTTGTATTCATAAGAATAAAGTGCATAAACTTCGTTGGCATCCCTTCCTTTTTTCAAATATTCCTGCGCCTTTGTAAATTCAAGTTTATTTTCATATATGGTTCCTATCATGTAGTAGGCCTTTATATTCCCCTGCTTTGCAGAACTTTCCAAAAGATCTATAATTTGGCTTTCGTCTCCATTTGTCTGCTGTAATAAAAGTGCCTGATAGTATTCAGCAAGTCCCTTGCTTTTTTTCATATATTTATTGAAGAACATAGTTCCATTTTCAGCAAGATAAGTATAGGCAAGTCCGTAAACATCTTCATTTCCAGCTTTTGCCGAATCATTTATATTTTTCATTATATATTCATAATCCTTTTTTTCAAGGATTCCGATAAGTCCTTTTTCAAGTGCATCATAGCCGTTGTCTGTTTTTGAACAAGCTGCTAAAAGTAATGATGCAAATAATATATATATCCATTTTTTCATATTTTTATCACATTTCCTATTCGTAAAAAAATTCTCCCCCTATTTTACTTTGACTCTGCCAAACCCTAGAATATCTTGATTTTAATACTGTTATCTTACAGTAGTTCCAATTTTTATTTCATCATCAATAACTATAAGTTTTGTTTTTTTCTTTTCAGTTGTTGTCAGCAGCATTCCTTGTGATAACTCGCCTTTTAATTCTACTGGTTTTAAATTTAGTACAGCCTGTACTTTTTTCCCAGTTAATTCCTGTTCATTTGGATACCATTTGGCAATTCCAGAAATTATCTGCCTTTTCTCTTTTCCAGTATTTACAATGAATTTTAACAATTTATCCGCATTTTCAATTTTCTCCACTTTTTCAATTTGAACGACTTTTATTTCAATTTTATTAAAATCATCTATAGTAATTAGATTTTCAATTTTCAAGTCCTCATTGTATTCTTTTTTAGGCTCCTCTTCCAGTTCAATTCTCGGGAACAGCGGAACTGCCTCATTCAATTTATTTCCAGAAGGATAACTTTTCCATTCTTTTATATCGTCCAGATGTAATTTTGTAACATCCTTGTCAAGTCCTAGCTGATTTATCATTTTTTGTGCAGTTTCAGGCATAAATGGCGAAATCAGCACTGCAATTTTGTAAAGTGAATCAACTAAGTTATACATAACAGTTGATAGCCTGTCTTTTTGGCTTTCGTCCTTTGAAAGTTTCCAAGGCTCGCACTCATCAATATATTTATTCATCCTTGAAATAAATTTCCAAATATCTTTTAGTCCTTCAGAAAATTGATAATTATTTATATGTTTATCTAAATCATCCAGTATAGTTTTCCACAATTCCTTGACTTCAATATCAAAACTTTCTTCAACTTCATTTAACATAACTTCTGAATTAAAATATTTTTTTTGCATTCCAATCGTTCTATTAAGTAAATTTCCCAAGTCATTTGCCAAGTCAGCATTTATTCTCTGAACCATTGCTTTTTTAGAATAATCAGCATCCTGCCCAAAAGTCGCCTCTCTCATCAGATAGTACCTAAAAGCGTCAAGTCCGTATTTTTCAACTTCTTCCTCTGGATTAACAACATTTCCAAGTGATTTTGACATTTTTTCACCTTCCACAGTCCACCAGCCATGTGCTGCAATCGTATCAGGCAACTTTATTCCAGCTGACATCAGCATCGCAGGCCAAATTATAGCATGGAATCTCAAAATATCCTTTCCAACAACATGATTTACAGTTCCATTATTCCAGAACTTATCAAACTGCTCTGTATCAGTTGAAAATCCTGCTCCAGTAAGATAAACATTCAAAGCGTCAAACCATACATAAATTATGTGTCCTTCTTCCAGTTCTAATGGTATTCCCCAGTCAAATGTAGTTCTTGAAATTGATAAATCTTGAAGCCCTTGCTTTATAAAGGCAATTACTTCATTTTTCTTTCCTTCTGGCTTTATAAAATCAGGATTTTTTTCAATATGTTCCAATAACGCATTTTCATATTTGGATAATTTAAAAAAATACGAAGTTTCTTTTACGTCAATAACTTCTTTTCCCATATATTTTCCATCAACAAGCTGATTTTCAGGTACAAAAGTTTCCTCTGAAACGCTATATTTACCAATATATTCTCCTCTATAAATATCTCCTTTATCATGTACTTTTTTTATTATTTCTCTTACTGTTTTTATATGTCTTTCCTGTGTTGTTCTTAAAAAATCTGTATTTGAAATATTTAATTTTTCCCATAAAGTTGTAAAATTAAGAGACATTTTATCTACCCATTGCTGTGGCGTAAATCCATTTTTTTCAGCTGCTTCCTGAATCTTCTGCCCATGCTCATCGACTCCAGTCATAAAGCCAACTTCTTTCCCAGTTAACCTTTTGTATCTGGATACAACATCACAAATTATTGTTGTATACGCTGTTCCCACGTGTGGCGCCGCATTAGGATAGTAAATTGGCGTTGTTATGTAAAATGCTTTTGACATATTTTTCCTCCCTCTAATTTTATAATTTATCAATATCTAAAAATTTATCTTTTTATTTAAAACTTTCTTCATTAAATTCAACATTCTTATTTTTGTTATATTTTTCGTTGTAAATTTCAAATGCTTTATTTCCAGCCTGATGTATTTTTTCTTTTACTAATTTTATGGACTCTTCTAAAGTTGTTTCCTTTGTTAAGTAAAATGGCTCTGCAACATAATGAACACATTTAGAAAATGGAACAGGTATTTCAAGTTTGTCCCACATATTTTTAAAAATCCATTTTTTACTGCAGTAAGAACTAACTGGAACAATAGGCATTCCTGTTTTTTGTGCTATAAAAATTGCCCCTGCCTTAGGCTCAAAAATAGGTCCTCTTGGTCCATCAATTGCAATTCCAAGAGTATAATCTTTTTTGGCATATTTCATAGCTTCTTTTAAACTTTTTATATTGTCTCTGTTTGAGGAGCCTCGAATAAGTTCATTTCCTTCTCTTTTAAGAAGTTCAGCCAATATTTCCCCATCTTTTGACGCACTTACAATAGAGGCTTTTTTCTTAATAATTCTCGTAGCATTACATACTGTAAAAATTTTTCTATGCCAGAAAACGACAATATTTGGACTATTCATTTCTACTCCATCTGCATAAAAATATTCCTTTCGTGTCATAAAACTGAGTATTCTATACACAATGTGAAGAATTGCGCCTAAAAGTTTATATTTGTTCATTTTTTCTCCCATTATTTTTAAATTACATCAAAACCTTCTCAAATCAAGTTAACCAAAATTAATAAAATTTCAATTTACAACTTTTTGTTATATTTGCATTTTAAAATGTTTCACTATATCAGAAATCTTATCCTCTATAACTTCATTAGTCTCATTTTTCCTATAATTGTCATCAAGTCTTGTACAAAGCATAGTTGCATAACCAAATAGAAAATACCATATTTTATTTATGACATTTTTAGCCTCTTCTTCCTCTAATGCGGGAAAACTTTCCAACAGGTTCTCTTTTGTCAAGAACTCTCCAAGTGTTACTTCATAAAGTTTTTCAAATCTTTCTGTTGTATCAAGAAAAATTGTTCTAAATAATTCCTTTTCTTCTCTAGCAAATATCACAAAACCAATCGCTCCGCTCAGTATTTTTCTTTCAGCATAATTTCCATACAAATATTTTTTCAGTTTTTCTTTACACATTTCTATAATTTCTTCCTTTAATTCATCTACTGTATTAAAGTTAAAATAAATAGGCGCTGTAGAACACTTCAGATAATTTGCTATTTTTCTGACACTTACATTTTGAAAGCCTTCTTTTTTCATTAACTCATATCCAGCTTCAACCACCACTTCTTTTGTAAATTTAAGCCTAGGCATTATTTTCTCCTTTTTAAATTTATATTTATTCTATCCATTAAATTTTTCATAAATACAAAATTTCCAGCCATCACGATTTTCTTCTGTCAAAGTTATCCATTTATCCAAATCTATCTTTGGAAAATAAGCATCCGCCTCAGTATCAGAAAAATCAACATGGCTCATATAAATCCTTTTTATAATTCCCAGTTCAAGAGATTTTTTGTAAATCTCCCCTCCACCAATAATAAAAATTTCTTCTTTCAAATCTTTATACTTTTCGATAACTTTTTGAAAATCATCATAAAACTCCAGCTTTGTAGTTTCATTTTCATATTTTTTTTTATCTTCTTTAAATTTCTCATCCGTTTCCAAAAAATTCCTAGATAAAACTATATTTGTTCGGTTTTGTAAAGCTCTACCTATGCTTTTATAAGTATTTCTTCCCATAATAACCGTCTTTCCTGTCGTTATTTTCTTAAAGTTTTTCAAATCTTCAGGAATATGCCACAAAAGCTGATTATTTTTTCCAATTTCATTATTTTTCCCAACAGCGACTACTATGCTATACATTTTATACTCCTTAATTTTATAATTTGATCAAAGTAATAAAATATAGAAAAACCATTATCTTTTATTTAACTTTATATATTAATTTAAAATACTGATTTTACTATATTCTACTACTTCTTAAATTTTTTCATTCTTACACTAAACCTCTTTTAAATAACGAGTCTATTATAAACTTTTTTAATAAAGAATACAACTCTAATATTTTCAAATAATTAAAATATAATTTTCATTTTTTAAACATGGTCTAGTATAAGCTAATCCGTCGGAACATTTTTCTGTGCTGGCAAAACTGTCTGAGCATAGCGAGTTTTTTGTCAGTGCAAAAAAATGTGTAGACTAGCCATAGGTTATTGCGTAGCAATCTTGCCAAAATTTGAATTATTTGGACAAACCTTTACTGCAAGATAAGGATTTGCGGCAATGAGCAATCCTACAAAAATAAAAAAGAAGAAAATATTTATTAATCAAAATATCTAAAAAATAATAAAAATAATTTATTGAATGACTATAAATTAACTATCAAATAACTCTATTATAAAAATTTATTTCTATTTTTAAACAGGTTTTGATATTAAACCGCAACTTCAAATTTAATTACAGGATGGCTTTCATAATCTTCTAACGTAATATCCTCGAATGTCAATTCATTAAATGGCTTGTCTGCAATCTTGATTTTTGGAAGTTTTAACGGCTCTCTTGTCAGTTGCTCCTTTAGCCCTTCAATATGATTTTCATAAATGTGAGCATCAATTATTGTATGAGCAAATTCTCCAACTTCATATCCACATTCTTTTGCAATCATCATTGTAAGCAATGAGTAACAAGCTAGATTAAATGGTATTCCAAGTGCAATATCTCCGCTTCTTTGAGTTAAATGGCAATTAAGTTTATTACCAAGAACATTAAACGCAAAAGTATAATGGCACGGTGGCAATTTACTGATTGTCGCATTTCCTGGATTCCAAGCCAAAACTATCATTCTTCTTCCATTTTTGTGATTAGGATTTGTTTTCATCTCCTTCAGAGTGTCAACAATATACTGAATCTGGTCAAATACAAGCTGTCCATTTTCTTCTCTAGTTACCCAAGGATTATTCTCATCAGCAAAAACTTCTCCATCTAACGAAATTTCAGGCACAGGATATCTTCTCCAAAATCTTCCATAAGCCGTTTCCAGCCTTCCTTCCTCATCTGCCCAGGCATCCCATATTTTTGTCTTTTTTCGTAAATTCTTAATATGCTCTTCTCCCGATAAATACCAGAAAAGTTCATGCAGCATCGAATTAAAATACATTTTTTTTGTTGTTAAAAGCGGATAACCTTTGCTCAAATCTACTTTATATGAATAAGCAAAAGTAGAAATTGTATCAACTCCTGTCCTGTTTTCTTTTTTTATTCCATTGTCAAGTACATACTTAACCATATCCAGATATTGTTTCATTTTCTCTCCTAAATTTAATTTAAATTAATATTCAAAATTATTCTGTCTCAAAGCTTCAAACAGCACAATCGCCACAGCATTTGACAAATTCAGCGAACGTCCAAGGGGAAGCATTGGAATCGTGATATTGTTTTCCTTGTATCTATTTAATATTTCTTCAGGTATCCCACGTGATTCAGGCCCAAACATTATATAATCGTTGTCATTAAATTTTACATCTGTATATCTCTGTTTTGTTTTTGTTGTTGCAAAATAGATTTTTGAATTGCTGTTTTCGATGTTTTCCTGCCAGAAGTCTTCCCAATTTTCCCATACGAAAAGTTGTACATCTTTCCAGTAATCTAGTCCTGCACGTTTTATTTTCTTATCATCCAGTTCAAAACCGAGAGGCTTTATTAAATGTAATTTTGTGTTTGTTAAGACACAAGTTCTTCCTATATTTCCTGTATTTACGTGAATTTCTGGGTTTAATAGAACTATGTTCATTTTATATACCATTCTTTCTATTTAAGTTTATTTTATCATACAAATCTATTTATTTCATCAATTTTTTGTAATCTTCAAGTTTTATTCGATTAGAAGTAATTTTATTTAATTTTTTGGTAATGTTATCTCCTCTATCAAAACCACCAAATCCTATTTTGGAATTAATGTGAGTAATTGCTATGGCAAGTGCATCTGCGGCATCATCAGGCTTTGGAATTTCTTCCAATTTTAATATTAATTTTACCATTTCCTGAATTTGCTTTTTTTCAGCTCTACCATAACTTGCAATTCCCATTTTTACTTGAAGTGGAGTGTAACTGTATAAATTCAGCTTATTTTTCTGCCCTGCTAAAGTAATAACTCCACGAGCCTGTCCAACTTTTATTACTGTCTTCTGATTTTTAAAGAAAAATAAGTCTTCAATTGCCATATCTGTAGGCTTCCAAAGGTTTATAATATTTTCCAGTCCATCATAAATTTTTTCCAGCCTTACTGGCATATCCTCATCTTTATCCGTAAAAATACAGCCATAATCAAGTGGCACATATTTCCCATTTTCATAATCTACAACGGCATATCCCACTATCGCTGTACCAGGATCTATCCCTAAAATCCGCATATTTCTCCTATTTTTCCACTATTATTTTTCTCTATTTTTTATTATATCATACCTCAAGTTTGTATGCAACATTGTTCATACGTTCTATCTAAAAAATTTATATAAAGGTAAAATATCCTTTATAAAACCGTAGTATTAATAAAATACTTCTGTATATAATTTTGAGCATAATCTATATAACTATTTAAATCAACATCATCATAATTCGTAAACTCTTTTAAATTTGTTTCAACTTTTCTTATTTTATATAAATTGCTATTTATATCTCCAAAACCATATTTTTCGTAATACTTTTCCTGCTTCCGCATAACTGCCTTGTATAACCCTGTCTTTGAGAAATATAATCGGTATTTCCTAAATTTATATAATACTTCATCACTTTCAAAGTTCATATTTCCATTTTCATCACAAGCATAGATATTCTCATAAACAGAAGCATACATAAAGAATATGTCAGGATTTTTTGTGAAAATTTCTTCTACTGCCACCGATATTTCTTTTTTTTCCCAAAAATGCAATTTTAAGACTTCTGATATCCAAGTATGATTTCTTGGCATAATTAACTTGCTATAGTAATATTCATTAGTTCCTGTAACCTTATTGCCTATTTTATATAAAAGTGAACTTTTATTCTTTAGAAATTTCTCAACCTCCTTTATATCAAATATATCTTTATATTGAATATCTATCTTATTCTTTATCTTATCCAAAATATCATTGTTTATATTTGTTATAAAAATATCATTTTCTGAAACTGCCACCATTTCTATGCTTTCTTTTGTAAAAATTCTTTTTAGCCGTCTTATAATGCTCATTCTATATCTGTTTAGAATATCCTTTCCAAACGACGAATTTAAGAGCATGTCTCTTGGTATCTTTTTTATTATTTTTTTATTTTTTTCAATTAAAAGTTTGCTTTCAAGCAGCCATTTGTAGAGGTATTCTTTCTGAATTGATAATTTGTATACTTTTTTTTGAAGATAATTGTCATAATCATCCATCTTTAGCGTTTTTGAATAGTTTATTCTAGGCTGGCTTGAATTAGTAGATCCGTTATCTAAAAGTAAGGATATCAGCTTGTCGTTGTTGTAGTTCAAATATTTTATCTTCTTTTTAAGCTTCATATTATTGCTATAACTTCCCCTTGTAATAATATTCAAAAGATTTTCCTTTTCATCCCAGTTGCTTTTTTCTTTTATTATAAAATTGTACATTTTTTCTGTTGCCAGTACATCCTGCAGGCAATAGTCAATCACTTTATCCACAATTTCATCATATATATTTTTTTTAATTACGTAGTTAAAATTGGCAAAATCCTGTTCCTCAATATTGTCCCCACAATTAAATTCAAATCCTTTTACACCTAGATTCAAATTATATTCATAAGCTAAGTCATAAGAGTAAAATTCATGATTTTCACTTTTATATTCATCTTTTGGCATATTTCTTATTATTTTTATTTCACTATTTAATTTATTCCTGTTTACATTTGAATTTCTATATTTTAAAAGGTCATTAATCACAATGTCATCAAATCCGTGTCCTGCATATGAAATTAAGACATTTTTAGAAATTATGTCATATAAAAGTTTTTTCTGACGATTAAAATTATCCGAATCAATAATTAATATTTTGTCATCATTTAACTTTTTTAAGACAATACAGAAGTAATTTGGAAAAACTTCAATATCAAATACATATTTATTTGACTTTTTCATATATTATTATCACCGCTTTTCAGTTCTGAAAATTACAAAAAGTATTTATCTCTTTTCAAATATATTTTATCTCCCCTAATATTTATAATTTTTACAATTCCCTTGAACTCTCTTATATTTGTACTCCTATTTCTGACATATACTTTAAATTTCTGGTTTTCTCTTACATTTGCCCCTTTACTAATTTCCTTGCTTATATTTTCAAATTTTTTAAACGTATCAATTACGGTCATTCCATTTTTCAGTTTTCCATACTTCTCATTCGAAACATTTATCCCAAAGTAATCAAGTACATATTCTATATCCACAAAGCAAACTATTTCCTTAATTTTTTCAGTTCTTTTATCAATATCTTTTCTTGTAGCCCAAAAAGACTCATTTTCCTTCTTTTCTTCGACAAGTTCCTTCAATTTTCCAATTTCAGATTCAACTTTTTCTAATGAAATTGCATCTTCGATAACATATTTATCAATTTTAGTTCTCACGAGCCTTGTCATTGTGGCAAAAACTCCTAATTTCTCTCCAATATCATAAACTAACGAACGGATATAAGTTCCACTGCTGACTTTTGTGTAAAATGAAATTTTAATATTTTGAGCGTTTTCTGAATTTTTCTCTGGATGCACTACCTTTATTTCTCTAATTTCTGATATTTCTACATTTCTTTCGGCTCTTTCCACTTCAATCCCTTTTCTTGCCAAATCATAAAGTTTCTTACCGTCAATTTTTATTGCGGAATACATTGGCGGAACTTGTTTTATCTTACCTTTAAAACTATTTACAGCCTGTATTATTTCAGAATCACTTATATTAATTTCAGAAGCATATTTTTCAATAACTGTCCCTTCTGAATCATAAGTATCTGTCTTATAGCCGAGTTCCATTTCCACATAATATTCCTTATCTTTTTTCATCAAACTGTCAGAAAATTTTGTGGCATCATTAATCATAACAATCATAAGTCCCTCGGCCATTGGATCAAGGGTTCCAGCATGTCCTACTTTTTTAGCCTTTATCAATCTTTTCAGATGATTTATTGCCCCAAACGAACTTATTCCTTTGCTTTTATTTAAAAGTATCAGCCCATCCTTTGTAAAATTCTTCTCCATTTTACTCCTTCCTATACCCGCCATATTCTTTACATTATCGGTGAAATCAGTTTAAACACAGAGTTTCTTAGCCGTTTCACAAAAGTTACCTTTTTTAATCTTGCCTCATCAAATTTTTCACATACTTCCAGATCCTTTGTAAACTGTGCTTTCAAATCTTTACTTATTTCTTCATTATAAAATACTGAATTTACTTCGTAATTTATTTCAAAGCTCCGCATATCAAAGTTACACGTTCCCATTGTAGATATTTTTTCATCCACAATAATATTTTTACTGTGTAAAAATCCTGCCTTATACCGAAAAATCTTAACTCCAGCCTCAATCAGTTCTGCAAAATAAGTTTCTGCTATCCAGTAAGGCATTTTCTTATCTGGCACTCCTGTAACCATTATCTTTATTTTTACTCCAGAAAGAGCCACCATCTTTAACTGTGAAACCAAATCAGTATCAGGTACAAAATATGGACTTTGAATAAGCACTTCTTCTTTCGCTGTTGCAATCATTTTAGAATACAGATATTTCAAAGTCGTCCATTCAGTGTCAGGCCCGCTTGAGGAAACCTGCATCAAATATTCCAGTTTTTCTTGTTTATCTATTGGCTTTTGCTCTTCCAGTTCGTGAACTGCCTCTTTTTTTATGTCTTCAATAAAATCGTCTTTTCCACCGCTGTTTAGCCAGTCTGTAACAAAAATTGCCAGATACTGCCCAATTATTTCTCCTGTAATCCGAATATTCGTATCTCTCCAGCTGTCAAACCTTTTTCCGCCGTCTATATATTCCTGCCCCACATTCATACCGCCAGTATGCACTATATCATTATCAATTAAGGTTATTTTTCTATGGTTACGATAATTCATCTTGGAAATAAAAAATTTCACATCTAAAAACCATCTTATCTCAATTCCAGCGTTTCTAAGTTCCTTTTTATATTTTCTAGGCAATTTCCAAGTTCCCACTCCGTCAAAAAGCAGTTTTATTTTAACTCCTTCCTTAGCCTTTTTCAAAAGTGCATTTTTTATTCTTTCCCCAAGCTCATCAGCTCTCCAAATAAAATATTCCATATAAATCGTTCTTTTTGCATTTTCTATATCATAAATAATCGAATCAAATGCCTCTTTTCCATGAAAAAACAATTTATACGAATCATTATTGGTCAAAAAAGTTCCTTCAGCCTTGTACAGCATTTTTACAAGTTCACTTTGTTGACTGCCTAAATTAATATTTTTTATCATTGTATCAATCTGATTCCGTATTGTAGCTTTTATTTCTGCTTCAGTCATTTTATCTGTGTTTCCATCGACATTTTCAAGACGATTATAATAAAAAAAGTCCTGTGATCTAAAAATATCCGACACATCCCGCTGCATAAAATTAAAAATCCTTGAATACAGCTTTTTTTCTTCCCCCTTCATCTTCTTAGAAATTACCTTATTCCTTCTCCAGTTAATCCCAAACAAAAGATACAAAACCGCTCCACCAAGTGGAAATGTAAAAATTGTAAAAATCCAGGCAAGCATCGCATTCGGCGATTTATCTGACAACAGCACAGATACTCCCAATACAATAATTATCAGATAATGCAGCCTTTCAAATGGAATTATCCAACTTGAAATAATTATAGCCAGTCCATGCAAGGTATTTTCCCCCTTTGTCTTTTTATAAAATTAATATATTATTATTACTATACTTTATTAATTCTATCACTTTTGTCAAAGTTTTTCAATATTATTATAATCATTTTTGATACTTATTGTGTTCGATAATTAAATTAAAAATTTGATATAATAAAATTTAATGGAGGATATTATGGATATAGTAAAAGTGTTTGGAAATAATTTAAAAAAATATAGAAAAAAACTAGGTTTATCTCAAGAAAAATTCGCAGAAAAATGTAAACTTCATAGAACTAACATCAGTTCTATTGAATGTTATAAAAGAAGTATTTCGTTAGAAAATATACAAAGAATAGCAGATGCTCTTGAAATTGAAACTTATAAATTATTTATGGAGAGTGATAAAAATGAAGAACAATAACGAAACTATCGGAATATCGGCTGAAGTAGCCATTGCAAAAGCTTTTGATATTAATATTAATCCTGAGTATGCTTTAAGAGCAGATAACAATATAGTTAATTTATTAAGTAAAGAAAAAATTGTGGAAATCTTTAACAAAGAAAATATTCCAAATCCAATAGAACATATTGCTGAAGATAAAAACCCAATAGATTTTAAATTATTTGGTAATAAATCTCTATCTGTTAAAACAAATAAAAATAATATCGGAAAGGCTTCTCCTCAAAATATTGGACAGCCAACCGATAAAACTTATTTTGAATATCTCAAGTCTAATAATATTTTCCCATCATTTGATATAACAGAATATTTTAAACAAAATAATATAGAAGATAATTACGAAAACAGAGGACATATTTTCAAAAAAATAACAATTGAACATATTGACTGTTTAATAAATATGTATTGGAAAAATATTTTTGATTGTGATTATTTAATCCTTCTTTTTAATTTAGAAAATGGGCAAGAACCTCTACACAATTACAAAGTTTGGGGTAAAAGCGGTAAACTTCCAAATTGGAATAAAGATAAATTTAACTTTACTAAAGGATTAGATAGTTGGAATGAATCCACAACTTTAAAATATGAAAATATTTCTATTGGAGAATTTCAAGTTCATAATAATAGAAACTGTTTTAAATTTCGATTTAATATGAAAGGAATTGTAAAATTAATTGATGAAAATCTTATCTAATACTAAACTCCTATTTAAAAGTAAAAATTTTATTTTTTTCTAACACGGTATGTAATTCAAAATTTATAAAACATCTACTATTCAAACAAAGAATAGTATAAATATTTAAATATTTCCAAACAAATAAAAAATCACCTTAAAAATAATGCTTCTAGTACTTTTAAAGGTGATTTTTTATTCTATAATTATTTTATTTTTTTAAATACAAATATATATTCATGTTTAAATAAATAAAAATCATTAGTTATAGCACGGTATCTCCAAAGAGCCTGCTGATTAGCCTTTCCTTTTGTATTTTCAAAATTTTTAACAAGAATTGCTTTTAACAAAAAATTTCGCTGTAGAAATAAATTCATACAATAAAAGCCAAGCGGTACAACTTGTCCATTTTCATATTTATCCCCAATAACTATTGCACAATATCTATTTTTTTCTTACTGCTTTGTTGTATTGTCATTAACTTGTCTTAACGATTCTATAAATTTTCCCAAAGTGTCCTCATTTGACAAATCGTCATTATTTTCAGAGAATTTTATAATATTCCAATAAGGCGGGTGCATTATTACAAACTGGACTTTATCAATTTCTAATTTTTTTAATATCTTAGATACATCAATATTTTTACTATCTCCTACACATATTTTTCCTTGAGAACTTGAACTTTTTTCAATTTTTATACGTTCTACCGCTTCCATAGCTACATCTTTTTGCAATTCTATTCCAATGGCATTTCTACCTAATCTTTTTGCTTCAATAATACTTGTGCCACTTCCCATAAAAGAATCCAGTATCCAATCACCTTTTTTAGTATATCTTTTAAACAGTTGATTTGGAATTTGAGGAACGAAATTACCATGATAATGTCCGCTATGCACTCCTGAGTTGTCTCTTTTATCAATTATCCACAAAGAATCTGTGTTTATATCTTCATATTCTCTCCATTTACTATTATCAATATCATTATACTTTGCCACATTTCCCCCTTAAATTTTTTACCCTTTTATTAAACAATGCAAATATTCAATTGTTGAATTACTCTTGTGATTTCTAGCATTTTCTTTATCTGCCCTAAAACGCTTGTATTCTTTAGTAAAAATTTTATATTCCCCATATTTTTCCATAATTTTTTTTATAACATCTAGTGTCATAATTCCTTCATTATTATAACTTAAAAAAATATATTTGAATTTTGCATTTTTTATTAATTCTTCAAATACTTTTTCAACTTTCACTTTGGAACAAAATTCACTTTTTTGATCCGAATAATCCCTAAGTCCTGTTTTTCCAAATAATTCTGGATTATCGTATCGTGCTATTGTTTCCAATACATGATAATTTGAACAATATTGTCTTGAATTATATGGGGGATCCAAATATAAAATATCCCCTTCTATTTCCTTAATCAATTCACTTATATTCTTATTGTAAACTTTTCCAATTTTTCCAGTTACTTTTGGTAACAATTCCAACACAAATTCACGACTTGCTGATTTTTTTAACTGCTTTAAAAAAGCTCCATAAACTGAAGCTGTATTTGCATATTTATCAATTGAATTTATCAAACTTGCTAATAAATAAAAATACTGTCCTTGTGATATTTTTTTCTCATTATATAATTCTTCAATTTTAATTCGCATAGCATCACATTTTTTGCCATTATAATCAGAAAAATAATTTCTTTCACTCCCGCCAGAACAATAATTATTATAAATAAATCCTTCAATACCTTCCATATTATTAAGTTTTTCCAAAGTTTTACTAGAAATCTCAATATTTTCACTATTCTCTATTAAATGTTTATTAATAACATAACTATAATATTGTATGTCATTTGAAATAACATTGTATCCCAGTTCCTTAAATTTTGAACCTACCACTCCAGTTCCAGCAAATAAATCTGCAAATATATAATTTTTTTTGTTGTTTTTATGTCCTACAATAGTTTCTATTGTTTCTGTCAAAAAATTAATTAAGCTATATTTTGAGCCTATATAATTCATATCCTCTCCTTTATTTTTTGTAATTATATCATTTATAAAAGAAAAAGACAATGGCTAAACCAAAAAAGCAAACTCAGATTTTCTCTAAGTTTGCCAAATTTAACAAAAAAACAAAATATTATTCTCCAAAATAAGCTATTGCTTCAATTTCCACCAAAACTCCTTTTGGCAATTTATCTACCGCAAAGGCTGATCTTGCTGGATATGGTTCAGTAAAGTATTCTGCGTAAATGTTGTTTACTGCTCCAAAGTCATTGATGTTGTCTAATAATACAGTTGTTTTTATAACATTTTTTGTTGTTAATCCGTTGTTTTCTAAGATTGCCTTCAAGTTTTCAAGAACTTGTCTTGCCTGTTCTTCTACTGTAACAGCTTCAATTTGCTGATTTTCAGGATTTATTGCGATTTGTCCTGAGATGTACAAAAAGTCGCCTGCTTTTCTAAAGGCTGAATATGGTCCAACTGCTTCTGGTATTTTTTTCATTTCTTCCTCCTAATTTTTCGTATTTTTTAAATTTTACAATTTTATTCTATCATATTTTTTCAATATCAAAAAGATTTTTCTTTCACTTTGCTTACTATTCCCAAAATTATTATTCTGGCGAATATCCAAAGTTTATAATATATCTCCAGCTTTCTCCTGGAACTTTTGCAAATCCAAAGTAAAGCGGAATTGACAAGGCTTTTACTCCAAGCCCAAATTTATAGCTTTCCTTTTCTTCATTTCCAAATCTGTAGCTTTTTTGAGAAATATTTGCCCTTGAGTAAGTTGTATCTAAATATACAAGTTTTGACAAATTATATTGAGCTTTCAGGCTTCCAATAAAGATACTGTTCCCACGAATTTTATCTGCTGGCATTCCAGCAAATTCCAATGAATTATCAGCTGTTCGGATTCCTCCCATTTTTGGTCTGTAAGTTTCTGGAATATTGTTTCCATCTGTTGTCAAATACGATACTCTTGGAGTAATTGTTATTTTTTCTCCAATCGGTATATTTATTTCTCCACCTGCACTTAATGAGTTAAATTTAGCCTCTTTTGAGTTTGCTAAAGTATAATTTGAGAAAAAGTAAATACCTTTTGTTGCAAAATTAAGGCTGTCTCGTGTATCATAATTTAGCTTAGCTTCATAATATGGAAAGGCTTTTCTTACATTTTCAGCATTATTCTGATGTTTTGTCACATCTGAAATCTGATAGCCTCCACCAATTGAGAATAACAGATTTTTATACATTTCAAATCCAATTCCTGCTCCAATTTTGAATTTTCTGTTTTCAAAGTTGAAATATCCGTTATTGTATTTTTGATTTTTTATAATATCACGTTTGTATTCAAATTCGCTGTAAATCAAGGCTTTTGAATCTTTTCCAAGTTCCATAGTTGCCTTACCTCTTGCCCCATATTCATTTGCAACCGTTCCAGTTACTGAATATCTTACATTTGTATTATTTATAATTTTACTTCCCTGAAAACCAACATTTACTGTTGCCAAGTCCTCGTTATTTATATTTCCCGAAAGTGTCAGATAATCGCTTGGTTTTTCTTGAACATTTATTACTAGATCATTATCCTTCACTTCGTAATAAACCGTTGTAAAATCACCGTTCTGATAAATATTATTAACAATTTTTTCCATATCCAGCCTGCTTAAAATGCCAAGTTTCTTAGGTAAAAATTTATCAAAATATTCTTTTTTATATTTTTTGTTACCTTCTATCACAACTCCAGAAATATTATACTCATCCTTCCAAGTCCGTCTAAACTCTTTCCGTTTTTCCTCTAATTTTTCAAAAAGTTCAGGATTTGATAATTTTCTGATTTCATCTATATTTTCTCTTGCAATTTTCTCTCCAGCCGCAATAAGTTCTTTTACCTTTGAAAAATCATAAGACTCAAATTTTTCCAAATCTGGCTTCATATACAAGTCAAGCATACGAATTTGCCGTTCTACTTCCTGCCTTCCAGCAATTGTTGTCGAATCTGAAATTACATCAACCAAATTCATTTTATTCTCATCTCTTTTTGTAAATCCGTCTCCTACATTCACTCCAATTGTATAATCTGCTCCCAGCACCTTCACATCCTGCACAGGTAAATTCCGTGTAACTCCCCCGTCAATGTAAAGCCTTTTTCCATCCCGAATTGGGGCAAAAATTGATGGCAATGACAAACTTTCTCTAATCGCCGTTGCAATCGAGCCTTTATCAATCATAACCCCTTCTCCAGATTCCAAATCAGTAGCAACTGCCGCAAACTTTCTTGGAAACTTCCTAAAATCCTCTATTCCAATTGCTCCATAAAAAATTTCATTCAGCCTTTGACTCGCAGTTTTTCCCCCAACAACTCCGCTAGGTAATTTTGGCATAAAATTTTTCATTGGAATTACCGTACTATTCCTATCTTCAATTGAATTTCTTATAGCCCCCTTGTCCTTTCTCTCAATTTTATCACTAAAAAGTCCCATCCAATCCATACTAATCGCTATTTCTTCTATTTCCTGCGGCGTATATCCCACACTATACATTCCCGCAATAATACTTCCCATACTTGTTCCAGTCGCATATTCTATAGGCACCTTTTCCTCTTCCAGTACCTTCAATATTCCAATATGAGCAAGCCCTTTCGCTGTTCCCCCGCTAAGCACCAGCCCAATTCTCTTATTCTCCTGAGAAGTTATCTCCTTTTTATTTTCTAATTTCTTTTCTTTATTTAAAATATCCCTGTCCGATTCTATTTTAGACTCATTTTCCGAAATTTCCTTTTTACTATCTTTTTTGCTTTCCTGCAAATTTTGTTCATCTTTTTTTAATACAAAGTAACTTTCATCTTTTAAATTTTCAGAAATCCCAAAACTATTTACCAAAAGAAAAATAATTAAAAATAAAAAACTTTTTCTTTTTTCAATCATCTACATTATCCTCCTTTTTCACTTATTTTTTATTAAACTTAATTTATAAAAATTTATCTATAATTCATTACTACAGCTAACTTTTTAATTAATTTTATATCAGATAATTGACCCTCTAGTCATTTTACTACAAAAAATTTTTATTTTTCTTATAAATTTACTAAATTTTTAAATAAATTTATAATATTTCAAACATCAAATTTTGTGTTTGGGTAATCTAAATCAACATAAAATTTGAAGTTAGTTTTTCATTCTATTTATTTATTTTAAAACACTTATTACAGTATTTACTTTATAATTTGCATAAATATTTAATTTTCTAAGAAAATCTGTTAATTCCTCGTTTGTATTAAAGCGTGTTTCTAGCATATAACAAGTATCGCCTGAAATTCTATAATGATTTATAACATTTTTAGAATATTTTTCAACAAAATTCAAATAATTTTTGTGAGACATCTGAATCATTTTGACATGTATAAACTGATGTATAGACATTCCTAAAGCATTATAATTAATCTTTATTGTAAATACATCTATAACTCCTGATTCTTCAAGTTTTATAATCCGCTGTGAAATAGCAGGCGCTGACATATTCACAATTTGTGCTATTTCTTTGACTTTTATACGGCTATTTTTCTTTAATAAATCAACTATTGTCTTATCTACACTGTCCAATTTTTTCTCCTTCTTCTGAAAATAAAGTAATTTTTCATTTTTGCTTTTTTTAAATTATTCACGAACAAAAAAAATAGTGATACAATTATATCATAATTTAATTAAAAAATTAATTTTAAATATTATTGGAGGGATTTATGGAAGTAACACAAATAAGAAATGCAACTTTAAAATTAAATTATGGAGGAAAAACTTTTCTAATTGATCCAATGTTATCAAAGAAAGGTGAATTACCATCATTCGCACCGCCAATAGCACCTATGCCAATGTCTGGAAATACTGCAAAAAATCCACTAGTGGAATTACCAATGTCAGTAAATGAAATTTTAAAAGGAGTTGATGCAGTGATTGTAACACATTTACATGCTGACCATTGGGATTTAGCAGCTATTCAAACTATTGATAAAAATATAACTTTGTTTTCTCAAAATGAGAATGATGAAAAAAAATTACGTGAACAAGGATTTAAAAATGTTTTTATCTTAGGAGAAGACATAAAATTTGGTGAAATTACATTGACTTATGTTGAAGGACAACATGGAAGTACTCCAGAAATGCTTGAAAGAGCTGGAAAATCCTGTGGAGTTATATTTCATCATAAAAATGAAAAAACTCTTTATCTATCAGGCGATACTGTATGGTTTAGTGGGGTTGAAAAAGCATTAAAACAACATAAACCTGAAGTTATCATTATTAATGCAGGAAATAATCAATATATAGAAGGCGGTCCATTAGTTATGGGAGCTGAAGATGTTTTAAAAGTACATAAAACTTTACCTGAAACACAACTTATGACAACACATATGGAAGCTGTAAACCATGCATATCTGACACGTAAAGAATTAAAAAAATTTGCCATTAAGCATAATTTTTATGAAAAATTAAATATTCCCGAAGACGGAGAAACTTTAAAATACTAATACTATTCTTGATTTAAGTAGCAAATATTTAATAAATTTTGAATTATATGCTATATTAGCAAAAAATTAAACCTTTCTGTCCTTAGCATAGTTCTATTTTTTATAGAATTTTAGTATTAGATTATTTTGTTTAATAACAGTTTTTACTATTTTTATTATATTTTTTACAGGATTGCTCGTTGCCACAAATCCTTATCTTGTAGCGAAGAGCTATCCTGATAATTAAACTTGTGAAAAGATTACTACGCAAATTCACTTAATTCCAAAACTTCTGCTTTCAATCGTCAAACAGTCGTAGTTGAATAAATGAAAGTTTCGTTAGTTTATTAACATTAAAAAATTATACTTTCATTATTTAAAAATACTAAATTTTTATTCCCTTCTAAAAAAATTGAAATAATTTCATTATTTAAAAGAAGTTTAACATTAACTATAACTCCAATATAAAATTTATAATATTTCAAACAACTCTTCCAACTTTCTCACTTCATACTTCGGAACAATCCCAGTATCATTTACATTATTTCGTAAATTTACCCAGCAAGTGTCAATTCCAGCATTTTGTCCACCTTTTATATCTGCTCCTAATGAATCACCTATCATTATAACTTCAGATTTATCCATTATTTCAAAATAATTCATTGCATATTCAAATATTCGTTTATCAGGCTTATTTACACCAACTTCATCAGAAATGATAATTTTATCAATGTATTTTGCAATTTTTGAATTTTCTATTCGTGAATGCTGTACTTCCTTTATTCCATTAGTTACAATTCCAACTTTATATTTCGAATGCAAGTATTCACATAGTTTTTCAGTTGCTTCAAATGGAAAAATCCCTTCTCCCAGTTTTTTCAGATAAAGCTCGCTCATTTCATACAGATCATATTTCAAATCAAACTCCTCAATTATTTTTTCAAATCTTACAACCTTTAATCTATCCTTATTCACAGCCCCTTTTTCCAAATCCTTCCACAACTGCAAATTCACATCTTTATATCTATCTTTTATTTTCTCGTAAATTTCTTCTTTTTTCTCATTGCTTAACTCACTTTCCATAAAAAATCCCAATTCTTTGAAAGTGTTTCTAAATGCCTCCTTTTCAGTTTTCGGATAATCAAAAAGTGTGTCATCCAAGTCTATTAATACAAGTTTGTAGTTCATTTTTTGCTCCTTCTTTTATTTTATCTAAAATATTTTTATTATTTTTTAATGTTTTTTAAAATTTCTTTTTTTCAGTTTAGGCATTGGAATATACCATATTGACAATGAAATAAATCCTATTATTAGCATAAGCATTGGATTAAATAAACCTATTACAAAAGAAGAAATTTGTAAAATCGTTGTTATTTTGTGTCTTTTAAGACTTATTACTGTTTTCTTTAGCTTTATATTCTCGGAATCTGCCTTCACAAGTTCATCACAAAGCCATGAATAAATAATATTTTCTCCCAACAAAAAAAATATATACACACATTCCACCAAATAACTGTAAGGATTTTCAGAAACCCACAATGTTATATATGGAAACAATGTGTTTAAAAACAATAGAAGCATCTGTATCTTAACTATTTTAGAATTTATTTTCTCAACCTTGTCAAATATCATATGATGAGTATCCCAAAATATTACAAACAGCGTAAATGTAGTTATATATGCAAAATAATTTACTCTATTTTCCCAAACAGCTGCCAATGTCGTACCTTTTATTTTAGGCAATTCCAATACCAGAACTGTTATTATAATCGCTATAACTCCATCAAAAAAGGCTACTAATCTGTCTTTTTTCATCTTACTAACTCTCCTTTTATTTCAATCCATAATAATAATTATACTAAAAAGAGCTAATAAAATCCAGTCCATGTATTATTTTTTGATATTTTAATTTTTAATATCAGCTGATACATATTTTAATTAACTAAAAAACTAGCAGTTAAACTATAAAACTGAAAAAAATCGAAAAAAGTTATCCAATTATACAAAAAAATTAATCAAAAAACTATATTCAAACCAATCTTTGGATATGCTATAATTATATTAAAAATACTTTAAAACCAAACTCAACTGCTATGACTATTTACTCAAACCCTGAGTTCATATAATTTTTAATAGTTTAATTTTAAATGGCTTTGAGTATGTTTGTAATGAGTTAGTTGAAATAAAAAATATATTCTATTAGGAGTAAACCATGATTTTAATAATTGTAATTATAGTTTTATGTACTGTCTTCGGAAATATTAATAAAAAAAATACTAGTATTTCAAAATTAAATAAAGAAATTGAAGATTTAAATGAAAAAGAGCAGGAAAAAGAAAAACAGATAAAGAAATGCCAATTAAAAGAGAAAATACGAAAATTAAAAAAAGAAATCCGTAAAATCGAAAAAGAAATAGATGATGAAGAATTAGAAGCAGAAAGTTCTTATTTTAAATATCTATGTGAACAAGTAGCAGATTTAAAAATGGAACTATACAATTATGAATTTGAACTAGAATGGATTGATAAAAATACTACATATCTCTAATTGCTAAATATCCTATTTAAAATTTTCAACAATTTCTTCTGTTTTATGTATTTCTCTTAAAATTTCTACTACTTTTTTAGTTTATTCAAAACCTTTTATTAATCCTATTTTCTATTTCATAATCATACTTTTTTAAATTTAGATAAAATTTTCATATTTTTGATATAGACTTTCAAAAAAAATGTGTTAAACTTAAAGTGAAAACAAATATTATTGTGATTTATTGTGGTAATAAAAAATTTTTTTAATAAAAAAAGCCTTCTATTTAGGCTTTTATACCTGCACTCGCAGAGTCATGACGACGATTTCAAAAAATTTTTATTCGAACTCGTAATGTGAATTCAGATAGTATTCTGATTTACTAATTTATAACACATAAAATGACGAAAGTCAATAATATTTAAGTAGGAAAAATGAAAAAATGTATAGATGTCAAACATTTGTTACAAAAATATATTAAAAAAAATATTTCTTT
>CAUQGN010000027.1:0-26298 GCA_963517565.1 uncultured Leptotrichia sp. | reverse complement strand
ATACTGCTTTTCAGCTATATCTTTTGCCAAAATATCAATTTTTTCCATTTGATTTTCTTCTAACCATGCATGTACATTTATTGTCAATAATTTCATAAATTATAACCTTTCTTTAAATTTTGTCATTAAGCTTATTCCTCTTCCAGATAAATATTTACTAAATCATCACATTTTTTTCTATTTGCTGTCATCAATTCAAAAATATTATCCCTGTTTTGCTTTAATTCTTCCAAATCAACTTTTTCCTTAGTTTTAAAAACATATCCCAAAATATCCAGATTACATTTTCTTTTTAATATTACCTCATTAGAAACTAATTTTGAAATACCGTTTATTTCATGTTTTTTCTGAATTATCTCAATTAATTCCTTGTAATTTTCAGGCTTTATTTTTTCACTTCCTTTTTCAAAAAAGTGCTGTGATTGTACAAATAATATATTATTTTTATTTTCTTTTTTTTCATTAAATATTATTACCTGATTTTTTAGTGTATTGTTGAACGGTATAGAAACTACATATTCTATTTTATCAGATTTGATAAACTCTTTCATTTCCTCATTTTTTAATAAGTAAAATGCATCCTTTTCTATCATTCCTTTTTTACTCTTACTTAAAAAATCATATAGCAATTTATTTGTATCTGAGTTTTTTGTTAACATTACTGCTGAATCTTTATTAGATTTTGAATTTCTTAATGAGTATATTATTTCTGTAATTGCATTTTTTTCGTCTTTTTCTATTTTTTCACGATAAAAACTATTTCCTTCAAAAAAATCAACACTATACAATATTTCATTATTTCTTACATCTAAAAATTCCAGTGATAACTGATTAACGCTTTCATCACGTGTAATTGGCAGGTTAATTACATTGTCTAAATAATTTTGTGCGATTTTTGAATATTTTCCTCTTAAAATATTCAGTTTCAACTCTATTTCCAGTTCTGGCAAACTTTCAATGAATCCTTGCTTATCTGGATGTTCTTCTATAAAACTGTGTGTATGATTAAATATTGCTATTCTATCTGATAAATTTTTCGTATTTTCCAAATATGTGCTATTCAAATCATACTCAAATCCCAAGTTATTTAAATATTCCAAAAACAAATAACTGTCATCTCTTAAATCTTCCAGTTCTTCGTAAACAACCTTGCTTACACAGATAATATATAAAAGCAATGACATTTTCAAAATCTGTAATTTTTTCTGGTTTTTGTTATTTTCTAATTCATCTGTTATAAGTTCAAAGAATTTATTCTTCATTTATTATCACCTTATTTTTCGCTAGAATTTTTTCTTCGATATATTTTTTCTTGATTTTTAGATATTCTCTCGTATTTTCTTCCTCATTTTCAAAACTTGTTATTATTTCAACCATTCTATCCTGTTCTTCCCTATCAGGCAACTCTATATCAAGCTCAACAATATCAGTTTTATTTACAGCTCTGACAGCACTCATAGTCTTATATTTCTTCTCGAAATAGAGCAGCAGCAGTTCTGTCTTCAGAAGCCATTGCAAATATTTGGGATTTACTTTATCATTTGCACGTAATATAAAGTACAGCGTTGCAGGAAGTACATTTTCATATTCCTTATCTACATGCACTACTTCTATTTTACTCCCTTTTGCCTGAAACAGCACATCATTCTTTTTTACAAAGTATTTTTCATTTATCTTATTTTTCCCATTTTTATATCTTTCAGGAACTTCCGCATTTTCAAAACTTTCTATCTTCCCATTATTTACAAGCGTCGGATTTAACAAAAGATAACCTGTTTCCGAATCGGCTGTTTTTACATTTAATGGTGCTATTATATCTACATTATCTCCTAATTTCATATTTTCACTTCCCTTTCCTTGTAAATATTATACCATAAAAAAATGTGGAATACCATATAATAAACCTTTTTTATATATAAAAAATATTAATTTAAATTTTTAATATATTTTTATCCACTAATTTTTATTTTCAATATCATTTCTATATTTTGTAAAGCAGCCGCCGTTACCTTTAAGCTGTGTATCTTCTTCCATCTGTTTTTTATCCCTGTAAATCATTACATCTTCAGGATTCTCAATAAATAAGGTCGTTCCTGAAGCCTTTACTTTAGCATTGCATTTAAATTTGAATATTCTGTCTTTAACTCCATTTTTTAGGAGAAGATCATATCTTTTTTTAGGAAATTTTTCAATAACTAAAAAGTCATAGCTTCCTGAAGTGCTACTTCCCTTTATTCCAGTTTTCTCTAAATATTCATCTTTTTTAGCACTGTAATATAAATTATTATCAGTAGCATAAAAACTTGTATCCCTAGCAAGTGAAACTACTTTATCCGCTTTTCCATCGAGAACAATATTTTCATCATTTATTGAAGCATTTTGAGATGTTTCCATATTTAACATAATTAAATAAATTATTATACAAAACATTACTGCTATAATTATAAAAATAATTATATTTTGATCTAATCCATTTGATTTTTTTGGTTTAACTGGATATACTGTTTTTCGCTTTTTCAGGGATTTTTTTTCTTTCTGCCTATCTTCAATCCATATCTGCCTTGTTTCCTGCAATTTTTCTTCAAGAACTTCAATTGAATCATTTTCAGGCCAATATAATTTCGCATCATTTAAATATTTTCGGGCTTCTTTAAATCTAAATGTCTTTATGGATCTTAGTGCTTCAATACATAGATTTTCAGATTTTTCAGCATATCTGTTTTTTATTTCTTTTTTTTGTCCTGAGTTATAATTATCTTCCTTATACTCTTTCATTCCGCTTGATTTTTTAGAGACAGAATACGGAATTGTCTTTTCCTTGCAAAACCCTATAAAGATGCTTTTGGCTTCTTCCTTATCTTTTACAATTTTCTGTATTTCATTTATAAATTCATCAGAAGGAATCTTATCATTTGTCAAATTGTATATTTGTTCCATTCTGTCAAGTACTTTTAGTACTTTCAGGTATTGGAGATATTTTAAATATTCATCATACTTTTGTAATTTTTCTTCATTTTTTAATAGTATTTCACAGGCACTAAATAATTTTTTCTTGGCAGAAGTTTCATTATCAAATTTAATAAGATTTTTTCTTTTTTCATCAATTTGTTTCTGAGTCAATGCTTTTATGTCTAATCCTTCAGAAATTAAGAATTCATATAGATTACCTTTTCCTAAAATTTCAAGATGTTTTTCAAATACTGAAAATTCAAAAAATTCATCCTGACTTTTGTTAATATTTTCATAAAAATTTTTGTATAATTTTTCGTTATATTCACTAGATATAATTTTTCTTCCAGTAATTTTTATTCTTTCTATTACTAGATTTTCATTCCGATGCGTTCTTTTCGAAATTTCTTTTACAATTTCTTCCGTAATTACAGTATTTTTAATATATTTCAAAAAATTATCTATTGGATCAAACAACTTTTTCTGAGCATCTTTTATTAACTCTTCTCTTCTTGCTTCGTTCAGCATTTCTTTCCTTATAATCCCTGTTTTTGCAAGATTACTGTATTTTCTGTATTTTTTCCCGTCAAAAGGGTCGCTTTCCTTTGCCATCCAATATCGTTTTTTTGATTCTATTCGTGCTTCTATTTTCTTTTCATCTTTTTCAGGAACTGGATAATATTCAAGTCCAAGGATTATGTACCAGTTATTTATTATTTGGTTCTCTTCTGCCATTTTTTATTGTTTCGCCTCCTTTACATTAAAATTTTTCCAGTACAATCAGGATTATATCCTTACAGTACAGCAATTCCTTGCGATTTACTTGTCAGCTTTTCTAATTTTTCCTTAGATATTACGCTTTTTGTTTCTAATTTTACATTTACTTCCTTGTTTCCAGCCTTATCTCTTCCTTTTATTTCCAAAATTCCTTCTTTATTAAGTTTAAGAGTTATTTCTACTAGAGAGCCTGCTGGAAGATTTTCTGGCAGCTCTAATATTGCATTACCTATTTTTAAGTCTTCATCTACATCAAAATATTTATCCATGTAATCGTTTTCATAAATTTCTATATTTACTGTTTCCTGATTATCATTAAGTGTTGTAAAATTTCCTGAAACTTCTAAAATTCCGCTAGGCATAGGTTCATTTTTCACAATCATATTAAAACAGCTTTTAATTCCATCTTTATTTTCAACTTTTACTGCAAAGCTCTTTGTTGTTGCAATGACAATTTCTCTTGTATTTCCTCCTATTCCCATCATTTCAGGGGAGAATGTCAAATCTTCCTTGTAATCCTTTGCTTTTAATTCCTTTTCATCTCCATTAACCATTACCTTTACTTCCTTGTCGGATTCAAAATCCTGTCCTGCAAGGCTCTTCTGATTATTCACATAAACATTTACAGCATGAATTGCCGCTCCCTTTGCAACAGCTTCATCTGGCTCAAGAATTTTTATTTCTATTCCTCCAAAGTTTTCTATCAATGCCCTTTTTATTTGTGGCATTCTTGTAGAGCCACCAACAAGAAGTATTTCATCTATTTTTTCATATCCTTTTCTTTTGGCTACATCAATTACTTCTTTCGTTTTTTTCAAAGTTTCGTTCAATAATGTAAATGTTATCTCTTCAAACTCATCTCTAGTTATAGAAACTTTTTCCCTGCTTCCCATTACTTCAAGCAAATCTCCAGCCTGACTTCGTGAAGTTAGTTGTTTTTTTATTTTTTCTGCCTTCAACCGCAAATCCTGTTTTGCATATTCATCAAATTCAATATCATAACCTACTTTCTTGACAAATTGGTCAGAAAGATATTCTATCAATACTTCATCCCAGTTTTTTCCACCTAAATCATGATCCCCATCTGAACAAATAACCTGAATTTTATCAGAACTGATACGCATAATCGTAACATCAAAAGTTCCGCCTCCTAAATCATAAACTAAAATGGTCTTTTCATTCTGCTCCTTTGCACATCCATAATATAAAGCCGCCGCTGTTGGTTCACTTATGATTTCCAGTACGTTAAGTCCTGCAATTTTCCCTGCATTTTTAGTTGCTGTACGCTCTGCTGTCCCAAAATAGGCTGGACAAGTTATTACAATATCCTTAACTTCTACTCCAAGCTGTTCTGAAGCATCCTGCGTCAATTTTCTTAAGATAAATGCTGATATTTCCTCAGGCGTCTTATCTTCTCCATTATAATTAATCGCAAAATCCGTCTTTCCCATAAGCGTTTTTACAAGCATTACCGTATTTTCAGGATTCAAAACTGCCTCAGATTTTGCATCTGATCCGACAATCACATTATCTCCATCAAATTCAACTACAGACGGTGTTATATTATCTCCATCATTATTTTTAATTACTTCAGCCCTTGCTGTATCATCCACACGGGCTATACAGGAATAAGTTGTTCCCAAATCAATTCCAAAAACATATTTTGACATTTTCAATTCTCCCTTCAATTTTTCTTTTTGCAAGTCTTAGAATTATCTAATTTTTTTTACACTTTGTTATAACTTTTAAATAGACTTTAATATATTAAATTATGATTTTAGTCAATAACTAGTTACATTATACCACATTCATTATTAAATTTCATTAATTTTTTTACAAGTCGTATTCGTAAACTTTCAATATGTAATCTGTTAAAATTAATTTTGAGCTTACATTTACGTATATGTTGACAATTCTGATAAAATATAGTATATTTAGTATGAGAAATTAAAACTAATTTTATTAATAAATTTTAAGGAGGATATAGAAATGTTTGAGAGAAGTTCTGGTATTTTGTTACATCCTACTTCACTTCCTGGAAAATATGGAATTGGAAGTTTAGGAAAAGAAGCCTACAAATTTGTAGATTTCCTAAAAAAAGCAAATCAAAAATTATGGCAAATTTTCCCACTTGGGCCAACTGGATACGGTGATTCACCTTATCAATGCTTTTCAACATTTGCTGGAAATCCATATTTAATTGATTTTGACTTATTAATTGAGCAAAATTTATTAACTGAGGATGATTTGAAAAATGTTGATTTTGGCGGAAACGAAGAATATATTGATTATGGTGCTATTTATAATCAAAAATATCCTTTGCTAAGAAAATCTTATGAAAATTTTAAAACTAATGGAAATGATTACTTAAAAGGTAAATTAGATGCTTTTAAAGCAGAGAATCATGATTGGCTAAATGATTACAGCCTGTTTATCTCTTTAAAAAATCACTTCAATGGACTTCCTTGGACTGAATGGCCATACGACATAAAAGTTAGGGAAGAAGGTGCCCTTAATAAATATAGAGAAGAATTAGCTGATGAAATTGAATACAATAATTTTATTCAATGCCTATTCTTTACTCAATGGGATAACTTAAAAAAATATGCTAACGATAATGGAATTAAAGTAATTGGAGATATACCTATTTTCGTTGCAGTAGACAGTTCTGACGCTTGGGCAAACCCAGAAATTTTCCTTTTCGATCCTGAACTAAAACCAGTTAAAGTAGCCGGGGTTCCGCCTGATTATTTTAGTGCTACAGGACAGCTTTGGGGAAATCCTCTATATGACTGGGACAAATTAAAAGAATTAAACTACAAATGGTGGGTAGACAGAGTTAGAGCCAACCTTTCTACTTGTGACATCATAAGAATTGACCACTTCAGAGGATTTGAAGCATACTGGGCAGTTCCATTTGGTGATGATACTGCAATAAATGGACAATGGGTAAAAGGACCTGGAATTGACTTATTTAATAAAATAAAGGAAGAACTGGGAGAATTACCAATTATTGCAGAAGATTTGGGATTAATGACACAAGGTGTTATTGACTTAAGAGAGGCTACTGGATTTCCTGGAATGAAAATTTTAGGTTTCGCATTTGATTCTGGAGAGGAAAATGACTATTTGCCTCATACTTACACAAAAAACTGCGTAGTTTATACAGGAACTCACGATAATGACACATTAGTCGGATGGTTCACAAAAGCCAAGGAAGAAGATAGACAATTTGCAAGAGATTACTTAAACTCACAAACTGACAATGATATTCACTGGGATGCAATAAGAGGTGCGTGGAGTTCTGTTGCAAACATGGCAATCGCCCCAATTCAAGATTTCCTAGGATTAGGAAGTGAAGCTAGAATCAATACTCCTGGAGTTGCTAGCGGAAACTGGCAATGGAGATTAAAAGATGGTGTTCTTACGGATGACTTGGCAGAAAAAATCGCTAAAGTAACAAAAGTTTATTCAAGATAATTTATAAAATTTTTGAATTTGGAAAATCAGGATAAATAAAAATAGAGAGAAGTTTGAAAATATTATTCAAAAAACTCTCTATTTTTTAATCTCCAATTCTATTAAGCATTTGTATCTCCTGTAAATATTTTGCAATATTTAATGCACTTGATACTTGAATATGAATCAATGTTTTTCCTGTACTGCTGCTATAATTATTATTATCTGGAACAAATTTTATATACATCAAAGTTCCTGAATTATACAAAAATGTTGCTGAAGCATATGCATTTTGAAGTTTTGTATATCCTTTTCTCTTAGAATAAAGTTTTCTAATTTCAGCATCCATTTTTTTATGTTCTTTTACAGTTGTATCATATTCAAAAATTGAAGACATAAGCATATTTTTTGCAAAATAAAAACTCGCTCTTGCATAATTTCCGAAAGGATCTTTTACTTTTTCATAATAAAATACAGTATCGTCTACCCCATCATTATCACGATAATATTCCTTTTGTGGAACTACTTTTTTAAATTCTTCATAACTCATCAAAAGACTAATATCATCTGTAACTTTATGCATTGTCTTAAAATCGCTCCATTTATCTGGATTTGTAAATTTTGGTTCAGTAATGTATCCAAATCCTGTATATGCTGAATATGATAATGAATTAAAAATCAATACTGATAAAATTATTGTTTTTTTCATATTCCTCCATTAAACACCTAAATCCTATTTTTTTACTTTCTTATCAATTTCTTCCAAAAGTTTTTTTACTTTATTTTCTAAATTTTTATCATCTTTTATATAATTTAGTGCTTGTTTTAAATATTTTTCAGCTTCCGAATACTTTCCTTGAACAAAATAAAATGCTCCTAATTTAGAACTATATATTGTATCTTTTGGAAATTTATCCGCTAAGAATTTGAACATATATTCCGCTTTACCGTATTCTCCAATTTCAAGGTCCAATTGCCCTAAATTAAATATTGTTGCCGATATTAATTCAGTATCTTTTCTATCTCCTTTTTCTAACACATCAAGATAATATTTTTCAGCTTTTTTATATTCTTTTTTGTTTAAATACAAAGTTGCCAAATTATAGTTCGCTCTTATATTTCCTTTTTTTATTGACTCTAAAAACATTTTTTCTGCATTAGAATAATCATTTTTCTTGTAATATTCATTCGCCTTCAAAAATTCTTCATCGCCATTTGCTGCATAAATTATTGAAAAACTAAAAATTAGCATCATCAATACTAAAAATTTATGTTTCATTTTCATCTCCTCTTAGTTTTTATATAAATCTCTATTTTTCAGGATTAAATATTTAATCTAAAAAATTTATTTTTTCACATTATCATATTTTTGCATAAAAAGTGTTGCCACATATTCATTTTTATTATATTTCACACCTTCAATCTCTACTTCTCCTGTTATATCATTCAAGTCAGAATACTGATTATATTCCCAGCCATTTTTATTCGACTGTTCCAAAATTTTGGGATTCTTTTGATATGACAGTTCTATTATTTCAACTTTACCTCTGTATCTGTATTTTTTTAATAACTGTAAAATCTGAACCATAGTGTTTTCTTCATTTGGTTCTATCAGAAAAGTTAATTTGTTTGGAAGAGATTTATTCATTCTCCAAATTTCTTCTATCAATCTTTCTGCAAATTTCTTATCGTCACTTTTATATCTGAAAGAAACCATATCTCCTAATGAAAGTGCTTTTGTCAATATTCCGCTTTGCTCTACAGTTCTTGCAACTGGATTTTTAAAATTATCATCCATTACAGTTATAACAACTTTAGGCATATAATTTTTTTTCTCCTTTGAAAAAGATAAAATTCCTAATATTAAGAATAATGATAGTATTATTTTTTTCATTTTCCACTCCATTCTTAAATTTTTATTGTCTTGTTTGTATTCCAAATTGAAATAGAATCCTATTACGAATACTAACTGCTTTATTAATGAAAATCTACTTTTTATTTTTTTTCTAATTTATCTTCTAATTTACTCATTTCTAGTTTATATTTCTCAAATAATTCTTTCGATTTAGTTTTGTTGCCTTTTTGCTCATAAAATACACTCATACACAAATACGAACTAGGATCACCTTTTTGTATGCCTAATTTACAAATTCTTTCTCCTTCTTCAAGACTTCCATCCTTTATTTTTTCTGTTCCATAATATCCATAAGCATAAATATTATCATTTTCATATTCTTTTTTTATTAAGTTTTTAATTTCATCAGTTACATTTCTACGTTTAATCGAAATTACTACAATATTATTTATTGAGACTTTATCTCCTTTTGCTAATGCTTTTTTAAAAAATTCTTCTGCTTTTTCATAATTTTGATTGTCATAATAAAAATTGGCTAACATTTTAAAAATTGTTATATCGTTATTTTTAATAGTTCTTAATAGTTTTTCTGCCTCTTTTTCTTTATTTTGTTTTATATAAATATATGCCAAATTTATTTTCATTCTTTCTTTTAATTTTTCATCTTTGGTATTTTCTAAATCCTTCAAAAGATAATATTCCGCTTTTTGAAATTTACCTTGAACAGAATATAAATAACCTAGAGCATTATAAGCGTTTGGATTCCCTTTTTTCAATGCTTCCAAAAAATATTTTTCAGCTTCACTGTATTTTTTTTGATTAATATAATTATTTCCTTTTTCAAACTCCTCATTGCCATTTGCTCCATAACTTATCGAAAAACTAAAAATTAACAGCATCAAAATTAAAAATTTAGGTTTCATTTTCATCTCCCTTCAGTTTTTTTGCTTCTATTTTTCAGAATTACAGTAATGTTTAATTTATCTAGAATATTGCCATGCATATATTTTTACTTTCACGCCTTCTAATTATTCTTATTTTTATCTTTTAATTTTTTCTGAATAAACTTCACCATCAAGAATCCAGTTAGTCCTCCTGCAATCATAGCAACAATTACTAGTATTTCTTCCATATTATCATTTACCTCCAAATCTTTCTAAAATCAATCATCTAATTTTTCTTCTTCTAACTTATCTTTACTTTCAATTTTTCCTAATTTTCTAAGAAAAGCAACTATTAATCCTATTCCAGCTGCCCCTCCAATAATCGTTAAAAAATACGTTAATATAACTAAAATATCCTCTGTATTCATATTTAAGTCATTCCTTTGCTTTTAAAATTATTGTTCCAATAACTTTTTAATCCCTTCAATCAGCAAAATATGCTCCTTTTCCAGCACCTTCTTTTGCAAAATTTCAGGCGTGTCATTCTCATAAACAGGTACTTTCACATTTGTTATAATTTCTCCTGTGTCTATTCCATTATCTACAAAATGGATTGTGCAGCCGCTTTCTTTTTCCTTGTTTGCGATTACAGCTTCGTGGACTTTTATTCCGTACATTCCTTTTCCACCATATTTTGGGAGAAGTGACGGATGAATATTTATAATTTTACGATTCCATTTGTTTATAAAATTTTCTGATAAAATTGACAGATAACCTGCAAGTACGATGTAATCTGTTCTTTCTGTATCGTTTTCCAAAATAGCGTTTATTTCATCTGATAAATTTTTTCCAAATAACTTTTTATCGAGCATTATACTTTTTATCCCATGTTTTTCAGCTCTTTCCAGTCCAAAGCATTCCCTGTCAGCAATAACGTAGGAAATTTCACAGTTTAAGTTGCCGTTTTCGATATTGTCGATTATTGACTGTAAATTGGAGCCTGAGCCTGATATAAACACTGCTATTCGAGTTTTTTTATTTTCTGAATTATCTTTTGAATTTTCAATTATTTTAGACATATTTTTTCATCACCTTTTTCAATATGTCCAATTTCATAAGCATTTTCACCATTTTTTTCTAAAATTTCAATTACTTTTTCTTTATCTTTTGCGTCTACAATCAATACAAATCCTATACCCATATTAAATGTTCCCCACATTTCCTCTTCACTTACTCTTGAAAAAGCATCGTGCTTGAATAACTCGTGAATTTGAATTTTTGATTTTTGTATATTTGCACAAAGTCCGTCAGGTATTGTTCTTGGAACGTTTTCGATTAGTCCTCCACCAGTAATGTGAGCCATTCCGTTGATTTTTACTTCCTTCATTACAGCCTGAACTGGTTTTACATAAATCTTTGTTGGAGTCAATAAATGCTCTCCAATTGTTTTTCCGTTGTAAACTTCAGTAAAGTCAGTAAATAATTTTCTGATTAATGAAAAACCGTTACTGTGAGCTCCACTTGATGGAATTGCAATTAGAACATCATTTTCCTTAACATCTGAACCATTCACAATTTGGTCCTCTTCTACAGCCCCTACTGCAAATCCTGCAATATCGTATTCTCCTGGAGTATAAAATCCTGGCATTTCAGCCGTTTCTCCACCAATTAAGGCAGCTTCTGACTGCAAGCATCCTTCCACAACTCCGCTTACAATTTCAGCCGACACATTTGAGTCTAATTTCCCGCAAGCCAAGTAATCTAGGAAAAATAGCGGCTTTGCTCCGTGACATAAAATATCATTTATACACATTGCTACGCAGTCTATTCCAACTGTGTTGTAAATCCCTGTTTCAAATGCAACTTTTAATTTTGTTCCAACTCCGTCAGTTCCAGAAACAAGCACAGGCTTTTTATAATCTCCAAGTTTGTATAAAGCTCCGAAACTTCCCAAATCGTTCATGACATTGGCATTATATGTGCTCTTAGCACCATTTTTTATTTTTTCTACACTTTTGTATCCTTCTTCTTTATCTACTCCCGAATCTTTATAAGAAATTGACATTTTTTCCTCCTATTTATATCTTTATTCTACAAATGTTTTAAAATTTTTGTTATATCGTAAAACTAGTTTAAAACAAAACTCAAAAATTATGACTATTTTACTCAAACCCTAAATTATATAATTTTTATCAGTTCAATTTTAAATGGGTTCGAATATATTTTGTAGGAAAAAATTCCGTAATTTCATATTCTGCAATTTCATTTGCATTAAATGAATCTTCCAAAATTATACTTTCTACTTCTGATAAACTTTCTGCATTTAACAAAATTACACCGCCTGTTCTAGGATTTTTTCTTCCTGAACAAATGAATTTTCCCATTTCATAATATTTTTCCAAAAATTTTACGTGTTCTTCTAAATGTTTTTCAACTTCACTTACTTCTTTTATATAATTCAAACTTACAATATACATTTTTTCACCTTACTTCTTTAATTCCTCTAAAGCCTCTTTCTGAATCGGTGTCAATGAAGCATAAAATTCTTTTTCATAATCACCCAAGCCAGCTGGATAATCTCCATTAAAACATTCCATGCAAAGCCCTGTATAAGGTGCGTCAAAATCAAGCCCTATTGACTCAATTAGCCCATCTATGCTAAGAAATGCAAGCGAATCTGCTCCTATATATTCTCTTACTTCATCAACAGTTTTATTTGCCGAAATTAATTCAGATGATTTTGAAACATCTATTCCATAAAAAATAGGAAATTTAAATTCTGGAGATGCAATACGGACATGTACTTCCTTTGCTCCCGCTTCTTTTAACAGTTGAACTATACGGCTTGAAGTTGTCCCACGGACTATTGAGTCATCTATCATAACTACAACTTTATCTTTTACAACACTTTTTACAGCGGACAATTTCATTCTGACACCTTGCTCACGTAATTCCTGAGTTGGCTGAATGAAAGTACGTGCTACATATTGATTTTTAATTAATCCCATTTCATAAGGCTTTCCGATTTCCTCTGCATATCCACTTGCTGCTGACAATGATGAATTTGGAACTCCAATTATAATATCTGCATGTTCAACTGGAGCTTCCTGCGCCAATCTTCTTCCACATCTTTTACGTGACTTATGAACATTTACTCCAGAAATATCTGAATCAGGACGAGCAAAATACACATATTCCATTGCCGCAATGGCAGTTGAAGTGTTTTCAGTATATTTTTCTATTCTATATCCACTTTCATCAATGATAGCCACTTCTCCAGATCTTATATTTCTAATAAATTCTGCTCCCACAATTTCCAATGCGCACGTTTCACTTGCCAAAATATAAGCTCCATTTTTTGTTTTTCCTAAAATTAAAGGACGAAATTCAAATGGATCTACTGCCCCATACAATTCTGTCTGAGTTTGAATTACGAAAGAAAATCCACCTTTTACTTGACGTAATGCGTCTTTCAACTGGCTCAGAAAATCTTTTTCCTTGCTTCTTCTTATCAAGTGAACCAGTACTTCTGTATCAGATGAAGAATGAAAAATTGCACCGTGTTCTTCTAATTCTCTTTTTAATGTTTTGGCATTGATTAAATTTCCATTGTGTGCAAGCGCAATGCTTCCATCAAAAAATTGAAATAAAAATGGCTGAATATTACGTCCGCTGCTACTTCCAGAAGTTGCATACCGCACATGCCCTATGGCACTATTCCCTTCCAGACGGTTAAATATCCTGTCATCATTAAATACTTCTGACACTAATCCAGGACCACGATGTCCGTTTACACGTTTTCCATCACTTACCACAATTCCTGCCGCTTCCTGACCTCTATGCTGAAGACTGTGAAGCCCGTAATAAGTTAGTCTTGCTGCATTAGGATGTCCATAAACTCCAAATACTCCGCATTCCTCATTCAAACTCTTAATCATTTGTAATTTTCCTCCATTTTTATTATAAACTATTCTAAATTTATAATTTTATTGATATTTTTACTATAAAAAAATTATCTCCCATTTATCTGATAACAAGTATTCGAGACTTTCTTGCTAATATATATAGTAATACTGCTTTAAAACTAAACTCAAAAGGCTATGACTATTTTACTCAAACCCTAAATCTATATAATTTTTAGTAGTTTAATTTTAAATAGGTTTGAGCATACTTTAAAATTCCTAAAAAATTTATTTCAGCACTTCTTCCAAACGACGTAAAACTTCACGATATGCTCCCATTACATCTCCTAAATCCTGTCTAAATCTATCTTTATCCAATTTTTTAAGAGTATCTTTATCCCATAATCTCATTGAATCTGGACTTATTTCATCAGCCAGCAAAATATTCCCATCCTTATCTCTTCCAAACTCAATTTTATAATCCACTAAAATCAAGTTCATTTTATCAAATAATTTTGAAAGTAAGTCATTTATCAAAAAAGTTTGCTCTTTAATCCCAGCCAATTCATCTTCAGTTACCAATTCCAATGCCAAAGCATGATCATCATTCAATAGAGGATCTCCTAAATCATCATTTTTATACGACAGTTCAAATGTAGGTCTTTTAAAAATTTTCCCTTCTTCCGCTCCATATCTTTTCACAAAACTTCCAGTCGCCCTATTTCTAATAATCACTTCCAAAGGCACAATTTCCACCTTTTTACAAAGTTGTTCCCTTTCGTTCAAAGTTTCAATCCAGTGAGTTTTCACACCATTTTTTATCAAATATTCATAAATCAACGTAGAAATTTTATTATTCAAAATCCCCTTATCTTCCAACTGGTCTTTTTTTACACCATTAAAAGCTGTTGCATCATCTTTAAAATACATAATTATTTCATCCGCTTTATCTGTTGAAAAAATTGATTTTGCTTTTCCTTCATAAATTTGTTCTCTTTTTTCCATTTTTTATTTCCTCCATTTATATTTTTTATTTTATCAAAAAACCTTGAACTATTTCAATAACTGCTAAAGCTATCCCAATAGCTGCAAAAATTTTATTCCAATTCTCACTTCTTTTATCTTCTTTCTCTTTTTCTTTTTCACGTTTTCTTTCTAACTGATAAGATGTTACATCTCTAATAAGGGATATTATTTTCTCCAGTTCAGTAAACTGCTCATCAATATTGTATTCTTCCATAACTTCATGCAGTTCTGTTGAAGCACTTCTTACTTCACGGATAGGATATCTGTAATACATTTTTGCATAAAACAGTGTGATTTCCTGTATTATTTTTTCTATTTTCTTTAATCCCCCTTCAGAATAATCTTCATACAGCTTTTCAAAATCTAATGAAGCTATTTTTATTTGAAAATATTTTACAATTTCACTATAATAATATATTATAGCCTCTCCGACTATTTTCAAATTTTCTTTACGAATTTTATCATCTTCACTATTTTTTTCAATTTCTTCAGGAAATTTTTTATTAACTTTTATAGCAGTATATTTCTCTTCATTTATTTTAAAGAAGTAGTAATAGTAATTTTTATCTTTTTCTAGATTACTGTAACTTATGTTATCTCTCAAATTTCCTTTTAAAGTATCTTTTCCACAAACCTTGTTCTCTTCGTTTATGTATTTCTTTTTAAATTCATTTAACTCTTCCTGAGTCAAAAATATTTCTTTTTTATAAAGTTCATAAATTTTATTATTCATAAGTATCTTTTTTAAAATTCTACCTTTTCTTCATTTTCCTTAATAAACTTAGCTTTCATTTCTCTTCTGAAATTAATCAGTTTTTCCTTAATTTCAGGATATTTTACCGTCAAAATCTGCACAGCCAGCATTCCTGCATTGTATGAATTATCAATTCCAACTGTTGCCACAGGAATAGACTTTGGCATCTGAACAATTGAATAAAGAGCATCCAGCCCTCCAATCGCTCCATTTAAAGGTACGCCTACAACTGGAAGAATTGTCTTTGAAGCAATAACTCCTGGTAAATGTGCCGCAAGCCCAGCTCCAGCGATAATCACTTCAGCCCCTCTCTTTTCCACATCTGCAAGGACTTCCTCCAATTTTTCAGGAACTCTGTGAGCCGACAGGACATAGGCCTCGTACCCAATCCCAAATTCCTTCAGGCAATTTGCTGCACCTCTCATTTTTTCAGTATCCGACTGACTTCCAAAAAATATTGCTACTTTCATTATAATTCCTCCTTCTAAGTTTATTATTTTACTATTAGATTTTGCCGTATATTTATATACATCTCGAGCGTATTTACAACATTGTCAACTGCAAGCTCATTCAAATTATCATAATTTTTATTATCTATTTTATCCAATATTTTTTTAGATAATTCCACACCCTTATCCCCTTGCTCAAGTATTTTTATATACATATCTTTTTTTAAATACATTGAATATATTTTAGAATCCGTTGTTAATTCTTTTGTTTTTTTCAATTGTTTTTCTACTTCCATTAAAATTAACTCTAATTCTGCCCTATATCTCTTCTGATTCCTTATATCAACATTAAATTTTTCATTTTTTCCAATAGAAATCTCATTCCAGTCATATAATCTGTCATCAAAAATTCCCATTAATAAATTTAATTTTCTTAAATTCATGTATAAATTATCATCAGATATGGAATTTGATATTATTGTTTTTTCTTCTTCATAGTCTTCTTCTTTCACTTTCTTATTAAATGTCCTAAATATTTGTTTTCTTTTATATAAAATTTTTAAATATTCATCATTTAAAATTTTGCCTTTTGAATAATCATCTTTTTTATATTCTCCAGTTTCATAATAACCTCTAATTTCTTTTATTTTTGCCCTTTCTTCTCTTAGAACATTTATCCAATCCTGTACATACTTATCAAGTTCTGCTAATTTAGGCTCTTTTTTTTCTACTTTTTCAAGATTGTCAATCTCTTTATAAAACGTTCCTAATCCAACATCCATTACTTTTTCATATACAAGAAAATCCTCAATATTCTTAGGTGTTCCTTTTACAAAATTACCATTTTCATCTAGAAAGCTTGACTTGTAAACATTATAATAGGCATCTTTATCTGGTGAATAAGCATAACCTGATAAAATCAGGCTATACTCACCTTTCTTGTTTCTTATATCTAGTTCCTTTAAGTATTCTTTATCATAATAATTTGTCTTCTTATTTTCAGTTTTTTCTGGAAAATGTAATATTTTTTCTATTGTTATTCCATCTTCCTGATTTGAATGACAGCTTATAATGAACAAAAAAGTTATAATTACTAAGAATAATCGTTTTTTACTCATAATTTTATAAAAATTCCTCTCGATTAAAAATTTATTATTTATAAGAAAAAAGATATTAATTATTTAAAAAATTTTATTCCATTTCTAAAAATATTCTGCTCTTTATTTCCGTAAATATTTTTATAAACATTCTTTCCTTTTCTTTCAGAATGTCCCATTTTCCCAAAAATTCTACCATTATGAGCAAGCATTCCTTCAATTGCATAATATGAACCATTTGGATTAAATTGAGAATCCATTGTTGAATTTCCATCTAAACCTACATATTTTGTTGCAATTTGATTATTTTTGAATAATTTTTTGTATTCTTCCTCTGTAATAATTATTCTTCCTTCACCGTGAGAAATCGGGACAGAGTGAATATCTCCCTCTTCCATATCAGAAAGCCACGGAGAGTTATTTGTAATAATTTTTGTCTGCACGATTTTTGACATATGCTTGTCAATTGCGTTAAAGGTCAAAGTTGGTGAAGTTTCGTTTAATTCACGGATTTCTCCGTAAGGAAGTAATCCTGATTTTATAAGTGCCTGAAAACCGTTACAAATTCCTAAGATTAGTCCATCTCTCTTTAGTAAATTTTCCACAGCTTCTTTAACTTTTTTATTTTTTAGAACGGCAACCATGAATTTAGCAGAACCATCTGGTTCATCTCCTGCACTAAATCCACCTGGCAGCATTAAAATCTGCGAATTATTAATTTCCTTAACAAAATTGTCAATTGAATCTAAAATATTTCTGTGAGACAAGTTGTTAAACACTCCTATCTTAGAAATTCCTCCTTCACGGTTAAATGCTCTTTCCAAATCATATTCTGAATTTGTTCCTGGAAATACTGGTATAAACACTCTAGGTTTTGCATAAGTGTTTGAGATATTACTAATTATATTTTCATGCTCAATTTTGGCAAGCCTTTCATATTTTAATCCTTCACAATGTGCAATTTCATGCTCTTTTGGCACTTTTTTTCCTGTTGGGAAGATTTTTTCAAGTTTGCTTTCCCAATTTCCGATTAACTCATCTAATTTAAAAGTTATTTCATTTACAGTAATTTTAGCTTTATCAGTAACTTTTCCGAGCAACATCGCATTTTTATGCTCAATATTTTCAGCAGTTTCGGCAATAAATGCTCCGTAATTTACTTTAAACCAGTCATTTTCATCAATTTGTGCCAAAACATCCACACCCAGTTTATTTCCAAATGACATTTTTGCAATGCTTTCTGCAATTCCACCATTTTTCACAGCCATAGCAGATACAATTTTTTTATTTCTTATATTTTCAGTTATAAAATCAAAATTTGCCTTTAATTCATCAAGTTTTGGCAAGTCATTTTCATCATTTGGCGTTGTAATCAAGTACACATTGTTTCCAGCCTTTTTAAATTCGCTAGAAATTACATTTTCAGCATCTGTAACACTTACTGCAAATGATACCAATGTTGGCGGTACAGAAATTTCATTAAATGTTCCGCTCATTGAATCCTTTCCACCAATTGACGGCAATCCAAAGGCTTTCTGAATGTGCAATGCTCCTAATAGTGCTGATAATGGTTTACCCCATTTTTTAGAATCCTGCCCCAGTCTTTCAAAATATTCCTGGAATGTAAATCTGATGTTTTTGTAGTTTCCTCCACCAGCGACAACTTTTCCCATTGACTCAATTACAGCGTAAGCACCTCCATGGAATGTACTTTGTTTTGCAACATAAGGATTGTATCCATACCCAACCATTGAGGCAACATCTGTTTCTGCATTAATTACTGACACTTTCTGTACCGAAACTTCAGCAGGAGTCAACTGATATTTCCCACCAAATGGCATTAATACAGTAGTTGCCCCGATTGTTGCGTCAAAAGTTTCAACTAATCCTCTTTGTGAAGCGACATTTAAGTCTTTCAAGTTATTTATAAATTTATTTCTAAAGTCATTTCCTTCAATTTCTCTGTTCAAGTTTAATTTTGGAGTATTTTCAATTGTAATATTGATATTTGAGGCTGCTCCGTTTGTATTTAGGAAATCTCTTGAAATATTCACAATCTCTTTTCCATTGTATTTCATAACAAGCCTGTTAGAATCATTAATTTCGGCTACTTGATATGCTTCCAGATTTTCTTCATTTGCAAATTCTATAAATTTATCCAAGTTTTGTTTTTCGATAACAACTGCCATTCTCTCCTGCGATTCTGAAATAGCAAGTTCTGTACCATTTAATCCGATATATTTCACTTTTACCTTATTCAAGTCAATTTCAAGACCGTCAGCAAGCTCTCCGATTGCGACTGAAACTCCTCCAGCTCCAAAATCATTACATTTTTTAATTAATTTAGTAACATTTCTATTTCTGAAAAGTCTTTGAATTTTTCTTTCAACAATTGCATTTCCTTTTTGCACTTCAGCGCTTGATTTTTCTGAAGATTCTGTTGTATGCTCCTTAGACGATCCAGTCGCTCCTCCAATTCCGTCTCTTCCAGTTCTTCCACCAAGTAAAATTACAATATCCCCATTTTCAGGCTTTTCACGAATAATATTTTCAGCAGATGCCGCTCCCACGACAAGTCCCAGTTCCATCCTTTTAGCCTTATATCCTTCATCGTAAATTTCATTCACATGAGTTGTTGCAAGCCCAATCTGATTTCCATAAGAAGAAAATCCGTGTGCAGCTACTTGCGTAATAACCTTTTGTGGCAATTTTCCAGCCATTGTATCCTCAATTTTTTCAGTCGGATCAGCAGAACCGCTAATTCTCACAGCCTGATAAACATAAGTTCTTCCAGATAACGGATCACGGATTGCTCCACCAATACAAGTAGAAGCTCCTCCAAACGGCTCAATTTCTGTTGGATGGTTATGAGTTTCATTCTTAAACTGCAAAATCCATTTTTCAGTAACTGTATTCTTTTTCCCATTTTCATCAATTCTTTCAATTGGCACATCAATATAAATTGAACACGCATTTATCTCATCCGAAACTTCCAAATCTGGCAAGTTCCCATTTTTTCTCTGCTCTTTTCCAAAAATTGTAGCAAGATCCATAAGAGTCATAGGCTTTTTAGAAATTCTGTCAGTATGAACGTACTCCCTGCTTTCCAAATACTCATTAATAGCTTTTTCAATGATATTCTTATAAGTTTCATTTTCAACTTTTATATCGTCAATAATTGTTTCAAAAGTTGTGTGTCGGCAGTGATCACTCCAGTAAGTGTCCAGCACTCGAATTTCAGTTTCCGTAGGATTTCTTTTTTCCTCATTTTTAAAATATTCCTGAATAAACAGCAAGTCATTCACAGTCATCGCCAGTTCCAATTCATTTTTAAGACTTTCGATTTCCTCTTTTGTTTTTTCAGTAAATCCTTCATAAACAATAACATCATCCGTATTTTCTGTTTCGACATTTTCACTTAAAACATTTAAATCTTTTTCCCTCGCCTCAACTTCATTTATATAATATTTTTTTATTCTCGCAAGTTCATCAGGAGAAATTTTTCCGTATAAAATTATCAATTTCCCACTTTTTACATTAATATTATTATCTTCATCAATCAATAAATTTATACATTGAATTGCAGAATCCGCTCTCTGATCATATTGCCCCGGTAAAAACTCCACTGAAAAATACACATTTTCTGAATCTTTTTCCTTAAATACTTCATCAAATGACCTAAAAACATTGTCAACATTTATTTCCGAAAATACAGTTTTTTCCAATTTTTCCAAATCATTTTCACCCAAGTTAAATACATCATAAATATTCAAGACTCTTACATCAACAAGTCCATCTATTCCGATGTTCTCCTTCAAGTCACTAAACAAATTCTGTGCTTCCACTCTAAAATCTTCTTTTTTTTCCACAAAGATTCTATAATTCATTTTTTCTCTCCTTCTTTCTGCTATATTTTTTATTTATATTAACTAATTTAATACTATTTCCCATTTAAATAGCAAATATTTAATAAATTTTGAATTAAATATGTTTAAGCAAGGGATTTAAACTTCTTGTCCTTAACATAGTTTTTATTTTCTAACAGGATTTAGTATTAGATTATTTTGTTTAATAACAGTCTTTTCTATTTTTATTATGTTTTTTCTTTATTTTTCGCAGGATTGCTCATTGCCGCAAATCCTGCACCTATGGCTAGACTCCGACTTTTATTTGCCCAACTCCGAAACTCCTCCTTATCAGTCGTCAAACAGTCGTAGTTGAACAAATAAAATCTCCGTCAGGTTATCAATTCTTTAAAAATATTAGGTTCTTATCCTTTACGAAAAAATTTTTAATATTTAAACGAGATTTAGTTTTAATCATCACAGTTATTATAATAAATCAAAATGCAGTAATTTTTTTGCAATAAAAATTATTATCTAAGCGAAGCGAATTTCAAGTTTGTTTTCAAAAAATGCTTAGACAAGCCGAGATTAGTTCGTTGTGCTTTCGCCTATATCTAAAAATATTATAATTTGAAGAAATTAAAATGACTAGTATCGTGAAATAAAAGGGGATGATAACTGTTTCCTTTTACACTAAAAAACAAAAAAATCTAAGTAAACAAAATTCACCTAGATTTCTAACACAAATTTATATATTTAATTTTTTTACATTTTATACATAACAAAGCAGACAATTTTACAATTTGTCCTGTAAAAAATATCTTGATTGCTCTTCTGACAAAAAAATTTTTTTTCATCTTTCCTCCACAACAAATTTAACTTTACAAACAATAATAAATACTTCACTTAAAATTTTGATATTTTTCGTAAAATTTTCTACTTAATAAAAGTATAACAAAATTTTACTATTTTTTCAATACCTAAAAAATTATTTCCAGCACTCATCTTTAAACTCAGATTTTTTCATTTTTGAAACATATTTATTCCCTGCCACAAAATATCGTAATTCCTTTTCTGTCCAGATTCCTTTATTTGGAATACCAATTCTTGCCGAAATGTCAATATTTTTAGGTGTTTTACTGTTCTCAAAATCAATATAAAGTATATTTTCTTCCATATTTTCAATATCATAAATTGATTTTTTTGATACTTTATGAAATTTTTTTGTAATTTCACAAATCTTACTCTTGTTGAATACATCTCCAATTCCCATCGCCTTTGTCAATTTTCCAGGCCCATTGCTAATTAAAATTCCCTCTTTTCCTCTATTTTCAATCATTCTTTCAATATTTATCACAGGCTCAATTCCCCTAATTAATACTGCCTGCGGATTTCCTTCTTCACAACTGACAATATTAAGCATTTTATGTGTGTGCATAGTATAAATATAAACTGTTCCCGCTTTCCCAAACAATGCCTCAACCTTTGGAGTCAATTTTCCCTCAAATCCGTGACAAGCCCTATCCACTACTCCCAAATAAGCTTCCGTTTCTACAATATATCCTCCTAATAATTCATTATTCTTTTTTACAAGTACTAATTTCCCCAGTAAATTTTTTGCAAGCGAAACTGTATCCTGTTCAAAAAATTCTTTCATATTGTGTACACTATTAATTTTTTTCATTTTTTCACCTTATATTTTTTAACTTTTAGATTAATAAAATTTTATAACATTCTTTTTAAGATTTCAACAAATAATTTTAATTATTTTATTTTATCTATTGACATTTAGTTTTTTCAAGGTACAATATTATTGACATAGATGAAAGGATGTGATGATTTATGAAAATCATTATTAGCGGAAAACAACTTAAAATTACAGATGCAATTAAAACTTATACTGAAGAAAAAATAAGCAGAATTTCTAAGTATTCGGAAGCTATCACAGAAGTCGATGTTGTTCTGACAGTCGAAGACACAAAATCTGAAGGGCCAATTCATAAAGCTGACGGATTAGTTTATGCAAGCGGTACAAAAATAAAAATAGAAGCTGAAAACAAAGATTTGTATGCAGCAATTGATGACTTAGCTGACAGACTAGAAAGACAAGTCAGAAAATATAAAGAAAAACAAAAAGATTATAATAAAAAAGGTTCTCATTAATTATAATTTTTAAAAAATATTTTAAAAGTAAAAAAGTGTGATATATAAAAAAAGACTATTTTAGAACTTATGAAGTTTTAGACTAGTCTTTTTTATATTTTTTATTTAGTATTGATTACATTGTTTCTTACTTGTTTTATATATTCTAACAACTCTTCCAATTCATATAAAGAAACTTCATAAACCATTTCAATACTTGTTCCCCAATACTCATGAATCAATCTATTTCTCATTCCCTTTATATTTTCCCAATAGCTAATTTCGTTATAACTTTGTAATAAAATATTTTTATCTAACTTTTGTATTTGAGTTATCGCTTCTCCTATTTTTTCAAGTTGCCGTTCAACATAACCAATCAATTTTTTATCAGCAGCAAATTCAACATATTCTATTCCATTTACTTCTTCTATTACTTCATTTATACATTCTTCTATATCATAAGCAAATTGAATAATATTTCTATTTTTCTTATACATATATTACACTTTCTAGAATCTCTTCTCTTATTTTTTCTTTATATTCTCTAACATTTTTTGTTTTAAATTTATAATCAAATACACTTTTTTCTATCAAATCTACTTTTTTATGAAATATTTCTTCCAATTCTTTTTGTAAATTACAAAAATTTTGATACATTCCTTTTTTAAATTCCATTTTTACCAATACATCTATATCGCTATTTTCATTTTCTGCATTTTTAGCATAACTTCCAAATAAGCCTAATTCAGATATACTGTATTTATTCTTGTCTATTTTTGACAATTTTTCTAAAATGTATTTTTTATCCATTTTCCCCTCCTACAATTTAATATCTATTATTTAACAACTTAATCAAAAATCACTTTCCAATTATCCCTATTCTCATTCGCCTCAAAACACATTTGTATCTGTTCAGCGGTAGTTTTATTAGTTGCAAGCTCTGGCAATTCATCAATCCCAAAATATCGGCTGTCAATCGTTTCTATATTTTTCTCAAATTTTCCACTAACATGTTCACACAACACAAAAATTTTTGTTATGCCATAAGGAATTGCTTTTCCTTGATTTTTTGTTACATCCAGTAAGGCTACAATCATTTCTGCACTTGCTTCAATTCCAGCTTCCTCCTTAACTTCCTTTAGCACATTTTCCTTAACTGAAAGATGAACATCTGCCCATCCGCCTGGCAATGCCCATTTTCCATTACTCTCCTGAATTAGTAAAATCTTATTATTTTCAAAAATTGCAGCTCTCGTATCAATTTTAGGCGTCTGATATCCAACTTCATTGCAAAACAAATTTTTTACTTTTTCTATCGAAATATCAGTCTTATAAGCTACCATCTCAGCTGAAATCTCTCTAATTCTCTCAAATCGCTCAATATCAAACTTATCCTTTCCATATGCAAGTCCCGCCTGAGCCAGACTTTGTAACTCAATCGCCCACTTTAGCCATTTTTCTTCTTCCTGCTCCCTATCTTTTGTCTCTTCAGGTTTCATCAATCATCATCCTCTGCTAAAATTTCTTGTTGTCTACTCTTCAACATCCACTTTTATTACTTCTCTCATAAACATCAAATACAAAAATAAAATTAAAAAGATAACACTAATAATTGTTCTCAAAACAGATGGTTTCGGTAAAATAAAATTATTTATTATTAATTGAAGTATTACCATCATTATCGGCAAACTAACATCAATCCTTACAGAAACCTTGGCATCTTTCCCCGCTACCTTAATTTTCTTCACAACCTTTTTAAGTCCAGTCCTAAATATTGTAACTTCATGCTCTCCTTTTGGAACCTGAACTTCCAAATATTTTTTTCTAAATTCTATTGGATTTCCACCATCTATTTTTACTCTGTAACCAGTTGTTCCATTTTTATCAGCATTTTTTTCTTTTATATTTAGGTTGTTTATTATTAATTTTGGCATTTATTTACCCTTTCTTTTAAATTTATCGCATAATCAACTGCAAGCCATGTTTGAACCTCATTTTCTACATTTACATTTTCTAGAAAAGAAACTCCAAAACTAAAAATTTGATTCCCTGTTTTTTCAAAAATTACAATTTCAATTCCATTTTCCAAATACTCAATATCAAAATCATTATTATTCCCATCAGATTCTGCCATAGACAATCCAGAAGTTGTCCCTATTGTCGATTTCCCATTATTAATTTCAAAAGAAATCGCTTCCACTCTCTCTCCGCTCTCAACATAACTTTCATATTCAAAATCTGTTTCTAAAATACATTTTAAGAAATGTTTATTTATTTTATCTATTTTTTCCTTTTTAAATTCATACTTCAATAAATATGTTTCAGTTTTCAAAAAAGATTTAAAATTTCGAATTTTAGAAAAATTAAACTCAACTTCTTTTTTATTCAAAAACATTCGTATATTTCCAAAAGGTGTTTTTAATATTATTTTCTCGTTTCATCTAATTTCTAACCTCAATTAACCCATATTTATCTATTTTTAGTCTTCCAAAATTTCTTTTGCAAAACTTCCTTCTTTTTCAGTTCCCAATAAAATTTCCTCAACAGTTGCCGCAATATCCGCAAAAGTTTTTCTAGTTCCAATATTTACATTCTTTTTAACATTTTTACCACAAATCATTATAGGTATATATTCTCTCGTATGATCTGTCCCTTTGTACGTAGGATCGTTTCCGTGATCAGCTGTGATAATCAAGATTTCATCATCTTTCAAGTTTTTCTCAATTTCAGGTAGCCAGTTATCAAATTCGATTAGAGCCTTTACATATCCTTCAACATTTCTTCTATGTCCATAAACAGCATCAAAATCAACTAAGTTAGTGAAAATCAATCCTTTTGTATCTTCCTTCAATGCAGCTATTGTTTTCTTAATTCCATCTAAGTTATCCTGATTAGCTTTTCTGTTATCTGTAATTCCTTTTCCATTGAACAAGTCGCTCGTTTTTCCAATTCCCACTACATCAAGTCCAGCTTTTTCCAATCTTTCAAGCATGCTTTCTCTTGGAGGGTCAATCGAGAAGTCGTGTCTGTTCGCAGTTCTCTTAAATTCTCCAACTTTTTTACCAACATAAGGTCTTGCAATTACCCTTGCCACAGGCGATTTTTCATTACAAATTTCAAGTGCAATTTCACACGCTTTGTAAAGTTCTTCCAATGGTA
>CAUQGN010000026.1:0-26894 GCA_963517565.1 uncultured Leptotrichia sp. | reverse complement strand
TTTGTAAATTCATTCTTGAACATTACAAATTTGTTAGTCGGACATTGTGGCGAATAATCGATGCTACTAAACTTTTCTTTTCCTATCGGACAAGTATAATCTTTTTTTATTGCCGGTATAGAAAATCCATTTGCAGCATAAAGTGTTAATCCTGTCATAACTAATACAGATAATTTTCTTGATTTCTTTTTCATAGTTCTCCTACTTTCTTATCATAACAATACTATTTTAAAATTTGTATCAAAAGTTATGATATATTTAAGTTTAAAAAGATTCAAGTGTATTTTAGCAAATTAACCTTAAATTTAACTGAAAATTTTTACTTTTTTAGATTCTATTTTTTTAATTTCCATTTTAAAATTTTACCTGTAGATAAATTAATTTTAAAATCATATTCTATATAATTGGCTTTTATTGTACCCTTATAGATTGATTTTTCAGCATTTACAAGAATAATTTCTTCAAATGATGCATAATTCAGATCATCATAAACATTTTTCTTCAATTGCTCTAAAATGATATTTTCTACATTTTTTTCTTTCCTGCTGAAGTTGTATTTAGCTCTAGCATAACTTTCTTCCTCGGTTATTCTTTTACTATATTCCATCCTACTTTGCATATCAGCATATCCATCACGTTCAGTCTTTTGTTCTATTGGTGATGGTGACGGTGCTACTGCTGGTGCATTTTTCGCTTGGAATGTATCTTTTCCAACGCCCCAACGAGAATCAGATATAAGACTTTCACTAGAACTATGCGTAATTACTCTTCCTGTATTTGCATCAACATTATATCTGTATTTTTTATTTCTATAATAAAATTCAATAGCATATACATATTTCTTATTTTCTTTTTCTAAAATAAGTTTTGTCAATTTTACATTGTTTGAATGAACTTTAGAATGTTCAAAAACAATTTTTTTGGCTTTTTCCAAATTTATTTTCACTCTATTGTTTCTTATTGTTACAGTCGTTATTTCTGAAGAATACAAATTTATACCAGATGCAGCAGGAAGCATTGCTAAAATTAGAAACGGCTTTACTCTTTTTTTTAATGTTTTCATTTTTTTCCTTTCTATAAATAAATCTATATTAATATTAATCAAAATAATTTCTTTAATTCTATATTACAAAATTTTTTCAGGCAAATAAAAAGTAAAAATTGTCCCTTTCCCTAATTCACTTTCTACCATAATTGTCCCTTTATGCTCTTCAATTATCCATTTTACAATAGAAAGCCCAAGTCCTGAATTATCGCTGGAACGGGAAGAATCAACCTGATAAAACCGATTCCATATTTTATTAATATGTTCACTTGAAATTCCGATTCCGTCATCAATAATTTTACATTGTATTTTATCTGAATTTTCTATTTTCTCTAAAGTTATTACTATCATTCCATTTTCATTTCCATAAGTAATTGCATTTGAAATAAGATTTATAAAAACCCGTGTAAGCATATCCCTGTCAACATCTGCAAAAATATCATTTTTTTCATCGTAAATAATTTTAATATTTTTCTCTTTAGCATAATTACTTTCGACTTCGATGACTAACTGAATAATTTCATTCAAATTCTCATTTTTGATATTAAGTTTTTGATTTTTTTTATCCATTCTGGCAAGCATAAGCAATTCAGAAATTAAACTTGACATCTTTTTGGATTTTTCTAAAATATTTTTTAATATATCTTCTGATTCTTCATTTAAGTTCAAATATTTCAAGCTGTACTCACTTTGCATACGAATTGCTGAAAGCGGAGTCCTTAATTCGTGAGCCACATCCGATGTAAACTGAGCTTCCCTGTCAAACGCTTCCTGAAGACGGTTAAACATCTGATCAAAAGTTTCAGCCAAATCATAGATTTCCCTCTCTCCACTTTGTAAATTAATTCTTTGAGAAAGGTCATCCCCTCTCGAAATTTTGTTAACCGTTTTAACTATTTGCTCAATTGGGCTAAAAGATTTTTTTGTTATAAATTTTCCGCTTAAAATAGAAACAATTATTAAGAATGGAAATATAATAATAAATATTAAAATAATTAGTTCTATATTTTTTTCAAGGCTTGAAAAAGGTGTAATTCCTCTAATTAATATTTCTCCATGTCCGATAAAATTTTTCCTTATATCATAAACATACCATTTTGAATTTGAATTTTTTTGTTTTACTATTTTTACTTTATTGCTTTCATCAGAATTTTGAGAAACTTCTAAATCAATATCTGTATTTCCGTATATAAAGTTAAGATTTTTATCATAAATTGAAATAAAAATATCGTCGGTTATTACGCTAAGATTATTGTCAATTATTAACTCCCCATTTTCAAGTTCAATGCTCTTATTAATTTTTTCTACTGTTGTTTTAAGCCTTTTATAAACAGAATTTTTCACAGCAATAGAACTAATATAGAACATAGCTCCCAAAAAACACAATACAATTATAACTATCATGCTTGTATACCATAACGTAATTTTTGTTTTTATTGAAATTCTTTTTTTATTATAATTAATCTTATTATTCATTTTCTTCCTTCAAGACATATCCTACACCTCTTATAGTGTGAATTAATTTAGGTGTAAAATCTGTATCAATTTTTTTTCTTAAAAGTCTTATATGCACTTCTATTACATTACTGTTTATTTCAGAGTCAAAATCATAAATATGCTGCTCAATTTTTTCTTTTGAAATAACTCTTTTTTTGTTTCTTATCATATATTCTAATATTGAAAATTCTTTTGGAGACAACTTTATTTTCTTTTCATCCCTAAATACAGTATGCATGTTGCAGTCAACCGTAAGATTGGCTATCTTAAAAATATTTCCTACTGAATCAGTCTTTATGCTATTTTTTCTAAGTATTACACGGATACGTGCGAGAAGCTCCTCAAAATCAAATGGTTTCACCAAATAATCATCAGCTCCATAATCCAGCCCTTTTACCCTGTCCTGAACACTCTCCCTTGCAGTAAGGAACAATACTGGCGTCTGTATTCCCTTATTCCGTATTCTTTTCAACACTTCAAACCCATCCAATTTAGGAAGCATTATATCCAGTATCAGCACATCATATTCTGCAGAAAAAATATAATCTAACGCCTCTTGCCCATCAAAACAGCTGTCAACACTATAATTCTCTTTTCTTAGCGTTCTAGCTATAATATCATTTATCATTTTCTCGTCTTCTACTATCAAAATTCTCATTTTCAAAATCCTCGTTCTCATTATTTTGTTTCCAATTAAACATTTTTTATTTATTCAAAATTTATTTAATATCAGCCTATTAAATTAATTGTTTTCTAAATTTGATTTTAAAGTGATTCTGTTATGTATTCCTTCTCAAATTCTTTTGAAGCATGCTCCAGCACTTTAAAGTTATTTACTCTTCCATACATTTTTTTTTGCGATTCACTTAATTTATCAAAATTTTTTGTAAAAATATTATATATTTTTTCAGCTTTTGCAAGTATAATATTTTTATTTTTTTCACAATATTCCAATTGATTTTTTAATAATCTGAAATACTTTATGTCGTCTGTATTTAAACTCTTACTTAGCATTTCTAAATCCAATTTATTTCTACATAAATCATTATTAATAACAGGTATCATATTGTTAAAATTAATAATTCCTAAGTTACCTTTATCTATTTTGAAAAAATCTATATTAGTTTTCATTCTTTTATGTTTTTCTTTTGGAGAAGATAATGGTGCAAAATACTCTTTATTATTTACCTTAAAAACTATTCCTATAAATGGTCTGTTTGCTTTTAATGAAACTTTATTTTCATAAATTCCTAAATATTTTAAATAATTTGACGTTAATGTTATAAAATATAATTTATTCTTTTCATTCATCTAATTTCCCCCTTCATTTAAAAAGGCGATACAAAACAATATCGCCTAAAAAATACTTTAAATTAATGATTAATAAATCAGGAAGCCTTAGACTGCTCGCTCCTTTATGGTCTAACTTTTTAATACCTGACTGAACCAGGAAGACTTAGACTTGCTCGCTCCTATTATGACCTAACTTTTTAATACCTGACTGAACCAGGAAGACTTAGGTTTACTCGCTCCTTCATGTCTAACTTTTTAATACCTAACTTTTATTAATCCTTTTCAAGTATATTATATCTTATTCTCGTTTATTTTTCAAGGCAAATTTTTAATTTTCTCACGGTTTCTTAATAAATAAATTTTTTTAATCTTTCCATCTTCTATTTATACTCGTTCAAATCAATCCCCTGATCCATCGCAGCAAATACGCAACCACAGTAACATTGCCTATACACATCATATTCTGCACACATATCAACTGAACGTTTGTATCCGTTGTTTTTCTTAAAGTCAGATGGCAGGTATTTTACATCAAAAATTTCCTGAATTTCCAGTCCCAATGTATTTATCAGCTGGCTGTTCTTATGCGGGCTTAATGTCAAGGCACTTCCAAAATAGTCAAACCCCAATTCCTGAGCTTTTTTTGCCACAATGTCAAGCCTCATCTGAAAACAGGCAGTACATCTTGCTCCACCTTCCTTCTCCTTTTCCAGTCCTTTCACAGCTTTATAAAAGACCATCGGCTTATATTCATCTTCAATAAATCCAACATTATTTCCAGTACGCTCGTTAAACTTCTTAATAAATTCCTCCTGTACCAAGGCTCTTTTTATATACTCTGCCTTTGGATGAATGTTATTATTTGCAAACAGAACGGTCACGTCTGCATATTGCGTTAAAAATTCCAGCGTATAGGTACTGCAAGGCGCACAGCAGCTATGAATCAATATTTTAGGACGAATATCCTTATTTTCCCAATCTGAAATAAGTTTTGTCAAAATTGTATGATAATTGATTTTCTGATTAGGATTCATTCTTTCCAGAATTTCCTTTGCATTTTTTATATCCCTTTCAATATAGTTTTCTGCATTTTCAATCTGTCTCATATTTTCACTGTTTTTCATTAAATTAATTTCTCTCCTAATTTTTTTATTAGATTATATCATAAAATCTATTCAAAAATAAATTTATTTTTTATAGTTTTACTATAATATAAAAAGCGATATTTAGAAACTGTTACTCTAAGTATCACTTTTTATAAAAAGATTTTACAATTTTAGACTTGCCCTCTTTTTACAAATCTAAACTCTACTCTACGATTTTCTTCCCTTCCTTCTTTTGTATCATTAGTTTTAATTGGATTACTTTCTCCACGCCCCGTCACATCTACTATTCTATCTTTAGAAAGCCCAAATTCTATTAATTTTGAACTAACTTTTTCAGCTCTTCTAAGTGATAAACGTTTGTTATATGAAGGAGCCCCACTTTTATCAGTATATCCAATAATTGATACAACAAAATCATTTTTTTCAACATAATCCTTTATATCACGCAATACAGGATATGCTTCCTTTTTCAAATCAGTACTATTTTTTTGAAAACTTAATTCGCTTGATTTAAGAGATATAATTTCTGATTTTGATATTTGCACCTTTTCTGGATTATTTATTGGCTTTTCTTGAATTTCAGAAACATTTTCAATATGATTAACTGCTGGTTGAACTACCTGCTGTTCTGTTTTCTCAGTTTCCTGCTTTGGCTCTACCTGCTGCGTTGTAGCAACATTTTTTTCAGAATTTTGATGTGGCAATGGAGCTTTGTTATTAACAATTCTTGTTCCAGTACCATCCTGTGTTAGTGCAACTGTTATTAAATCTGGATTATCTTTTGCCGCAGCCGATGTAGTTTTTTCAGGATTTGGTGTATCCAATGTAGGCACATCATTTTTTACATCTTGTTGAATATCTGCCACATTTGGACGAATTATATCCTTTCGCATAGCAGAAGTCGTCATTTTGTCAGATACCGTGGGTACCGCCATTGCTACCATTGAAGAAACTGCAAGTAACGTTGGTTTTTTCATGATTTATTCTTTCTCTCCTTTCAATAAAACATTTTATTTCTGATTATTTTCTAAACCATATTTTTTAATTAATTCGTCATATTTTCCATTTTCTCTCATTTTTTTCAATTCGTCATTTATTTGTTTTATCAATTCTTGATTTTTTCCTTTGTTAAGAGCCATCGCCATTCCAATTTTAGCTGGTTTTTCATCAAAAATTTCCATTTCAGGATTTTTCTTCATGTATTCTTCAGCTACTGCTTTTTCCAGAATGATTACATCAATTTTTCCTGCTTTTAAATCTAAAATCGTATTTACTGTACTTTCGTTTGGCACAACAATAGCTCCGTTAATCTCTTTTGCTTCTATTTCTTGAATTGTTCCAAGCTGAACTCCAATTTTCTTGCCACTTAACGTAGTTGGTGTAACCGCAGTATTACCTTTTTTTCTTATGTAAGTTTCTTTTGAAACAAAGTAATCATCTGTAAAATCTACTGATTTTTTTCTTTCTTCAGTTGAACTCATACCAGATACAATAATATCAATTTTTCCTGCTTTCAATGCTGGAATCAATCCATCAAATGACTGATCGATAATCTCAACTTTATATCCAAGATTTTTCCCAATTTCATTTATAAGATCAACGTCAAATCCTGCAACTTGTCCATTTTCAACATATTCAAACGGAGCAAAAACCGCATTCAATCCTACTCTTAATTTCTTTTCTCCATTATCTTTTTTTCCACACGATATAATTCCAAAGATTACTAATGTTATCATCAAAAATATTTTTTTCATATTTGTTCCTCTCTTTCCCTGTTTTAATTTTATTTTATAATCTATATAATCAATAAATTTCTTAGTGATTTAAAACTTTGTCTAAAAATTCCCTTGCCCTTTCTGTTTTAGGATTTTCAAACAAGTCTTTAGGTTTTGCATCTTCCAGGATATATCCCTCATCCATAAAAAATACTCTATTTGCAACATTTCTTGCAAATCCCATTTCGTGCGTTACGACAATCATCGTCATTCCAGCATTTGCAAGTTCCCTCATTACTTCCAGAACTTCACCTATCATTTCAGGATCAAGTGCCGATGTTGGTTCATCAAATAAAATTACTTTTGGATTCATTGCTAATGCCCTTGCAATTGCAACCCTTTGTTTCTGTCCACCAGACAGCTTATTTGGATAAACATCTTTTTTATCAGCAAGTCCAACTTTTTCCAGTAATTCTATTGCCAGTTTTTCTGCATTAGCTTTTGACATTTTTTTTAATCTTATTGGACCTAAGGTTATGTTTTCCAGTACAGTTTTATGTGGATATAAATTAAAGTGCTGAAATACCATTCCAACTTCTTCACGTATTTTGTTTATATCAAACTTATGCTCTAAAATATTTTTATTATTTATTTTAATTTCTCCTGATGTAGGTTCTTCAAGTCTATTTATACAACGTAAAAATGTTGATTTCCCACTTCCAGAAGGTCCTATAATCGAAATTACTTCCCCTTCTTTTATTTCTGTACTAATCCCTTTTAGAACTTCCAATTCTCCATATTTCTTTTTCAAATCTTTTATCTTAATCATTTTCCTTTAATCTCATCTCCAATCGTTTCCCAATAAATGAGAATAATTTTACGCTAATATAATAAACTACACCAGTAAATAATATGGGTTTTACACTATAGTACACAGCCTGTAAACTTTTACTGTTCATGGTAATGTCCACAACACTAATATATCCAACAACAGCAGTTTCCTTAAATAGATTTATAAATTCATTCAGCAGCGCAGGCAAAATATTTTTTATAGCTTGCGGCATTATAATTTCGTTCATTGCCATTCTATAAGGCATTCCAGTTGCTCTTGCAGCTTCCATTTGTCCCTTGTCTATACTTTCAATTCCAGAACGGATTGTCTCCTCTACATAAGCTGCACTATTAAGCCCCAAAGCAATCACTGCAATCCAGTAATTATTAAGTACCACAACTACAAAAGATAATGTCAGCAATTGTAAAACCATAGGAGTTCCACGCATTATATCAACATATTCATCAATAATAACATCTTTTATCATATTAAAAACTTCACTATTTGTTTTCTGAAATTTAAAAAATGCTAGCAGCATTCCAAAAATTATTCCAATTGCAGCTCCACCAATTGTTAACCCTAATGTAGTCACAAAATAACTACCTGCATAGATTTGCCATTCCTTAGGTTTCATATCGTATGGAAACACCAAAAGTAAAGTAATTGTGACTACTGCCACAAAAAATGAACTTTTTACTATTTTTCTCGTTTTTTCCAAATCTTCCATTATTTCTTATGAACTTGAATTTTTGTCCATATCCTCCTTGCCATTAAAAATTATTATAATATTATTATACCTAATATTTATAGGTTTTTCAATAAAAAGTTTTTATTTTATTATTTAATTTAGTACTTTTCTTATATTTATTCCTTTTCAAAGAAGATTAAATATTTTTTCAAAATATTTTTAAATAATTAAGTGATATAGTTACTTGATTTTGGAAATAATGTTTATAAACACAACCAAAATTCCAAAGCAGAATATAATTTAAAAAGGAGTTATAACTATGAAATTATTTAAATTTTTATTTTTTTCAGTTATTGTATTAATTGCAGGCTTAGGTTACTACATTTACACTCAAAATCAGTTAAAAATTCCAGATTCTATGGTAAAAAGTGCTGTTGCTTCCAAGTTTCCAATAGAAAAATCCTACCCTCTTGGAAAAATCAAGCTATTTAATCCAAAAGTACATTTTGAAAATGATAAGCTAATTATTGAAGCAGAATACCTAAATGATGCATTAAATGATCAGATTAGCGGAACAATGACCTTTGCAACTGACATTCGTTATGATCCAATGAAATCAAATCTTTATCTCGAGGACTTCCAAATTGTAAGACTTACAAAAGAAAATAAAGAAATTGATCTTGATAAAAAACCTATTATCAGAACAGGCTTAAATTATGCTTTTAGTCAGCTTGAAAAAAAAGAAATTCTGAATTTATCAGGAGTTTAAAAATTTAAAATGATAAAGGATATAAAAATTTAAAATAATAAATTTAATGTTGTTAAATAAAAATAATTTTAATTATTATTCAGTTAAAATTTTATGTTTGAAAAAACGTTCCTGAAATTCAACCAGTACTTCCATTTGGGAAACTGTATAATTTTTCCCATCTGGAATTACTATAAGTTTATTCTCTTGATCATCATACCTATACACAATAGCTCTACATATTCCACAAAATTCATCAACAGGTTCAAAAACTCCCAAAATATAAACATCTATTTCTTCTCCATCTTCACCAATAGTATTTGGAATATATCCATAATTTACTGGATATATAAAATTATATTTAGGATGTCTTTCTCCCATTTTTCTATCCATCTTTACATGTATTTTTTGTCCTAAAAATTTTTTATAATTATCTAAACTCATAAAAATCCTTTTTAAATATCAATTTTAATTTATATTTCTTTAAAATTTTTCTGTTTTTATTTAAAAACTTCCTTTTAACATTCCTAAAAAATATATCACTGCAATAGAAACAATTATTATTATTCCAAGATTTGTCTTCCTAAAAGTTAAATATGCTACGATTGCCATTCCAATCAGAACTCTTATTATGTCAAAATTTGTACTTCCAGTAGAAGTGAAAATATCTGGAAATACTAATACTGTCAGTACTGTATAAGGAAGTGCTTCAAAGAACTTATTAACTTTTAGGTTGTTTTCTGGAATTTTTACAAATATTGGCAATGTCCTCAGTATTACTGTCATGATTATGAGTGTCATCAAAATCATTGTTAAAATCCCTAAATTTTCGTTATAATTCAATCTTATCACTTCCTTTCCCTTTATTAATTTAATCATTTTCCTGCTTTTCAGGATTTTCATTATAATAAAGCTGTGCATATATAAAACTTGCAAAAAACATCGTTAAAATCATAACCCATCCTGAACTTACCTTATTTAAAATAGGCAAAAATGAAAATGCCATTTTTATAACAAGTGCCAGCAAAACAATTCTTATATATTTAAAATTTTGGCTTAAAGCCATTATTAACACACTGAAAAATATTGAATAAAGCACAAAATTCATACTTGTCATAAGTGATTCTGGTAATTTTTCACCAAATATTGCTCCAAAAATTGTACCAAAACAGTAGCAAAAATATGGAATTGTATTTACTCCCATCATATACCATGCATTTTTGGCCTTTTTCAATGTCAGATATGTTACAGTTTCATCAGTAAGCCCCACGCCTACCAGAAACTTCTGAAAAATAGGAGTTTCTTCACCAAGCTGTCTAAAAATAACAATATTTAATAATAAATATCTTAAATTGATAAGAGCAATAGATAAAATCACTTCAACTGGAGGCGACTTCATCACATAAAGTATCTTTAACAGTAACGAATGAGCCCCTCCTGCATACATTCCAAACGATGTAAGCCCAATCATTGGCAAAATTTGGGAAAAACTTTTGGCTGAAATCAGTCCAATTGCAACTCCAAAGGGTATATAGGCAATTCCGATTCCAGTACCGTCTTTTAATCCCTTTAAATAGTTTTCCAGTTTTCTTATTTGTGCCATTTTTTGTTCTGATTCCTTCCTTATATAGTATTATTCTAACAATTTCAAAACAATTAGTCAAATATATAATATATATTTCTATCATATATAAAATATATTATTACTTTAATAATCCCCAATTTTCAGCCACACTTCCATTAGCTTTTAACGGAACTTTCTTAAATTTAACCGTATTTTCCATAATTTTTTCAATTTTGTTCATGTATTCCTTAGCAAATTCATCACGAACTTCAAAAATCAGTTCATCGTGAACTTGAAGAAGCATTTTTATATTTTCATCATTTTTAAACTCCTCATGAAGTTCAATCATAACTTTTTTTATAATGTTTGCCGCTGTTCCCTGAACAACAGTATTTACCGCCATTCTTACAGCCTGTGCCTGTACATTTTTATTTGTCGCATTAATTCCGTTAATGTATCTTCTCGTACCGTAAAAAGTTTCTACAAAACCGTGAAGTTTAGCCGTTTCTGTCACAATATCTAAAAATTTTCTGACTCTTGGATATTCCTCAAAATATGTCGTAATATATTGAGAAGCCTCTTGAACTGTAATTCCTAGTTCCTTCGATAGTCCAAACGGTGTTTTTCCATACAGGATACTAAAATTAATTACTTTTGCAATACTTCTCTCATGCCGTGAAATCTCGTCTTCTTCGGTTTTGAAAAATATCTTTCTTGCCGTCAAGTTATGCAAATCCTGATTATCCTGATACGCCTGTACTAAATGCCTATCTTTTGACAATTCAGCCAAAACTCTCAATTCAATTTGTGAATAGTCAAATGAAATCAAGCTATGCCCTTCCTTTGCGACAAAACCAGTACGAATCCTTATTCCATCATCTGTTCTCACAGGAATATTCTGTAAATTTGGATTTGCTGACGAAAGCCGTCCAGTAGATGTCCCATTTTGGTTAAAAGTCGTATGGATTCTCTCTTTTTTATCCGCCAGTTTTGGAATTGGCTCAATGTATGTTGACAATAATTTCTTATAAGCCCTGTATTCTAACAACTTTTTCCCAATCATCCGTTTGTCTTCTGTCAATTCTCCATTGTTTGCAATCATTTCCAGAACTTCCACATTTGTTGAATATCCAGTTTTTGTCTTTTTACCTGATGGAATCTGTAATTTTTCAAACAAAACTTCTCCTAATTGTTGTGGCGAATCAATATTAAATTCCCCATCAGCAAGTTTATAAATATCACTTTGAAGCATATTTATCTTTTCTTCCAGCTCATTCTGAAATTTACTGAAATATTTTTTATCAATTTTTATTCCAGTTTCTTCCATTTGTGCCAATACTGGTATTAATCGACTTTCCAGCTTGTCAAATATATTTAAGAACTGCTCATTTTGTAATCTATTTCTAAAAATTGTTTCCAATTTATAAATAAAAAACGTTCTCTTTGATAAAAACTCACAAATCACATCATCGGAAACATCACTAAAATCTTTCTTTCTTCGTTCCTTCTTAAACTGTTCTTCAAAAGTTGCAATCTCAACACCAAACTCATCTAGAATTATTTCCTCGATTTCCTGTAAACTTTCCGTTCCAAGTACATATCTTGCAAGCAAAATATCAAAATATTCCGTACATTTTATCCCAAATCTCTCTTCATTTATCCCATAAGTTTTTCCACCAACAGAATAACCAAAATACTCACTTTCTCCACTTTTCATGTACTCTTTCACATTATAGGCGATAATTTCTTTCTCACTCAATAATTTATAAATATTCTTAATATTTTTTTTGTTATCTTCTTTTTCATCAGTATTCTCACCTAAACTGAACAAGTTAATTTGAATTCCAGATCCTGATTTTCCGTGATTTTTATTTTCTAAAATATTTTTCAATTCACTATCCAAAAGTACAATATTAGTTTTTTCATCACAAATGGAAAGTCCAAGCATATTCTCAAAAATCGCCACTTTTTTATCCATTTTTTCAATCACAGAATAAGCATCATTCCAACTAATAACTTTTCCATAATTTTTCTCAAAAAACACTTTTTCATCTTTAATTTTCTTAGTTTTTTCAGTTTTCTGATTTTCTAACGCAACATCTTTTGCCCTTTTCTTCTGAGCTTCATATTCCATTGCTAATTTTTCTTTTAAAACTTGAATTTCATCAATTTTTTTGTCTATTTCTGAATTATGTTCGTACTCTACATGCTCATAAAAATGTGAAATTCCATCAAAAATCGGATTTTCCTTATCATACTCCAATTCCTGCTTTTCAATTTTTTCTCTTTCAAGTCTCTCTTTTTCCAATTTCTTTTCATCAATTTTTTTATTTTTTTCTAAAATTTGCTTTTCTTCTTCAGTAAGTTCCTTTTGGTTTCCATTTTGCAAGAATCTTTCCTTTTCTTCTTCCACAGCTTTAGAAAATCTTTTAAAATCAAGCTCTTCATAAAGCTCCAAAAGACTGTCAAAATCCTTTTCCTCGAATTTCAATTTATTTTTATCGTATTCAACATCAAGCTCCCTTTTGACAGTTGCAAGTTCTCGGCTTATAAAGGCATTTTCCTTATCAGTCAGTAATTTTTCCTTCTGTTTTCCCTTTATTTCATCAATATTCTCATAAATTCCTTCTAGATTTCCATAAGTCGTAATAAGTTTTACCCCATTTTTAGGCCCAATCCCAGCAACTCCTGGAATCCCGTCTGACTTATCCCCCATAAGCCCAAACAAATCAGGAATCTTATCAGGTGTAACTCCCAAATATTCAACTACATCTTCATCAGTCTTTATATGTTTAAATGCAGAATTTTTATCCCCTTTTCCAAGCAAGGCAATGTTAATTTTTCCATCTACAAGCTGTGCCAAATCCTTATCCCCAGTTATTACAAAGACCTCAATCTGCTCATCTTCATCATTAGAAAATTTAGTGGCAAAAGTGGCAATAACATCATCCGCTTCCTGCCCAGCCTTCTTATATTTCGGAATTCTATACCCATCTAGCACCTTCATAATAGTATCAATCTGCATAACCAGTTCTTCAGGCATACTTTCCCTATGTGCCTTATACGTTTCCAGCTCCCCAGTTCTATCTAGTTCACTCCTTTTAACATCTAAACAAGCCACTAAATAATCAGGTTTAAACTCTCTAATCACGCTTTCCAGCGTATTAATAAACCCAAATGTTGCTCCAGTAGACATTCCATTACTATTTCTCATTCCCATTAGTGCAAAATGACTTCTATACATAATCGCACTCGTATCCAATATAACCGCTCTTTTCAACTTAATTATTCCTCTTTTCTTTCTCTAAATTTTAACAATATTTATATTTGTATATTTTACCATTTTTTGCATTTTTTCTCAAAGTGTTTTTTTGAATTTAATACTGCACCTTATACTAAACCCCATTTTAAAAATAGAAGTAGAATTCTATAATGATTAATTTAATAACTTTGTTAAAAAAATCAAATTTAATTCTTAAGTATTTATATAAAGGATTTCTATTTAGATTTTGAAAAACTGTTTATCGTTAATAAATATTTTTTCTTTTTATAAAGATTATTATATTTATAGTCCTTATATTCGAAAAATATTAAATAAGCAAAATTTCGTTAAAGAAAAAATAACTGTCTGAGCGTAGTTTTACGAAGCGAGTTTTATTTTTTCTTTATAAGAAATTTTTGCGTAAAGCGAGGTTGTAAGGGCATGGCGTTTGATGCCCTTACATTAAAAAAATATATTAATAAAATAAGAAAAAACATTTATTAATCATATATTTATAAATAAAATTATAAAAGTCTTTAAGATAAATATTTAATAATAGAATTTAATTAAAGAATATTTTAATAGTTACATAGATTATATAATAGAAAAAATGACTTTAATTTCATAAATTTTTTGATTTTTATTCTTTAAACGGAAAATAGTATTGACTCTTAATTTTGTAATTCTGCTCTCATACTAAATCTCATTTAAATTTGTCCCAATATATCCCAATATATTACGAAATCTACAAATAAAAAATAACCTCCAGTCTTAAATAAATTTCAAGAAAAAGAGATTATTTTTTCATATAATTTTACTTACAAAATTTTCCAAAGTTCAAAAATCTTTTTATATTTTTGATATATTTTAGAATTTCTAAAATTCTAATATATAAAATTAAGCTTCCTGTGTTGCATATCCACCTTCAATTGCTACTTCCTTCACTTTTTCCTTCTTCTGTTTTATTTTTAGTGAAAAAGTTCCAGTTCCAGCCTGATTTCCATATTCTTCAATGTAATCAACTACAAATACGTTTGTCATATCAATTTTTCTTACCATCTGTCCTGCTGAAATTATTTCAAGACTGGCTTGTCTGTAGGCATCGCTTGCTTCTGATGGTACTAATGACCATTGTGCTACTTTTCTTGTGTCGTCTTCCGTATCTCCATTTGCTGCTGCCAGTATTTTCCCACGAATTTCCAAGATTACCCCCAAGTCCGTTGCTCTTGCATTTGAATCATCGGGCGTTTCAGAAATGTATTTTACATCCAGTATACTTTCCTTATCAAGTAAAATTTCATTTTCTTGCCCTTTTACACTCAATCTGAATCCCATAATTATTCCCCCTGTTTTGTTTTTGACAATTAAATAATAGTACTATTTTTTAAATTAATTTAATTTTAATTATCTAGTGTTATTTTACATCAAAAACATTCATTTGTCAATATTATTTTTTAATTTTTTATTAATTAATCTACAAGGTAAATTTTAAGAGCTATCTCCTCGTCATAAGGAATCGGTACTGCAATAAACTTTTTCCCTGCATCAATCATTCTTGCAATAATTTCACTTTGGTTTTTCGGCAAATATCCAACTTTTTCTTTTTTGGAATTATATATAGCGACTGCATTTAGCGAAATGCCGTTAAATTCACGAAATAAATCCAGTTGAACTTCATCTTTAATTTTAATTGCAAAATTTCTGATATATTTAGCTCCTTCTAAATAAGTATCCAGCAAAAAGAGCCTTTTTGATTTTTTTGTATATTTATCAATTAATGTTTTTGCATATTCAAACATCATTTCCTTGCCAAGCCTAATTTTTTCCTCACGACCATTATTTTTCTGAATAACAAGCATTCCATTCCCAAAATTAAACTCATTTATCATATAATTACTTTGATTTTTCAAAAGTTCAAAATAATCCATCATTTCCTCAAAAATCATAATTTCCTTCTGATTAATCTGGAAAGAACCTTTTTTTATCTCAACTGAAGTATTTTCAATATATGAATAATAAAATCTCCCATCAGGAAAAATTTCAATTTCATAATTTCCACCATAATAAAGTCCATCAAACTCAAGTTTTATCCCGCTAAAATTATTTATTAACATTTATCTTTCACCTCTCTCGCATTCCTAGTAAAATTTTTTGTAAAAAGCATTTCTTAAAATATTAGCCTTGTACAGAATTTTCTGTAATATTTTTGAAAATTTTCCCTATTTTAAACCTTCCAGTCTTCCTTCAAGAAACAATTTCAAATTTTCCTCAACATCGTCCATCAGTTTTATCATGCTTTTTTCAGATTTCCAAGCAATATGCGGTGTAATTAAAATATTATCCAGCTCAAATAATTTAGAATTTTTTTCAATTGGCTCAACACTTGTAACATCAGCAGCCGCTGATTTTATTATTTTATTTTTTAGTGCAAAATACAAATCTTCCTGATTTATTACAGGCCCTCTTGCAAGATTCAAAATTACCGCACTTTTTTTCATCTTTTTCATTTTTTCAAGATTTATAAGATTCCGTGTTGAATCAGTTAGCGGAATATGAAGCGTTAAAACATCACATTTTTCAAGCACTTCGTCCAATTCATATCGTAAAATTCCATCTTCTCCAATCGCAGTATCACTTTTGGCATATTCTTTCCCAGTATTTTTAGCAACCATAACTTTCATTCCAAGCATTTCAGCAATTTTTCCAACTCTTTTCCCAATATTTCCAAATCCCACAATTCCTAAAATCTTCCCAGCCGCATCATCTATCGGATATTTCTGATATTCAGGAACAGTAATATTCATCCATTTCCCTTCCTTAACTTCCTCATAATACCTATTAACAGGTGTCAATTCGTTCAATAAAAAAGTAATCGCAAGCTGTGCCACAGAATTAGTCGAATACCCCGAAACATTCGCTACTTTTATTCCAAACTCATTTGCGCTTTTCACATCAATATGGTTAAATCCTGTCGCTGTAACAAGTATCAATTTAAGTTTTTCAGCCTTCTCAAATTGCTCTCTTCCTAGTTTTATCCTAGTCGTTATTACAACATCCACATCCTTTATTCTTTCGTCAATTTCGCTAGAATCAGTATCTTCATACTCAATGTATTTACCGTATTTAGAAAATTTTTCTTTCAAATCAATAGGCCCTGCCGTAATTCTGTCTAAATAAACTATCTTTAAATTTTTATCCATAATTATCATCTCTCTTTAGTTAATTTAATTTTTGCATATTTATAAAAAGTTATTTTATCAAATTATATTTTTGATTGAAAAATATATTTGTTTAATGTCAATTTATATAATATCCACATCCGCCTTCAGTTTATAAATAACATCTTTTCTTTCCACAACAATCATAACTTTTTCTTTCAGTTCCTTATCCCGTTTTATTTTCTGCAATAATTTTTTAGCAGGATTTATGGCAATGGCGTTTCCTACGTTTTTAAACATTGTCAGATCACCTGTTGTATCTCCGTAAGCATACGATTTTGTCAAATCTATTTCGTACATTTTACAAAAATCCGCTATTGCCTTCTGTTTACTCTTGGCATCCCACATTGGAGTTACTTTCCCAGTGAAAATACCATCTTCATTAACTTCATAAATAGAAGCCCTGTAATCTTTGACTCCGTATCTTTCAGCCATTTTGCTTACCAGAAAATCTGGACTTCCAGAAATAATTATAACTTTATGATTTCTTTCCTTGTGATATTTAAGTCTCTCACGTGTATATCTGTAAACTTTGTCTCCTTTTAGCTCCATTACCCTTTTAGCAATAAAATCCATATCCTCCTTGCTAAAATTCTTCAATGCCTCCATGTAGGTCTGCACAAGTTCATCTAGATAATCATCATAATCTCCAGTCCTGTTTTCCCACTTAGAAAATTTTTCCTTAACTTTTCCTTCCCAAGTCATCATATCGATATATTCATACTGCACAAGCATTTTAAAATGCTCAATCAGTAAAGAATCTCTATAAATTGTTCCATCTATGTCAAAAAATGCGGCTACATTTTTATTCATTCACATTCCCCCTTATTTGATATTTTGTTATTGTTATATTTTAACCTATTTTTCTTAGAATTTCAAATAAAATAATAACTATGAAAATAAAAAATATGGTACAAGCAATTTTTCTCAATACCATATTTTTCGTTTATCTGTTTAAAAAATATTATACATTTCTTCTTTCCCGTTCTCTTCTTTCTCTTCTTGAAAGTGGACGTTGTGAGTCATTTAATGTCCTATCTGAAACATCATCTCCTAACATTTCATTTTCCTCATGTTCATATCTTACATTTGAAACTTCTTCATGTGTCAAGTTATTTGTATCTTCCTCTCCACGAACTCTTAGTTTTAATATAAATGAACTTGTTTCACGTTTTATTGCATCAATCATTTCGTTATAAATATCAAAAGCGACAATTTTATAGTCATGAATAGGATTTCTCTGTCCATAAGAACGCAATCTTATTCCTTCACGCAATTCTGTCAAATCTTTCAAATGCTGTCTCCATTTAGAGTCCAATACTTCCAGCATAATATATCTCTCAATTCTTCTAAAGACTTCTTGTCCTATTGCTTCTTCCTTTTCATCGTAAATTTTTATCAAATCATCGTAAACTTTATTTGAAATCTCATCTGCACTAGCATTTTGCAAATCTTCTGAAATTTCATATTCAAATGTTTCATAAAGCTTATCAGACAGTAAATTAAAGTCCTTTTCACCATTTCCTTCACCCACATAAGCTGAATTTACAATATCGTCTACAGTATCGGAAAGCATATTTGTAATCAATTCCTTCAGGTTTTCATTTTTTAAAATAGCATCTCTTTGCTCATAGACAACTTCTCTTTGAGTATTATTTACATCATCGTATTCAATAAGGCTTTTTCTTGATGAAAAGTTTCTGCTTTCAATACGTTTTTGTGCATTTTCTACAGATTTACTTATTTGTTTATGACGAATCTCTTCATCTTCGTCAATTTTTAACATTTTCATCATAGATTTTAATCTATCTCCACCAAATAATCTCATCAAATCGTCATCTAATGAAAGATAAAATTCTGATGTTCCAGGATCTCCTTGACGTCCGGCACGCCCTCTCAACTGATTATCTATACGTCTGCTTTCATGCCTTTCTGTCCCTAAAATAAACAATCCTCCAGCTTCGATAACACGTTTCTTATCTTCTTCACATTCTTTTACATAAGTTTTGTATACATCTTCATATTCAGGTGTTCCTTTAACAGCAACTTTTGTTGCGAAAGATTCTGCATCTCCCCCAAGTTTTATATCTGTTCCACGACCAGCCATATTTGTTGCAATTGTTACCGTTTTAAAACGTCCAGCCTGTGCAATAATTTCAGCTTCTCTTTCATGATGTTTTGCATTTAATATTTCATGCGGTATTCTTGCTTTTTTTAATAAAGCTGATACTTCTTCTGAATGCTGAATTGAAGCTGTCCCAACAAGGACTGGCTGACCTTTTTCATAAAGTTCTTCAATTTTTCTTGCTATTGCTTTATATTTAGCTTTTTTATTCATATAGATAACATCTGGCAGATCAACTCTGGCAACAGGTCTATTTGTAGGCACTACAATAACTTTTAGATTATAAATTTGTTTAAATTCATCTTCTTCTGTTTTTGCAGTACCCGTCATTCCTGACAGTTTTTCATACATTCTAAAATAATTTTGCAATGTAATTGTTGCAAGAGTCTGATTCTCTCCAGCAACTTCCAGTTTTTCTTTTGCTTCAATTGCTTGATGCAGTCCGTCTGAATAACGTCTTCCTTCCATAAGACGTCCTGTAAATTCATCAACTATGATAACTTCATCATCATCATTAATAATATAGTCCCTATCCAGCTTAAACAATTCTTTCGCCTTTAAGGCCTGTGTCAAAAAATGTGTAAGTTCAACATATTCTGGTGAATATAGATTATCAATCTTCAATATTCTTTCAACATTTTTAATTCCTTTATCAGTAATCGTAACTGTATGCGACTTTTCATCAACTTCATAATCTTCCCAGTCTTCATCAGGAATTACAGTATTTTTTTTGTCCTTAATCTCTTCTGTCTTATAACTTCTCTTAAGTACTTTTGCAACTTCAGCAAAAGTATTGTACCATTCTGTAGTTTCTTCAGCGGCTCCTGAAATAATAAGTGGTGTTCTTGCCTCATCAATTAAGATTGAGTCAATCTCATCGACAATAACATAATTATGTCCACGCTGAACTTTTTCTTCAAGTTCCCCAACCATGTTGTCTCTCAAATAATCAAATCCAAATTCATTATTTGTTCCATAAGTAATATCACAGTTATATGCTGCTTTTCTTTGATCTGGGGTAATATTTCCAACAACTACCCCCGAAGTCAATCCTAGAAACTCAAAAAGTCCTGCCATAATATCTCTGTCCCGTTTAGCAAGATAGTCATTAACCGTTACGACATGCACTCCTTTACCAGTCAAAGCATTTAAATAAATCGGAAGTGTCGCCATCAAAGTTTTACCTTCCCCTGTCTTCATTTCCGCAATGCTTCCTTTGTGAAGAATCATTCCACCTATAAGCTGGACATCATAGTGACGCATTCCCATAAGTCTTTTTGAAGCTTCTCTAACTGTTGCAAATGCTTCTACTAATATGTCATCTAGTGTTTCCTTTTCTAATCTTTTTTTAAATTCTGTTGTTTTATGGCTCAGTTGTTCATCTGTTAATTTCGCAAAAAGTGGTTCAACTTCATTGATTTTATTTACCAATTTTTGCATTTTCTTTATTTCTCTATCATCTGATGTTCCAAATATTTTTTCTCCTATTTTCTTTAACATTTTATCTTTCCTTTCTTTATTTATTTTTATAGGTTATAAAATATTTGGTATTTATTCCCGTATTCTCAAGTTATTTTCATTTCTTTTCATAAAAAAAACATAAGTATTCTGATTATTTTTAGAAATTTTATCTATTTTTTGCCAATTTCCATCCCTAGAAAATATAATATCCTGATTTTTTTCTAATGATAAAAATAAATTATTGTTTTGTTTCTCTTTTTCTTTTCTTTTTCCAATCTTTTTCAATTCCTGTGCCAACTGTTTATTATCTCTGCTCTTGAATTGATTAATTTTTACAATTAAATCGTAAATATCCTCATGGCTTAAATTATTTTCATCCACAAAAATACTTAGTTTATGACTAAAAGTAGGGGTTCCCGCTAAACTTGAATAAGTCATCATAAAAATAATACAAGTCATTACGAGCATTACACTTTTCTTTTTATCTATAACTATTTTTCTCACTCCTAAAAATTAATATTTTAAATTTATTAAAAACCTATTTATTATATCATTTATTGTACTTTTTGTCTATTATAAAAAAAATGCCTCTGACAGAATAAAAAATTAAAAATTTAATTATAAAAATTCTATCAAATGCATTTATAAAACTTCAAAATTATTCTATTATTTCTAAAATTGCCTTTGGTTCTTCAACTTTTTCTGGTGTTATCACATACGCATCCAAAATCATGTTTTTAGAATCCTGCACATTTTTCTCATCAGTGTAGTAAATTTCGGCGATTTTTTCATTTTTTCCTACTTTTTCTCCAACTTTTCTAAAAATATTTATTCCGACTGCATGGTCAACTTCATCTTCCTTTTTCGCACGGCCTGCACCAATAATCATTGCTGCTTTTCCAATTTCTTCTGTTTTTATTTTTTTTATATATCCTTCATTTTCAGAAAAAATTTCCATTACATAGCTAGCTTCCGGAAGTAGTCCGTAGTCATTTATAAGGTCTTTGTTTCCACCGCTTTCCCCAATAAATTCTGCCAATATCTGTAATGCTGTTCCGTTTTTTATTACTTCATCAATTTTCTCTTTTGCCTCACTTAATTCTGATATTTCACCTTTTTCTTTCAAGGCAAGTCCTGCAATCGTATAAACAACTTCTTTTACGTCAGAAGCACCATTTCCCTTTAAAAATTCAATCGCTTCTATAATTTCGTTTGCATTTCCAATTGCATGCCCAAGCGGTTCATCCATATTGCTAAGTACAACCTTGACTTTTCTTCCAGCACCTTTTCCAATTTCAATCATTCTTTCTGCCAATTTTTTAGCTTGCCCCAAATCTTTCATAAAGGCTCCATCCCCAACTTTTACATCAAGAATTATAACATCTGAATAAATTGCCAGTTTTTTACTCATAATACTGCTTGCAATTAAGGGAATACTTGGAACAGTTGCAGTCACATCACGTAAAGAATACAGCTTCTTGTCAAGAGGAACTATCTTGTCGCTGTATCCCATCAGCCCAACTCCAGTTTTATTTGCAATTTTTACAAGTTCCTCTTTTGTTGTCGAAAACTCAAAGCCTTTAATTGACTCAAACTTATCAATTGTTCCTCCAGTATGTCCAAGCCCTTTTCCAGATAACTTCACATTCCCCATTCCAAGTGCTGATAAAATAGGAGAAAGTATTACTGTAACTTTATCTCCAACTCCTCCTGTGCTATGCTTGTCTACAAGAAACCTATCTATCTCATCAAATTTTATCACATCTCCAGAGTCTCTCATTACCATTGTGAATTTCAACAGTTCCTCCTGTGTCATATCATTAAAGTAAACTCCCATAAGAAATGCCGACATCTGATAATCGGGTACATTTCCAGCCAAATATTCATTTAATAAAAACTCTATCTCTGTGTCAGACAGTTTAAGATTATCACGTTTTTTCTCAATTATATCAACTGCTCTCATAAAATCATCTCCTAAATATTTTGATATTATTAAATTCAATTTTAAAAATTAAAATATTTTTATTCCAATTTCAGATTAATAGTTTAATAAAATTTTTAAGGTAAAGAATAAAGAAAAGATAAAAAGGTTGCAAAAGAATGGCAATCAATCAATTTCCACTCTCAAACAACCATTTATTATTGTACTGAGTATTCAAATAACTTATTTTAGTAAATTTTTACACTTTAATTTTTATATTTTATTTTTTGAAAAATAATTATAATGCAGGTTTTACTTGAATTTTACCATCTTTAATATCTTGTTTAATTTGTTCAAGACGTTTGATGTTTTCTTCTCCAATTTTATCTTTTGTAAATTCAAAGTTAGTTGTTCCTACTCCATTTTCCTTAACTCCAAAAGTTTGAACTTTTGCTTCAAATTTTCCATCCATAGTAGCTTTTATAATATCAAATACTGTATTATCAACATATTTCATCATAGATGTCAAAATTATTCCTGGATATAAGTTATCTTGGTTAGAATCCACTCCAATTCCATAAACATTTTTTTCTTTAACTGCTTGGAAGACTCCTAATCCACTTGCTCCAGCTGCATGGTATATAACGTCTGCACCTTGCTGAATCAATGTTTCAGTTTTGGCTTTAGCTGACGCCTGATCATTGAATGAATTGCTTCCACCGATATAAACAGGTAAAACTTTAATGTCAGGTTTTACGTATCTTGCACCTTGTGCATATCCTGCATAGAATCTGTTAATCAATTCTGATTCATTTGCACCAACAAATCCGATAGTTCCTGTTTTATCCATCATTCCAGCCAATGCTCCTACTAAGAATGATCCTTCGTGCTCTTTATACAAGATAGATGCAACATTTGGCAAACCATTTACAGTTTCATCAATTATAGCAAATTTTTGTTCTGGGAAAGCCTGAGCTACTGCAACTAATGAATCTTTCATACTGTATCCAACTGCAATAATCAATTCAAATTCTCCAGATTCAGCAAATTGTGTCAAAGCATTTTTTGCTTCTGTCGACGGATCTTTTGGTTCATATTCTTTAAAAGTAATTCCTAGTTCTTTTTGTGCTTTTTCCAGTCCTCTAAAAGTCGCATCATTGAATGATTTGTCACCTTTTCCACCAGTAGAATAAACTACTGCAACCGCTTTTTTAGAATTTGTAGCATCTGCAGATGTTTTACCATCTTTCACCTGCTCTCCTGTAGCTGGTTTGTTTCCACAAGCCACAACTAACATTAATGCAAAAATTACACTAAAAATTGTTACAATTCTTTTCATTTTCTCCTCCTAAAAATTTTATATTTTTTTCATACTTAATTATACCCTATTTTTTTAAATTTTAAAATACTATCTTCGTAATTTTTTTAAAAATTTTTATAAAAAAAATCAAACTGTCAAAAAATGTAGAATTTTTCATTATTTAATAGTCTGATTTTTTTAAAATTATTTTACTGTAATGTATTCCTAGTTAATCAACTAATGCAGGATTAAAGTCTTCAACCCAAGGAAGTCCAAATTTATTTAATGCATCCATAAATGGATCTGGATTCATTTCTTCCACATTGAATACTCCTGGTTTTTTCCATTCACCAGTAAGCACCATTGCAGCCCCTATCATTGCAGGCACTCCTGTAGTGTAAGAAATTGCTTGTGAACTAACTTCCTTGTAACATTCCTGATGATCACATACATTGTATACATAATAAGTTTTTTCTACACCGTCTTTTTTACCTCTGAAAATATTTCCAATGTTTGTCTTACCTTTTGTTCTAGGTCCAAGTGAAGCTGGATCAGGCAATACCGCTGTCAAAAATTGTAACGGAACAATTTGCTTTCCTTCAAATTCTATTGGCTCAATCGAAGTCATCCCAACATTTTCAAGCACTTTTAGATGAGTCAGGTAACTTTGTCCAAAAGTCATAAAAAATCTAATTCTTTTAATACCTTTAATATTAACTGCAAGCGATTCTAATTCTTCGTGGTGCAATAAGTACATATCTTTTTCACCAATTTGAGGGAAATTGTACACTCTTTTAATTTCCATTGGCTCTGTTTCCACCCATTTTCCATCTTCCCAATAACTTCCATTAGCTGTAACTTCCCTAATATTAATTTCTGGATTAAAGTTTGTTGCAAACGGGTAACCGTGATCCCCTGCATTTGCATCAAGAATGTCAATGTAATTTATTTCATCGAAATAATGCTTTTGTGCATACGCTGAAAATACTCCAGTAACACCTGGATCAAATCCACTTCCTAAAATAGCAGTAATCCCAGCCTTTTCAAATTTTTCTCTATAAGCCCATTGCCATTTGTACTCAAATTTGGCTGTATCCAAAGGTTCATAGTTTGCTGTATCCAAATAATCAGTCTTAGTTTCAAGACAGGCATCCATAATTGTCAAATCTTGATATGGTAAAGCCACATTTATTACAATATCAGGCTTATATTGATTAATTAATGCCACTAGTTCAGGCACATTATTTGCATCCACCTTTGCAGTTTGAATTTCAATTCTTCCAGCATATTTACTTTTTTCAATTCTTTCCTTGATTTCATCGCATTTTGCCTTTGTACGGCTAGCTATCATAATTGAACTAAATACTTCTGAATTTTGTGCACATTTGTGACACACTACATTTGACACTCCTCCAGCTCCGATTACTAATGCTTTTTTTCCCATTAATTTTCCTCCTCAATATAAATTTATTCTTATACAATATTATTTCAAAACCTATAATCATTTGTTTTTCAATAATATTTTTCTGTCTTTCTTTGTCCATATTATACTGTAAAATCTTTATTCTGTAAATTACTTTTTTACTATTTTATAAACATTTCAATTTTTTTAATTAAAACCCAAAAATCAGGACATCTATATATTTATTTGAACAAATTAAAGATAACTAAGTTAATTTTTATAAAAAAATACTCAGACAACAAATAACATAGCTGTTTGAGTATTTTTTCTAAATTTATTTTATATTATTTCTTCACAATAAAAAGTTTATCATCGTTACTGTATTCCACCAAGAAAATATCATTAATATCTAGAACATTGTACTTTGCCAGCTCTTCCTTAAGCCATTCATCATTTTTTCCAATATGCACTAAGTTATCTTCCATTATTTTACCTTCAGAAACTAATAAATTTGAATAATTTTCATCGTTTTTCTGTATAACAATTAATTGTCCATTTGATTCCATAAATGCATCTTCAATCTCCGATACTTTGAAAATCCCTTTTGTTCTTAATTTCGTATAGAAATCAGGAATAGAAAGAGTTGCCTGAGCAAAATTTTCTGTTAGCATTTTTCCACCTTTTATTAAGTATACAATTTGTCCGTCTATCATTTTTTTTACATTTTTGTTTGAATTTTTTAGAAAATCTATTGTTGTCATTAACAGTCCCCATATTAACAGTACTATTAAAAATTGAACTATTGTTATGCTCGGATTGTAAATTACACCACCAATAATTCCCCCAAGAACATAGTTACCTATCTGATCTTCTGTTGAAGTTGGTGCCAGCTGGCTTCGTCCGTTTAAATTCATAAATACTACTAAAGCAATAAATCCGATTGTAAGTTTTATCGCCACAGGAATTATAAAATCCAAATTACATCATCTCACTTTCTTTATTATCTTTCCTTTTAAAAATAAGAAATTTCACTATTCTTTAAATGTTTTAATTTCATCTACGTAAGGAACTGTCATTTGTTCAACCAGAATATTATTGTCTACCCAATGAATCTGATAAAACTTATCCCTTATTTTATAAACTGTATGTTCTGTTATTTCAGGAGTATTTACAAAAATCTCATTTTCTCCAACTTTAAATTTTTCAGCTAATTTTTTGATAACGCTTGCTGAATTTTTATAAACTTTTTCTCGATTATTATTAGCTCTGTAATTTTCAAAATGATATAATCCAAATAAAAAAATAATCATTAAACCAAGCATACTAAGCTGCTTATCTCTCAAAGAAATGCTTCCTTTAAACCATTTCCAGAATGCAAATAATACAAATGCAATTACAAAAATAATTATAACAAGAAAAAACTTGTCAATTACAATCTTTTTATTCTCTAAATAAATAAAATTATAAAATTCCATATTTCTAGCATTTTCTCCTTTCCAAAGAATTAAAATGATTGTAATTATATCATTTTTTTTTTGAAAAATGAATATTTTTTAAAAATTTAACTTAAAATATTTGTGCTCTTAATATTTAATCATAGGCAATTTTTTTATAACTGCTCTTCTCATGTTCTAAGATTTCATTCGATTTCAAAAGAAATGTGTGTTGTGAGATAATACATATGTGACAAGAATATACAAAAAAAGAAAGGTTTCTG
>CAUQGN010000025.1:0-27332 GCA_963517565.1 uncultured Leptotrichia sp. | reverse complement strand
TTTCTAACTTCTTCTAATTCTTCATGTGTCAATGGCTCAGTATAGTCATTTTTTATATTATTCCATCTATCTTCATTTAATTTTATATAATTGTTCATCTTATAATTTCCTCGTAATTTTATATTATTTTGATTTAAGCTGGATGTGTTGCCATTACACTTTTCTCACCTCTACAAATTTCTAATTTCTTGAACTATTTTAATCTTGCTTAATTTTTTATTTGAAACTTTAATTTTTTATATTTCAAATACAGCACTTTTATAAATCTACAATTCCTTTTCGTGTATTAATTTATGTTCTATGCTATTTATATAATCTTTATGTTTATGATTATGCTTTTTCTCTGATATAAAATGACTATGTTCATGTTCATGCGTGATAATATGAGTATGTGTTTTCCCATCATGCGTATGAACAATTATGTGGGAATGACTATGACTGTGATGTTTAACCATTGTATCGTATACGACAACTGCACTACCAATTATCATAAAGATAAGACCAATGAAATATACCAAAGTAAGTTTTTCTCCATTTACTATAAATGCTAAAAAAGTTCCTACAAATGGAGCTACAGCATAATATGCACTAGTTTTTGCAGCGCCTAAATCCCTTTGTGCTCTGATATACATAAAAATACTAAGTCCATATGCCACAAATCCAAGTAGCAAAGCAGCTATTATATATTTGATTTCAGTAATTCTTTCTCCCAAAATAAGGGCGACTATAAATGAACCGCTACCAGAGAAAAATCCCTTTAATAAAACAATCTCATAAGTACTTTTATCTGAAATTTTTCTAGTGCAGTTATTTTCAAGTCCCCAACAACATGTTGCTAGTATAACAAACAATGAGCCTAATGAAAACTGGAAACTTTCAGCCCCTTCAAATGAAAGAACTATACTTGATATTGTGATAAATCCAATAGCAATCCACAACTTTGATGTTACTTTCTCCTTAAATATCAGAAGAGCAATAATTGTTGTTGCTGCAATTTCAAAGTTGCCAAGCAGTGAAGCATTTGAAGCTGAACCAATATTTATACCAATCATCAGAAATATCGGTGCCGCAATATCAAGGACAATCATTACAACAGTATAAGGTAAATCTGCCTTATTTAACTTTTTATACTTTTCTTCAGCTTTTCTACGAAACAAGTACATAATACCTACCCCTGTTCCAGCTCCCAAATATAGAAAAGATGCCATCAATGTGGGAGGAATCTTATTTAAAAGCACTTTAGAAAACGGTGTATTAATTGCATAAAAAATAGCCGCAAGCAGTGCTAAAATTACTGCCATAAATTTTCTGCTTTTATCCATATTTAATAAATCAACTCCTTTTAGATAAATCCTAAATTTATCTCACAATCAGCCAAGGTCTTTCATTTTCCCAAACAATCTTCACATCCAAGCCGAACATCTGAGAAAGCAATTTATCTGTCAAAATATCCTTTTTAAGCCCTTTTGCCAAAATCTTTCCATCGTGAAGAAGTGCCACATGTGTTACTGAAGGCATAATTTCCTCAATCTGGTGAGTTACATAAATAAACGGTATTGCATTATTATTTTGGGAATTTTCCTCAAGCACTTTCAAAAAATACTCCCTCGAAGTTACATCAAGCCCTGAACAAGGCTCGTCCAATATAAGCAAATCAGGCTCGTTCATAAACGCTCTTGCAAGCAATGTCCGTCGTTGCTCCCCTTGTGATAAAGTTCCAAAATAATTATTTTTTATATACGAAATCTTAAAATCCTCAATAATCTTATCCGCCTTTTCTCTATCCTTATCTGTAACTTCATCATAAATCCCAATAGAACTAAACTTTCCAGAAATTACAACATCTTCCAGTTTTTCGCCATTTAATGTGCTTGAAAAATTATTTAATGTGGAACTTACAAATCCGACTCGATTCTTTATTTTTTTCCAAGAATAATTACCAAATTTATGCCCAAAAACTCTCACTTCTCCAGAACTTGGGAAAATATAGGCTGGTATCATTCCAAGAAGAGTTGACTTTCCAGAACCATTAAGCCCCAAAAGTACCCAATTCTCGCTTTTATTTATATGCCAGTCAATTCCTTTCAATATTTCTCTGCCATTACGCTTAAAAGTTACATTTTCATAGTGTAATATTTCTTCCATAACTATGCCTCATTTTCTTTTTATAATTTATTTAGTCACATGAAATCTAAATTCTTTTCCTGGATTTTTTATAGCTTCTTCTTTAAATTTTTTTACATTCTCGGATTTTTCACTACGTTTTGTATTATCTTTTGGCTTATTATTTACCACTCCACTATAGTGAAATCTCCAATCAGGAATAATTATTTTATCTTTCAAATCAACACTATAAATAAGTTTTTCATATATAACTCCCGAAAAATCTTGTCTTTTTTGATTTGTTTCTTCAGAATAACCACTACAAATAGCTACTTCTTGTAAATTTTTCTTTTTCATTTTATCATAAATAATAACTTTTTTATTCTTTATTAATTAAAATAAAGTTTCTCTAAAATCAATATCTTTAAGTTGTTTCTTATCAATTTTGCTTCCTAAGTTACTTAATTTAGGAACTTTATTTCGAATATTTTCTTTATTATTATTATGTTCTTGTATTAAGTCCGATTTATCAACAAAAAATTTATAATTTTTCATTTCTATTTCTACTTTGTTATTTTCATCAATTTTTATATTTCTTAAATCAACTATTTCTTCAATCGTTATACCAACTTCGGTTAATTTACCATTTTGATACCAAATTCTTATTTCTTCGTCCTTTGCAATAATTTGAAAAGATAAAATCAATAATAAAAATAATAAAATTTTTTTCATAAATTTATACTTATCCCTTTCTTTTTTCATAATGTAAACTTTATTAAATCCTATTAGCAATTTCAATTCCCATTTCATTAGTTCCAACTTTCTTCATACCATCTGTATAAATATCAGCTGTTCTAAATCCTGCTTCTAGCACTTCTTCCACAGCTTTTTCTATTGCATCAGCCTCTTTTTGAAGATTAAATGAATATCTTAACATCATTACTGCTGAAAGTATTGTCGCTATTGGGTTTGCAATATTTTTTCCAGCAATATCAGGTGCTGAACCGTGACTTGGCTCATAAAGTCCGACTTTTCCATCTCCAAGACTCGCTGATGGCAGCATTCCAAGTGATCCTGTAAGCATTGAGGCCTCATCTGACAAAATATCTCCAAACATATTTTCAGTCAAAATTACGTCAAATTGTCTAGGATTGGCAATCAGCTGCATTGCGGCATTATCCACATACATATGCGAAACTTCCACTTCAGGATAATCTTTTGAAATTTCTTCTATAACTTTTCTCCACAATTTTGAAGTATCCAAAACATTGTGTTTATCTACGCTCGTAAGTTTTTTATTTCTAAGTTTTGCAATTTCAAACGCTTTTTTCGCAATTCTTTCAATTTCAGGTCTTGTGTAAGGAAGTGTATCAAACGCCTTTTCATCAGAATATTCCCTATGCCCAAAATAAAGCCCTCCAGTAAGCTCCCTTACTATCATCACATCAAGCCCATCTCCAATTATTTCTTCCTTCAAAGGACTTGCACTTTTTAACGATTTAAACAAAATAGCAGGTCGCAAATTCGTATAAACTCCAAGTTCCTTCCTAATCGCAAGAAGTCCTCTCTCAGGACGTTTTTCAGGCTCAATATTATCCCATTTAGGCCCACCAATAGCTCCAAGCAAAATAGCATCACTGTTTTTACAAACTTCCACAGTTTCACTTGACAAAGGCACTCCATACTTATCCACAGACTCCCCTCCAAGATATCCCCGAACATACTCAAATTGATGTCCAAACTTCTCTCCAACCTTGTCCAAAACCTTTATCGCCTCAGCCACTATTTCCGGTCCAATTCCATCTCCATTTAATACTGCAATTTTATAGTTCATTTTCGCACTTCCTTTCTTAAAATTTTTCTAGTTTTTCTTTAATATTTTTTGTCTATTTTTTTCAAACTCTGGCATAAATTTAGGCTTGATTTCATTGTACTCGCCTTTATACTTTAAATTACCTTTTTCATCATAAAATTCCCAAATTCCAGTAGCTTCTGAATTTCTAAAAGTTCCTTTTAAAAGAGGTTTCTCATTTTCATAAAAATAATTAATTTCGCCATTATGCTTATCATTCAAAAAATTACTTGTCATATAAATTTTTCCACTAGGATAATAAATCACAACCTTTCCTTCTTCTTTATCATTTATATAAGTTCCAGTTGATTGCAATTTTCCAGACATATAATACTGTTTCTCTTCACCCTCTTTTTTCCCTTGAACATAATTTGAAACTGTATTTATTTGCCCATTTTCAAAATATTCCGTAACAATCCCATCAAAAAGACCATTTTTGTAATTTACTTCTACAATTTTTCCACCATCACTAGCAAAAAATTCCCAAAGTCCATCTTTTTTATCATTCTTATAATTACCTTTTCCTATCAAATTTCCATTTTGATAATAAAATTTTGCTTCACCTTCTCTTTTTCCATTCAAATAATGTACTTCTAATTGCTTTTCACCACTTTTATATGGTCTATTAAATGTATATTTTGCTATTCCTACTTTATATGCTGTTTTAGAACCGCTTACTGCCGATTTCTCAAATGACAAATCGTCCATTGCTTTTCCTAATTCTTTAATATCCTTTATATCTGCAAAAACTAGTTGCATACTCAACAACATTATTAAAAATATAAGTTTTTTTAACATTTACTTCCTCCATCTATATTATTAAATTACTCAATTACTCCCAATTTTAAATTCCAAATCCTAAAATAATTCCTCTGTAATATGATGCCCTTTTCTTTAAATTTTCTTAACCGAAGCATCTTCAGTTTCCTGTATTGCCTCAAGAATTTCTTTATTTAAAATCGGTTTTTATAAAAATTAATCAAGAAAACAGCAAGTAAGAGTTGTTAATTTTGATTCTGCACTATCTTCTAATAATATTGCTTCATAAGTTTTTTTAACAGGGCTGTATTCTTCAACAATTCCTTTGTCACCTTCTCTTCTATAATTTTTTACTAATTTCCCCGCTTCATCATAAAAATTTATATTCATTAATACACCATCTTCACTATGAGTTCGTTCAGTTTTTAAATTTCCAAATTTATCATACCACTTAGATACTCCTATCTCTATAAATTTAATATATTTATCTTCAAAAGGAATTCCTTCAACACTTGAAGGATTTATTTTAAATCCATTATTATCTTCTATTTCTACCTTAGTTTCTGCAACTTTCTTCTCTTGATTTTCATAAATTTTAGTTAAGATGCCTCTATCGCCTTTTATCTGCTTATAATTAAAACTTCCATTAATTATTTCACTTTTTCTTTCTAATTCTTTTAAAAAACCATCTTCAATTATTGCAGTTACTTTTCCAGCTTTTTTTCTTTGATACTCTGTATATTCTTTTGCAGTCATCATTTTATTTTTTGCAGAAAAACTTATAATTCCGAAAGATAAAACAGCTAATAACACTATTTTAAAAAATTGATTTTTCATTTTTATCTCCTACTTATTTTTTATTCTCTCACAATCCCTTTTGAAATCACATCCAAATCCCCATCACTAAACTGAATATTCGTTTTTGGCTCTGTATCAGCTAGTATTTTTTGTGCAATCATTGTTGTTAATGGATAAAGTATATTAAAATGATCTCCACCTGCAATTCGGTATTTCTTGAATGGTATTTTATATTTATCTGCGGCTTTTTGCATAGGCTCGAATAAAATATCTCTTCTTTCTTCTTGACCTTCAAAGTGGAAAGTTGATGCTGTTATTGAACGGACGTATCGAAATGACGATCTTACTGCTATTTCTCTGGGATTTGTCAAATCAAATGGAACTCCGCCATATTCATCCGGTTTTTCTGTCGCCCAAAAGAAATCTGGCAATCCACCTATTGCAAAAACTGCTCGAAAACCTTTTGAATATTCGCTTAGAAGCAACGCCTTTGTCCCACCTGTACTGTGTCCAACTAAATAAATTCTATTTGGATCAACATAAGGAAGTGATGCCACATATTTTCTGGCTTCTTCCAAGTCTTCAATTTCCCCATAAAACATTTCATATTTTCCAGCATTTGCATTTTCTCCTCTAGCACTTGGTATTGCAAGTACAAAATCATCTCTTTTAAATGCACCTGCCCCTTGATAATTATTTTTAGGCGATTCTTCATCCCAGCCAAACTCACTATCTCCAATTCCACCAAATCCACCGTTTAAATATATGATTGCTGGATATTTTTTCCCATTATTTTCTTTTGCTGTAATATACATTGGCATTTCTCCTAATTTTGATGGATAATTTACCAATGAAAACTTACTGTTTTTAGGTGGAATACCTGGTTTCCCATCTGGCACAAATTCGGTTTTTTGCCCATCGACAATCTTTGTCTTAAAATTTTTATGAGCCTCTTCCAATGTTTCTCCATATATTTCAAAATCAAAACTATTGTCAATTTCTTTGCTATTTTTCTCATTATTTTGAACTTCTGTATTTCCATTTGAACTTTTGCCCCCATTCCCGCAAGATACTACAAAAGTTGCTAAAATTAACAATAAAAGTAATATTTTTTTCATAAATCCACCTTTCTTTTTTTATTTATTGTTCCAACATTCTTCTTTTGCCCACTCTTTCAGCCAATTTTTCAAAGTATCCACTTTCAATCAAGTTATTTCTATTCTGCATCCACCATGCCTTTCCATTAATTTGGGCAAAATTTATTATTTCTTTTTTTATTTTATCCCCAACTCTTACTGATATTGTCAATTTATAGTTTAAGATTCCTTTTTTTAAATCAATTTTTTCTATATCATCGACATCTATTCTTGTTAAAAGCCCTTTAATTCCACCAAGCATCCCAACTTCGAAAAACAATATTTCATTCTCCTTAAAAAGTATATAACACGGCTTCATCCCTGCTTTCATAATCAATCCAATAAGTCCCATCATCAAAAATGAATTCAAATTTCTTTCTCTTTTAATACCGTAAATAAAATTTTTATCATACTCTATCCCATTTTGTTTAAAATACTCTTCTACTTTCAACTGTTCTTTTGATTTTTCTGCCATCTTTTAAATTTTCCTTTCTAATTTTTATTCTATTATTTCAATAAACAACTTCCTTCTCAGCAATATCGTTAACCTTTTTTGTCAATTTTTCACAAAGAATCGGAGAAATTAGCCCATATAATACTAAATTATTATTTAAAAATACATGAACTTATAAATAATCAATACTAAAAATCAATTTTTTTATACGTATTTTTTACTTTAAATTTCCAATTTAACGCACTGTAGATTATCCTCATTTTACATACTACATCTGAAATGCCGTTATCCAAAAACATATTCCGTCTATAAGTGAAAGCGGAGTCATAACATATTTTTCTTTCTTACTTTTTGAAATCATGTTCATAATAGTATTCAAAGATAGGTACGCAGCAAAGAAGAAACAAATATATTTAGTAACCTTAAAAGACAGCCACAAGGGAATAAAACCTCCGGCTTGCAAAATAATTATCATTGCAAAAATTTGGATAGCCACTGAAATGACTGCCATAACTCTAAATTTCTTAGGTAAGATTTTATGTTGTCCACCCATTGTAAATTCGCCCAGAGGCAAACCGCAGGCAACAAGAACTGTCATAATTGCTATAACTCCAAATAATACTGCACCTAATATTGAAAACATAAATCAATATTCTCCCTTCACAAAATACAAAAAATTTCAGTTACAAATTTAAATTTCTTTCTTTCTTTAATACCGTAAATAAAATTTTATCGTACTCTATCCTATTTTGCTTGAAATACTCTTCTACTTTCAACTGTTCTTTTGATTTTTCTGGCATTTAAAAAGTTCTCCTTCCTATTTTTTTCAGAAAATAAATTCTTCCTCAGTAACATCGTTAACATAATTAATCTTTTTAGTCAATTCATCCTGATTAAAATACAATTCTTTCAAAATTCTAAACATTTTTTTTCAAGTTCAACATTATCACATTTTTTGGAAATTGTTAGACTTACTCGTATTTCTTCACCTTTCCAAATAACTTTCCCATACCATTCTTTAAAATAACTACTAGATGTATTTTCACCAAAATCCTGAATTTCCATATCTGATTTTCCTTTCTAAAAAAATTTAAGAAAATTAATCCATATAAAACTCGTCTATTTCACCATTAAAATTACACTCAGCATAAAACATTTTATCAACAAAAAACAATCTTTCGTACATAGTAATAGAAAAACTATTTTCATCATCGTCAGTTAAATCAATCGTTATTTCCATATCTTCATTATCAAGTAACTTTTTAAATGCTTCTTTTGTAAGAAAATTATTCTTCATAATTTCTTCTGTATCTTCTTTTCCAATAATTTTAAGCAATTTTTTCTCCACTTCATCAATACTATTTGTTTCATAATAAATGTCAGCATACTCAGGCTTTACCCATTTTTCTTCATTAAACCAGTCAACAAACTCGTCAGCAAACAGATTTTTGCACTTTTTATCCCAATATTCTTTATTTTCTAAAATTTTTTTAACTCTTTCTTAGACTTCTGTTTCATCAAGTTCATCTTCATCAATATCATCTTCACCATTACAGTATAATTTCATTTCTATTTCATGATTTATCCACATCACTTTACGAGTATACTCTCCGTCTATGGTTTCCCAATTTTTCATTTTTACTCCTTTTTTGACTACTTATGATTCTCTTCATACTTCCTAATCTCATCTTCATGTTCCAAAGTCAGCCCAATTGAATCTAGCCCTTTCAGTAATCTCTGTTTCCAGCTTTCTTCCAGTTCAAAGAAATAGTCTTTTCCATTTGCAGTCAGTTTGTTATTTTCCAAATCAACCACCACTTTAGCATCTCCAGGAAGTTTAGCCAGTTCCAGTCTATCAGCTTCTGGCAAAGTTATTGGCAAATGTCCGTTATTTAACCAGTTCATGTAAAAAATCCCTGAATACCCTCCTGCCACAATTACATGAAATCCATAATCTTGCAATGCCCAAGCCGCATGTTCCCTGCTCGAACCGCACCCAAAGTTATCTCCTGTAATTAAAATTGTTCCTGTCTTATATTCAGGCTTGTTTAAATTAAAATTCATATTATCAGTTCTGTCTTCATTGTATCTCCATTCATCAAACACATATTGTCCAAATCCTGTTTTTTCGATACTTTTTAAATATTGTTTTGGAATTAATTGATCCGTATCAATATTGTCATTCATTATTGGAACGATTGTTCCTTCATATTTTGTAAATGGTTTCATTTTTCTCTCCTTCATTTTTTATATATAAAAATTCTACTTTTAACTACTTTTTAAAAGAGTTTTTTCAATTTATCTTTTATCACTTTTTTGATTAAATTTCTACACTATTCCCATTGATTCCGCTAATTTTTGATCTAGTTCCTTTCCTTTTACACTTGCTTCTCTTGTTAAATGTTGATTCATATAATCCACAAGTATACCTTCGTTTGGAAGCATTCCTCCTACAAATATTGCCCATCTTAATGTTGCTGCAAAATACAAATCTAACACAGTAAAATTATTTCCTATTACATATTTTTTACCTTTTAAAAATTCAGTTAAGGTATTTAATGCTGTATCATAATCTCCGTAGCCTACACTTCTTCTTCTCTCTTCACTTGATGGAACATTAAAAAACTTGTCAATAAAAGCATATTCTAATTGAACCAGAAAAAACATCCAACGATAAAATTCTCCTCTTTCCAAAGAATTAACTGGTGGTATCAAGTTTTTTTCAGGATACATATCTGCTAAAAATATTAATATTGCTGCTGTTTCTGTAATTACTTTTCCGTCTACCTCCAATGCTGGAGATTTCCCCATTGGATTTACTGAAAGATATTTTTCTGATTTCATTTCTTTACCAAAATGAACAGGCACTACATCATACTCTGCTCCGCATTCTTCTAGCATCCATCTTACAATCGCCCCTCTCGAACGTGGATTTGTATAAAAAGTTATCTTTTTCATAGTATTTTTCTCTCTTTCAATTTTTTTATTCTTATTAATTATCATTAACCAGTATCAATTCTCTTATTTTACTTCATCCAATTCCCTTACATCCACAAATTTCCCATAAATTGCAGCAGCAGCAGCCATCGCTGGACTTACCAAATGTGTTCTTGCTCCTTTTCCTTGCCGTCCTTCAAAATTTCTGTTAGAAGTTGAGGCACAATGCTCTCCAGCTGGTATCAAGTCAGGGTTCATTCCAAGGCAAGTGGAACATCCTGCTTCCCTCCATTCAAAGCCTGCATCTTTTAATATTTGTGCAATTCCATTTTCTTCAGCCGCTTTTTTAACAACTTGTGAGCCAGGAACTACAACTGCCGTAATATTTGGCGCAACTTTCTTTCCTTTTACAATTTTTGCAACAATTTCCAGATCGCTCAGCCTTCCATTTGTACAAGAACCGATAAATACGTGCTTTAATGGTATATCAAATGGAGTTTGTCCTGGTTTTAAGCCCATGTATTCGTATGCTTTTTCATCATTATGATCTTTGATTTCTGGAAATTTTTCAGTAACATTGATTCCCATTTCAGGATTTGTTCCCCAGGTAACTTGCGGCTCAAGATTTGTAACATCTATTTTTATATGCTTGTCAAAGGCTTCTACAGAATCTGTATACAATTCCTTCCATTCAGCCACTTTTTTCTCAAATTCCTCATCTTTTGGTGCAAATCTTCTTCCTTTCACATAATTAAACGTGGTTTCATCAGGTGCTATAATTCCTGATTTTCCTCCACCTTCAATCGCCATATTGCATATTGTCATTCTTTCTTCCATCGAAAGCCCTCTTATCGTATCTCCAAAAAATTCAAAGGCATATCCATTTCCAAGTCCAATTCCATAAGTCTTGATTATATGTAAAATAATATCTTTTGCGTATACACCTTTTTGTAATTTTCCAGTAATTTCAATTCCCATTGTCTTAGGTTTCTTTTGCCAAATTGTCTGTGTTGCCAGAACATGCTCAACTTCGCTTGTCCCAATTCCAAATGCAATCGCTCCAAATGCCCCATGAGTCGCAGTATGGCTATCTCCACAAACTACAGTTTTTCCAGGTTGCGTAAGTCCTTGCTCAGGCCCCACCATATGCACAATTCCATTATTTTCATTAAACATATCAACAAGTTCAATCCCAAATTCCTTACAGTTGGCAGCAAGAGCATCAAGCTGTGCCTTAGAAATCTTATCTCTAATATTCATTCTTTGCGACATTATAGTAGGCGTGTTATGATCCATCGTTCCAAAAGTCAAGTCAGGCCGTCTAACCTTTCTTCCAGCAAGTCTCAATCCTGAAAACGCCTGTGGCGAAGTAACCTCGTGAATTAAGTGTAAATCTATATAAAGCAATTGTGCTTCTCCAGGCTCTCCTGTAATTACGTGTTTCTCCCAAACTTTATCAAACAAAGTTTTTGGTTTTTTCATTTCATTTTTCATTTCTGACATTTTTTTATCCTCCAATTTTTCTCTCCAAATTTTTAATTCCTAATTTTATAGTTTATGAAAAATAGGCTTCATTTTTTCATAAGTACAAATCTCTTTAAATCCAATTTCTTTTAATTCATCATAAATTTCTTTTACATGTCTTCCAACATCTTTCGCTTTATGAGCATCCGATCCAGCCGTTATTATCTTTCCGCCAAGTTCATAATATAATTTTAATATATCTCTTGATGGTGTCAAATCATCTAATCCATAAGCAAAACTTGAAGTATTTACTTCTATCCCTTTCCCGTCTTCAATAACTTTTTTCAATATTTTTGTAATGACTTCTTTATTTTTTTCAAAGGGATAAACTTCACCTTCAAATTGTTTATTGTATCTTTGAATTAAATCTAAATGTCCTAAAATGCTATAATCTTTAAAATTATTAATTACCTTATAAATTTCTTCATAATATTCAGCATTATACTCATCTGGAGTTTTTCCTTTTTGAAAATCTTGTTTCCAAAACTCTTTATCTCCAACCTGATGACATGATAAAATTACAAAATCTAAATCATAATTGTCAAATAATTTTTGAAATTGTGGAATTGTATGAGTCTGTATTCCAAACTCCAGCCCTTTTTTTATCACGAGTTTATTCTGATAAATTTTTTGAAATTTTTCAATTTCAGTAAAATAATTTGGATAATCAACATTTAAAACAGCATTTTTTCTATCTTCCTTTGATAATTTCTCATAAACATCATAATCAATTTTTATTCCATAATCTACATGATCCGTAAAACAAATTTCGTTAAATCCTTTTTCTATTGCACTTTTAATATTATTCTCCAGCAATTCATCTGAATCGTCACTATATTTACAATGCATATGGTAATCCGCGAGCATAGTCATTGCCTCCTATATCTAAAGTTTTTTTGTTTTTTTATTCTCGATTTTTTCCTGTATTTCATCTTTTATTTTTTGAAAGCTTTCTTTTGAAAAAGAAGAAATTATTTTATCTTTATCATGGCAAACTATATATCCAATAATATACGGCATTGGCATCCAAAATACTGAATACATTTTTGCTGAAATTGAAAATTTTTCTTCTCTAATTTTAAAATTTCTAATTTTTACATAAGTTGTTCCAGTTCCATTGATAGAATAACTTGAATGTAAAGATGATATTTGTGAATTATATTTTACCAAAATTTCTAATATTTTTTCTTTCTGATATTCATCCAGTAATTTTACCTTCGGAAACTGTTTATATATTTTGAAGAAAGAAAATGGTAAAGTCAAAAATGGTATTCCAAATGCCAATATTACCAAAATATTCCAAAATTTACTTAATCCATCTTTCTGCAACTCCCCATTTTTATAAATTTCTTTTTTCTTAATTTTACCATTTTTATGATATTCTATTTTTTCTCCATCCAAAAATTGATTCCATTCAGATGTTGTTTTCAAGTTCCCGTTTTCATACCGCTCTATTCTCTTTCCATATAAAACATCATCTTTGTATTCTGTTTCTGATTGAATATTTCCGTTTTCATAAAACTCTTTCATATTTCCGTTTAGTTTATCATTAACATAAATAAGTTCGGCTTTTAATTTTCCATTTTTATAATAATAATTGGTTATTCCCTGCCTCAACCCTTCCTTAAGAGCATATACACTTGAAATTTCTCCACTATCATATCGGACTATTATATTCCCTGAAAATGGCTTATTTTCTCCTTTTACATAGACCTTTCCATCAATAATTTCAACTTCTTTCTCTTCAACTTTTCTTTTTTCATCCGAATACAGTACACCACTAAATATAAAACATATCAAAAATATAAAATTTAAAAATTTAAACTTCATCGACTTTCAGACCTTTCGTAAAATAATTAATAACAATCCCAATGATAAAAAACATCTGAAAAATCTTTATTTCTTTCTCTTCCATTTCATGCCTCTTCCAAGTTTTAAATTTACTTTCTTTATTTTAACATAAAAATCCTAAACTTAAAAAAATTATTATTAATTATAACTATAATTTAATTAGCATCATATTTGTAGTAAGTCCAGCCGCTGTTCCAATAAGCAATATTGTGTTGCCACTTTTAATTTTTCCATTTTCCAGTCCATGGACTAATGTTATAGGGACAGATGCTGATACCATATTACCAAATTCCTTGACTTCATCTAAAAATTTATCTTTTTCTATTCCTAATTTTTGCATTACAAGAGGCATTGCAACGCTAGCCTGATGGGGAACTGTCATATCTATATCTGAGACTTTCATTCCATTATTTTTTAGAAAATTTTTCATTAATTCAGGAATTTTACTTATTGAAAGTGACAATACTGTTTTTCCGTTCATATCGAACATATATTCCTCTTTTGTCATTTCAGAATAATTTTTGGGATGAAAATTGCTTAAACCTCCTCGAATTTCAGTTGAATGTGCTCCTTCTGACCATGTTTTCTGTATTGCATCAATAACTCCTATTTCCTTTTCAGTTTTTTCAATTACAAATGCTGCCGCACCATCACTAAAAAGCTGGAAACTTTCCTTTTGTTTTGGATTTAAGGCTTTTGAAGCTACATCACAGGAAACTATCAATACTCTTTCATATCTTCCTGCTTCTACAAGGTATGACATGGTATCCAGAGCAGTTATAAAACTTGTACAGGTAGTATTTATATCAAGAGCTGGAATTGAAGTCCCTTTTGCTATTTTTTCGTGAATTAGGGCTGCTGTGCATGGTATAGGCTGTATTCCAACAGCACTAGCTGAAACTATGCAATCAATATCATTAATTGTTATATTTGCATTTTTTAATGCTTTTTCACAAGCAGAAACAGCAAGGGAAATTTGGCTTTCACCTTCACTTATTCTATAGCGAATTTGTCCTTTAAGTTCAACTGCATTTTTTGGTAATTCTATTCCGTATCCTTTAAATTGAATTTTTCTCATTCTATGACCTTTCTTATTATCCTTTTTAATTTTTTTGTGCTATCTGTTTTATAATCTATAAATCTGATTTCTACATTTTCTATATCCAAAGAATCGAATAATTTATCAAACTCTTTTTTCACCAGCTTTTCTTGTTCATTATTTACATTCAAAATTGCAATCTCCAATAAATTATTATTTATTTGAAAAACCTGATATTCTCTTATATTTTCAGCAAAAAGTATTGTTCTTCTAATAAAATCTGGAAATACAGTAATTTCTTTATCAAATTTATTTATAAACCTGAAAATATCATCTGAACGCCCTTCAATCTTTTCAATTCTCTGTAAAACAGAACCGCACTCACATGGTTCTTCTGATTCAACTAGAATATCATTCAAATAATAATTTACAAAAGGCTGGCTTGTCCTCCTGAAATCTGTAATTATTGGATAAAATCTTTTTGCATCTATATATTTCCTGTCAAATTTTATTAAATCTTCATTCAAATGGAGATGTCCATATTCACAAGTACAGGCTAAAAAACCTTCTGTCGCCTGGTAAATCTGATGAATTACTTTTAAATTAAACTGCTTTTTTATATATTCCTCGTCAGGTTTCTCTAAAATTTCTGCAACTGAAACAACTTTTTTCACAAAAGTTTTCAACTTGCCTTCCTCTATCTTTTTAGCCAGCATTAGTAGTAAGGAGGGGGGAGCAACAATAATAGTTGGATTGTATTCATTCAACCTCTCAATATGTTCATCAATATCTTTAAAAGTGTCAAAATATTCCAAACTTATTAAAAAAGAATTTATAGATTTATACAAATCATTGTCTGCTCTTAGGAAAAATGCTATTCTATGTCCAAGAATGCTATTTTTAGGCAGCATTTTAGCCAAAATCGTCCCTGCCCATATACCTTGCTCTTCAGGAGTAGTAATAAACATTCCTCTATGTCCAGAAGTTCCAGAAGACAGCCCTACTGAAACATCTTTGTATTTCTGATTAAAATTTCTTGTTTTTTCACTATTTAAGGCAATTTCCATGGCTTCATCCCTTTTTACCCCTAAAGTATTAAGTTCATCAAAATTTTCCATCATAAATGCTTTATTCATAATAAAATTTTCAGAAATTTCATGAGTTTTAAAATATGGAGATTTTTCTTTTAGAAATTTTAAGTGTTTATTTAACTGCTTTTTTTGGTATTCCAAAAGTTTATCTCGTGAATTCCATTTATTAAAATATCTTATTTTTATAAAACTTGATATAATTTTAAATATTTTTTTCATTCAATATCCTCTTTACCTTTTCTTTATTATCATGACTGACTACAACAGAAATATCATCTTTTAACAATTTTTTTAAAAAATCACTTCCCTGCTGGTAATCCTCAAAGTTATTCTGTATTTTTCTAGCAAGCCATTTCATTTTGTCTGTAAATGGAAGATATTCAGTCCCCCAGCATACATCAGCACCAATAAACAGTTTTAATTCTGGCATATATACGCATGCCTGACCTTTTGCATGTCCGTCTATCTCGACCATAAGCATAGATGAATCAGAAAATAAATCAAAACTATTTTTATACAAAAACAACTTGTTTTCCTTATAATTTTCCTTTCTTATCAATGTCAATCTATTTTCAAAATCATCTGGCAGAAGTTCATTAAAAATCAAAATATTATCTTTTTTTGACTTAAAACTATTATAGCAAGTCTCAGTTAATATTAAATTAGAGTTTGGAAAAAATTTCAATCCTCCAATATGATCAGGATGTAAATGTGAAACAATTATATATTTTATTTCTTCTATACTTATACCTTTTTTTCTAAGCTGGTAATCAATTGTATCTTCTTTTTTTAAGGTTATCGGATTGGGAAATCTATACAAAAAATATTTAAATTTATTTTTTAAAATATCCATAGAATAACCAGTATCATAAAGAATATAGCCCATTCTTTTATGCTTTATCAAAAAGACTCCCGCATAAAAATCAACTACTGTCTTACCAAAACCCTTAAAAACCTTCTTTAAATCATTTGTACAATAGCCGCAGGCAAAATATTCAACTTTTTCTATCATTTTCTCTGATGTGCTTAACATATTTTTTTACTCCTTCAAGGACAGATATTTGGGGATAGTATCCTAATTCTTTTTTTGCCTTGTCAATATTCAAAGTCTGGCTGTATCTCATTAAATATAGCGTATATTTGGTAAGAGGAGGCTCTTTTTCAATTCCGAAAAGTTTATAAATTTTTTCTAAAATTGAAACCAAAGTTAAAATTGGTCTGTAGTTCCATTTTAAATATTTGCCTTTTGTTCCCATCTCGTTAAAGAACAATGTCAAAATTTCCTTAAATTCTATCGGCTCATCATTTGTTATATTATAAGTCTGCCGTGAATACTTTTCGTTTTCTAGTGCCAGCCTTAAAGCATAGGCAACATTTTCAACACAAGTTACATCGACTTTTTGTTTTCCATCATCAAAAAGAGGTATTCCCATTTTTTTATTCAAATCTAGAAGTCTTGGAATTATGCTTGTATCTCCGATTCCAAATAATCCACGTGGGCGAATTACCATATAATTTAGCTTGGAATTCTTGATTATATTTTCTGCCATAATTTTACTTTTTATATAAAAATTAAGGTTATTTTCCTTTGGAGCCTCATTTTCCTTAACATCCAGCTGATCCTTTGCCCCAGCATATATACTTGGAGATGAAACAAAAACTAATTTTAAGCCCTGCTTCTCACAAATTTCAACAATATTTCGAGTTCCTAGCACATTTACCTTATAAAAATTGCTCCATTTACCCCAAACTGTAGATAATGCCGCAGCATGAATTACTGCACTGCATCCTTGAAAAGCCCTTAGCAAATCTTCCTTATTTTCTATATCTCCCTTAAAAAACTCAACATTACTGTCAATCAAAGCCTTTCCAATTTTCTCATTTCTTCCAAATGCAACAACCTGATAACCATTATTTTTCAATTCTTCAACTACATATTTTCCTAGAAAACCAGTTGCCCCTGTGATTAAAACCTTCATCGCTATCCTCCTTTTAACAGCCTGTCAATTTCTTTTTTCAACATTTCACTTGGTAAATAATTATTAAATTCTTTTGATAATTTTTCCAAATTGTTCCATTCTTCTCTTTTTAGCATTTTCTTAAAAGCCTTTAAAATGGACTTTCTTGATTTTAATTTAGCTGGTATTCCAATTTTAACTAAATCAGCCCTTACTGCATAATCAAACTGGTCATAATCATGAGGAACAATAACAGCAGGCTTGTTATATTTTATACAGGAATAAAGTATTCCTGCTCCGCCATGATGAATAACATAATCTATCTTGGGCAAAATTTCATCATAATCTAAATAATGATAAATGTGTAAATTATTTTCCTTTACAATACCCTTATCTTTTTCTAAATAACTTCCCAACGAGACTACGAACAGAAATTCAGGATAGATTTTTGAAAGTTCTTTTGCCAGCTCGATTATTGATTTTTTAGCCCATTTTAGATGCGTTCCGTTAGTTAAAAATACAGTTTTTTCAAATTTCTTATTATTTTCAAATTGCACACTATTTTTAAAAAGGGACGAACAGCAAGGCCCAGCCCAAGAAAATTGACTTGGAAAATCATCTCTAAATTCAATTTCTTTCATGCCTAAACCTAATATAGAATATGGAGAATAAATATTTTCTTCACCTTTTTCATTGTACAAAGTGAAATTAAATTGTCTTAATTGATTTTTTAAAATAAAACAAACCATTCTTTTAAAATTTCTGACAATGTTTCTTGATATACTATCTCTTAGTTTGAATAAAAAATTATCTCTTGGATATAGTCCTCCCATATAAGAAGGAGTTGTTGTCCTGCTTTCTATTGCAAATGGTGTCGGAATACTTGTAATCCAAGGAATATTAATTTTTTTGCACACAAATCCTGCTGGAACGGCTGTAAAATCTGCTATAACTATGTCAGGCTTTCTTTCAGAAAAAAAATCTTCCATTTCTCTTATTATTTCTGGCATAAGTCCCATATTTTCTTTAAATTGCTTATATATAATTTGAAGATTAGTCTGTTTATCTGTATCAGATATTTTTTCAAAGATAACAGGCTTATCTCTAAGGAAAACTTTTACAGGAAATCCAAGTTTCTTTACAACTTCCTCTTTTTGACAACCTGTATAAATACAGATATTATATTTGTCCTTTTCTTTCAATAGAGGGAGAACTAACTCTAAAGCTGGATAGAGATGACCGCTAAAAGGCGGGGCAACAACTGCAATTTCAATTTTTTCCTTGTAAGTATTCATAAATTATTTCTTTTACCTTTCTATCCTTAAAATATTCCAAATGTCCACAATTTACAATTCTATCAGTCTTGTGAAAATCTAGAAGCCAGCTGTAAATATCTAAACTTCCCTTAATAACTACTGTATTTTTCAAGTTTCCATAACCTTTCGCTACAGGTCCTAAAGCAAACATCGTAATATTCCCATTATCATAATTTGCTAAATCCATAAATTTATTCCAAACATTTAAGCCTGAGCTTAAAGAAATAACTATCACATCTTTTAAATGCTTAACAGGCTCTAAATGCCTTAAAATCTCCTGTTTAAATTTTTTATTAAAAAGAGTGCCGGAATAATAAATAATATTTGATAAACTTGCTTTAAAAATGCTGATATCTTCATACTCATCATGTTCAAAGTCTTCATTATATGGAAAATTTGAATTTATAATTTTGTAGCCAAATTGCTTAAAAATATTTAAAATCTCAAATCTTTCTTGTCCTAAGGCAGCTGTTTTAAGATTACTGCTTCCACTTATAAAAAAGACAATTTTATCTTCTTTTAAAAAAGTTTTTGAAACATCAAGACTTTCCAGCTTTTCTAAATATTCGTTAAACTTCGTAATGTATTTTCCCATCTTTAACTCTAATTTTTTTATTTCTCCATATAATCACAGGTGGTGTTAAAAGAGTATATACCAGTATAAAAGGCAATAAAAATTCACTTGTTAACTCATACAGCAATTCATCAACCTTATGAAAAAAATTACCTTTCTTTTGTATTTCTGACTGATAAATAAATAATTTCACTATATGGAACAATCCAACCTTTCCTACAAATAGCGCTATTACCATGATAAAATGATTTATTCCAAAATAAAAACTTAAAAATAATAGAATAGCTGGTAAGAATACAGGCAATAATATTATAAATAAAAATTTAATGGAAAATGCATTTTTCATATAAACATTGCTAAATAAAAGCCATCTTTTCATAAGAAGAATATATTTTCTAAAATTTGGAACAGTATTTCTCACATTGCAAAAAATAGTACTTTGTATAATTTTTACATTTTTAGAAAATAAATAAGTTGCAAGTGCCAAATCATCACATAGCCAATATTTTATCTCTTCAAAAGCAGAATATTTTTTTAAAATATCAGTCCTTAAAATATAAAACATTCCGTTTATAGTCTTATTTTCCTTTAAAAAAGACATAGAAAAGTATGAAAAAATAGAATTAGAATTTATAAAAGCCGAGATTAATTTTGAATAGAAGCCCTTAATATTATAATTATAAGGAATCCCAGTTACTATCCATTCAGCCTTATCTTTTTCATAGATACTTAATTCATCCATTTTTTTTCTGTCAATAACTGCATCATCATCTAAAATTACTGTATATTCCGTTTTTATTTTCTTTATAGCTTGCGATAATTTAAATACTTTGGGATTCACTTCTTGCGGAACATCATCTAAGTAATACACTTCTACTCTGCTAGAATAATTTTTATTTTTTAAAATACTTTCAACTGTCTGTCTTGCTAAAGAATCATTTTTATCAACAAGCCAAATAAATTTCATGTCATCAGTATTTTTTAAATTTGCAGACAAATCATCTTCCAATCTTATATCTCCAGACAAAATAGGTTGAACTACTGTGTATTTGCTCTCATCTATCTTATTTTTTTCCAGACTATTTATTCTTTTAAAGTAAACAAAAGAAAATATTAATTTTAAAATGAGCAAGATTACTGCCAATATCAATAAAAAATTAAATAATACTGTCATTTAATCACCTTTTTCAAAACTAATCCTGCTAGCCTTAACTGTAACGAGATTGGCAATAAATTTATTAAAAACATGGACACTCTATTCCTAAAGCCAATAATGGAAAATCTTCTCCTCTTTTCCATTACTTTTATAATTTTTTTCGCTGTTTCTTCGGAACTCATCATAAATTTTTGAGAACTTCCGAATTTTTCCTGTGTATTCTTATCAAAAAAATTACTTGCCGTTGGGCCAGGACAAACTGATAAAACTCTCACATCTTTGTTTTTATGCATCAATTCTTCATCTAATGCCAAAGAATAATGCAATAATGCAGATTTGGTCGAACTATAAACTGCCATATACGGATGTTGATATAAAGCACCAGTCGAACATACGTTCAAAATAATTCCTTTCCCTTTTTGCAAAAATTTTTCTGAAAATTTTTTTGTTAAAATTAATGGAGAAACAAAATTCACATTCACAGTATCCAAATCTTCCTTATCACTCAATTTCAAAAAATCTGTAATTTTTCCAAAACCAGCACAATTAATAACCACATCAACATCACAATTTTCAACAACATTTCCTAAATTATCTATATCTGTTAAATCATATTCTATGCAAATACATTCAATTAAGGGATTTTTTCCTTCCAGTTCTTTTTTCAATAAATTCAGTTTATCAAAAGATCTTGCCAGCAAATACATTTTTTTACTTTTATTTGCTAATTTTTTTGCCAATTCTTTTCCAATCCCTGAACTCGCACCTGTTATTAAAATTTTTTCCATTATTTATTCATCCTATTCATAATCAAATAATCTGGCTGTCAACAAACTATTATAGTACTTTATTTATTTGATTTTCCGTATATATTTAAATTTTTTTCAATTTTAGCACTACAATTTCAGGCTGTGCAAAAAATCTTATGAACATTTCAAATGCTCCACCACCAACACCTGAAGTAGTATAAATTTTATGTCCAGCATATTCCTTTAATCCGTATCCGTATTTCCAAGGATGTTTAATTTCTGCCCATAATATCAGGCCGAACAATGTTATCTGTCCCCCGTGAGTATGCCCTGCCAAAGTCATATCTGATCTTTCCTTCTGTTCATTTGTCATTTCTTCAAAATAATCAGGATTGTGCGTGATGAAGATATTAAAATCATCTTTTTTTATACCATTAAGCGCCTTCTGTGCATCAGGTTTCCCTTTTAGTAAATCGTCAACTGCCGAAATATAAATGCTTTGATTATTTATCGTAACTTTATCATTCTCATTTACCAACACTTTGTACCCAAGACTTTTCAGTCCAGCCATATTTTTTTCCACAGAATTATAATCATGATTTCCTAAAACTGCATAAATTCCGTACTTAGGCTTTTCTAACTTTTCCATTCCTTTGTAAAATCGTGGAATTTTACCAGTCCAGTTAGTATAGTCCCCACCCAGAATTATAATATCCTTTTCCTGCTTGTTTATCAAATCAATAATCCTGTCAAGCTGCTTCTGATTAAATCTCGCATAAGTATCCAGCTGAAAATCTGCTGCAAAGACAATCTTCTTTCCATCAAATTCTTGCGGAATATCTTTTGAAGCAATTTCTATTGTTCTGACCTTGAGCTGTGTATATTCATAATGTGCATAAATTAGGCAGATTATAAAAAATATTGCTAAAATTCCTAAAACTGAAAATACTGTTTTTTTAGTTATCATAAAATTTTCCTTTTCAATTGTTTTATTTTCTCTCTAATTTTGAAATTTATAACTTTTCTATTTATTTCTTAATCAACAACTGCACTTACTTCTATTTCTATCATCAATTCCTTATCAATTAATGAAGACACCTCTACCATTGTTGCAACTGGTTTAATGTCCCTAAAAAATTCTCCGTGTGCTTTTCCATATTCTTCCCATTTTGAAATATCTGTAACAAACATTCTTGTTCTAATAACATTTTTTAACTCCAATCCTTCCTTTTCAAGAACTTTTTTTATATTTTCAAGAATATACTTTGTCTGTTCATAGGCATTTCCTACTGCATAAGGCTTTCCATCCCTAACGGCTGTTGTTCCTGCTATTTCAAAAATATTTCCTATCCTTACTGCTCTCGAATATCCTACAATGTCCTCCCATGGAGAGTTTCCGCTTATATTTTTTCTCATTAATTTAATTCCTTTCAAATTCTCATACTTACCAATAATATTCTGTGTTTCAAAAAGTTTATAATAAATTTTCTAAGTATGGATCTCCGCTTCAACATCCTCAATACTTTTTTCAGGCTGTACAAGCCATTCTAGTGCCAATCTTCTGAAATGAATAATACTTTCATCATAAGGGAATTTCTTGTTATTATGATTTTCAGGACGTATTCTCAGTTCCACTGCACTCCAGTTAAGTCTGTACAAATAATCAAGCATATCCATTATTTCATCTTTTGAACGTAATTCTGCTTTATTCATCAATGTTTCTAAATCATTTTCCATGAAATATTCTATTGTTCCCTTAACATCACAAATTGTACTCAAATCTGTTAATTCCTGTAATGATAAAGCCCATAACAGTACTGGTGGACATTCGTAACGCCAATTATATTCTGAATTTATTCTTACATCATCTGTGTATTTTTCAAGATAATTTTTTTCTTCATTAGTCAAAACTTCTTTAATCCCGTATTGCTTTTCAAATATTTCCGAAAACTCTTTGATTTTTTCTTTGGCATTTTCCTGCATTTCATTATAAAGTTCTGATGCAATTCCTGTCATTTGTATTGCAGCCGCTCTTTTTATAATCAATTCTTTATCAGGAATAACAGCCCTTGCTTCTGAAATACTTGTATGCATATTCTCAAGATATGGCAATCCATCAGCCTTTATTTTTTCAATACTTCTCGCCATTCTAGCATTATCTTCATCTGTCATTTCAAAATTATCAATCAATTCTTTAGGAATAAACGGCGTAAACTCTTTAAATTCTGTTCCTATCTTTTTTGAAACAAATACTTTTTTATCAGGCGAATATAAAGTTTCTGTACTAAATAACGAATAACCATCAAAACTTTTTCCGGCTCCCAAAATAAAATCTAACAGTTTTATCTTTTCGTTTTTCTTTTTCCCACTTTTGTAAAAATCAAAAGTTGCCGTTAATTTTGTTCTGCAATTGAAAAATGCAATTTGAGTCAATAACATCTGCTTCAAATTTTCATCTTTTATATTCACATCTGAAAAATGTTCTGCAAGCCCAGCGCCATATTTTGCAGCCATTTCACTATCATCAATTTCCCCATTGATTTCTGTACCATCTTTTAGTTTTATTTTAAAAATTCGTGTCCACTCCTGTATTGGAAATTCCTTTTCAGCATCTTCCCCTTCAAAATACGATAAAACATCTTCATCCACGAAATTTTTATGCGTATCAACCGCTTCTTCCACTTTATCTCCAAAATACTCAACAATTTTTCGTGCAATTCCATCCCCGTTTTTTCCAACAACTGAATGAAAATGAAAATCTTTAGCTATCCTTAAAGGAATTTCTTCTTCCTTATTCTTTTTAAAAAAATCAAATATTCCCATTTTTTCTCTCTTTCCAAATCTAAATTTTCTTCAACTCAAAAATCACAATCTCAGGCTGTGCAAAAAATCTAATAAACATCTCAAGAAAAGCTCCTCCTAATCCTGAAGTAATGTATATTTTATGGCCGTTATATTCCTTCATTCCATATCCATATTTCTTCTTATCCTTTATCGCCGACATAATAATTTTTCCAAAGAAAGTAACCTGTCCTGCATGTGTATGTCCAGCAAGTGTCATATCCGCCTTTTCCTTCTCATTCTCTGTCATTTCCTCAAAATATTCAGGATTATGAGTCAAAAATAATACAAAGTCCTCTTTTTTTAATCCTTCAAGAGCCTTTTTTGCATCAGGCTTTCCATGCCACAAGTCTGTTACTCCTGCGATATATATTTTTTCATTATTAATTGTTATTTTCCTATTTTCATTTACAAGCAGATTAAATCCAAGTTTTTTCATATTTTCAGCTGTTTCTTCTGCTCCTGGATACTCATGATTTCCATAAATTGCATATACTCCAAGTTCTGGAATCTTTATATCCTTCGCATCCTCATAAAACTTAGGAATATTTTTCTCCCAAGTTGCATAATCTCCCCCCAGCAGTATCATATCCTTTTTCTGTGCATTAATCAGCTCAATCGCCTTTTTCTGCTGTTTTTTATTATACCGTGCCATCGTATCATACTGAAAATCCGCTACAAACAGCACTCTCTTTCCATCAAACTCTTTTGGCAAATCCTTAGACTTTATCTCAATCGTTTTAATCTTTATATTCCGATATTCATAATGCGAATACACCAAAAACACTATAATTAATCCTAAAAAAACATATAAAATTTTAAGAATCCAACTTTTTCCTTCCATTTTTTCTCCTTATTAGTAAATTTACCCCTAACCCTATAAGAAATATTACATCCAATGAACCTACATAAGCAAAATAGCCATAAACAATAAATATGATGAATATTCCTATTTTATCGTCTCCAGCATCTGAAAATACTTCTTGAGTCCACAATAAGAATAATAATATTTTTACTGCCACTCCAACTATTGTCAAAATTATCAAGGCCTTTTTCCCTATTCTCGCTTTTGCATAAAAATATGATAAAAATATATTAAGCAAAGCCAATACAAGATAACTTATTCCAAAATATGCGGTTTCATCAATTTTAAAACTGCTTAAAATCGATTCTAGTAATTCTGGCAATAAAATTAATCCCAAAACATTAAAACAAAGCAGATAAAGAAAATATGAACTTCTAAGAATTATTTTTTTCATTCTTTCTCCTTCTAAATAAGTTGAACAATAATCCTAAATAAAAGTATAAATTTAGCATTCCCATATACACTCCAAAGTTTACTACCATGAAAAATATAAAAATATACTTTATTTTTATGCACTAATAAAAAACTCACACTAATTTGCTCAGACAGTTTTATTAGCACACAAAAACATTCCGACGGTTTAAATTTTATTACCATATAAAAATGTCGTGATTTTTTTGGAGTAAAGACGACTGTTTGAACGAAGTGAGTTTCGGCTTTACTTCAAAAAAATGCTTAGACGAGCGTGGGGATTATAAGGGGAAATGGCGGTCCTTTCCCCTTATGTAATTCATTTTTATTTAACTATTTAGAAGTTTCAAAAATATTTTACTCATTAGGATTATCATCAAGAACTATCGCACAAATAATATAAGCAAGCAGACCTGTTCCTGCGAAAAGAACCAAAGGCTTTCCTATAATAAGACACAAATTACCCAATACACCAAGTGTCAAAACGCTAAAAAGGAATTTACTTGTTGCTGTTTCCCCATTTAAAGTTTTAAATAATAAAATTGTAATTGAAAGCCAAAATATCAAAGCAAATAACCAATTTTTCCAATTAAATCTTATTTCAATTTCTTTTTTTGTTCCTTTAAACGTTATAATTTCATCATCTAGAAAAAAATTCATTGAAATATTTTGTCTAATATTTGATTTATCATTTATAATCAATTTAGGCATAAATTTTCCCCTCAATCATTCAGAATTATTTATTATAAAGCCTATTATTCCATTAATATAAGCCTTTATACTTGCTTCCACAGCATCCGTACTTTGTCCTCTACCAATAAATCTATTTCCATTTCCATTTTCATCTCTCCTAAATCAATTTTAATTAATGTAAAATCTATTTCTCTCATCTTAATTTATCGAGAAATATGCAAAACTTCGTACACCTTTGAATTTTCTACTTCTTTAGGAGCATCTTCAAAAAAATAATACTCCGTATGTTTCCAATTTTCAGGGTTATATACTAATGCTTTTCCAACAATTTTATCATTTGATATAGAAAATTCCATTCTTTTCATTTTTTCTATTGGTTTTGTTTCATTCTCTATTTCCAATAAATATCTTGCTTTAGAAAAGTTTTCATTAAACTCTTGCAACAATGGTATTCCAATATCTATAGTCTGCCAGCCAAAAGAATTTAAAATATTATCATAGAAACCATCAAATATGAATTTATTCATTCCTTTGTTATCTTTCCAAAAGTATAATGGCGAATATTCTTTATTTTCCTCAGAGATTAAATAGGCTTTAAAAAATAAATCTTCAAATCCATCTGTTTTAAATCCATTTTCTTGCACTCTTTTTTTAATATTATTCATATCAAAATCTTTCGAAAGTTTTACTTTATATTGCATCATTATCATATCTTTTATCCTCCAATATTTTCTATTTAATTACTATATAATCTATTTATTCCGTTAATATAAGCCTTTATACTTGCTTCAACTACATCTGTACTTTGTCCTCTACCGATAAATCTGTTTCCATTTTTCTCGATAATCACAACTACTTGTGCCTGTGCATCAGTATCTCCAGTTATTGCCTCCAGCTTGTATTCTTCTAGAACAAAAGTATCACTTACCGCTAAATTAACCGCATTATAAGCCGCATCAACAGGCCCATCTCCAAGAGCTTCTTTAACCAGTTTTTCTCCATCTAATTCAATGGCAACTGTGGCTTTTGGCTTTTTCCCTTCCTGTCTTGAAATTTCAAAGTGAGCCAGTTTTATTCTTCCCTCTATTTTTGCTGCTTCCCCAGCAACTAATGCGATAATGTCTTCATCTAAAACATATTTTTTCTTGTCTGCCAATTTTTTAAACTGTGCAAATAATTCTTCCACTCTGTCACTTCCGACATGATTAAATCCTAGTGATTCTAA
>CAUQGN010000024.1:0-29293 GCA_963517565.1 uncultured Leptotrichia sp. | reverse complement strand
AAAGATGCTCAGGCTACAGAAGTTTATACAATCTGTAGTTTGAGTATTTTTATTTTTTAAAAGGAGGATAGTATATAAATCTTTAAATTAGCCATTTTCTTAGAAGTTCATATTTAAGTAATACTTTATAGAAAGAATCAAAAAAGGAATAAAAAACTATTATTTTTTCATTCTAACTCCGTTGTGTTTTTATCTTTTATGTGATAAAATTAGTGTAGTTAATAATTAGTATAAAATAATGATGTATTATTCAAATAATTATGTTATAATGTTAATGTTATTTATAATATACCTTGAAACTTTTTTAGGAAAGAATTAATAAAGAAGTTGAAAAAAATAGTTATAACTTATAAAAAAGTTTTGCTATAACTATACTTAATTAAGTTAAATTATTTGAAAAAATTAATTTAGATAGGAGGATGTATGGGGATTTTTGATTTTTTTAAATCTTCTGATAAAAAAAGAAATAAAAATACAGCAAATCAAGAAGCTGATATAAATACTAATGCCAATAATCAGCAGATTAGAAGAGCAATTTATGATATTGTAAATAATGAATCAGAAATGATGGAAAGTGGCAATTACTCAGATGACTTTAAAGATATTTCCTACTACGATGAGTTCGGGAAAGAATTTAAAATGCCCAAAAAGGATTGGATTGAAAAAAAATTATATCCATCAATAAAGAAAAATTGGAGTAATATGGACGGATTATATCCAATAATTCAAGATGCTTTTTCAAAGGGTCTGTATCCAGAGATAAAAGAGGCAGTACTAAGATTTTATGCAGCTGATGAAAGCTTTGAGAGAAAGCTGATTTTGCTTGGAACTTATCATATAAAGACAGGATCGTACCAAAATGCCGTCGAACTGTATGAAAAAAATCTGAATATTAACAATCTGACCGAAGGACTTTGCATAGCCTATGCTGAAGCATTAGAACTTTGCGGTAAATCAGCTGAGGCTGAAAAGAAGTATTATGAAGCGATTGAAATTAACCCAAATTCATCAACAGCATTTAAGAAATATTTTGATATTGTAAAGAATAGAAGTGATAAGGAATACGAAAATAAACTTGAAAAACTTTCTGAAATAACAGGTAACTGGCGTGCCAAAATGATGCAGGCTGTAGTTTATTTTAAAAGAGGTGACAGAGAAAGCGGAAATTATTTTTTGATAAATGCCTTAAAGGAGTCTGGTTATAATTCTGAAGTAATGTATATTACATCAAGTATTTATATTTTAAATGAACTTTACGATGAGTTTAAGCAATATGTTCTGGCCTATTATAATCCTGAAAAGCATAATGTCTATACCGCTTTAAATGTTTTGAAATATTATAAAGTGAAAGATATGTACAAGGAGGGTCTGGAACTTTGTAAATTTACATCGAAGTTTCCTTGGATTGAACACTATAGAAAATTTATGTATTATGAAGATTATTTTTGGAAGTTGAAAGTAAAATCTGAAAAGAAGGATAGTAACGAAGAAAGTGCAGCAAATCACTTTTTTTCAACAAATAAGCCTATATGGTATTATGAATTCAACCATCCTGAATTTATGCTAAATCAAAGCAGACGTGTAAAACCTAATATTCTTATTTTGACATTTACATCAATAGGGGAAAAGTCAGAACTAGCTGAAAATCTAGCAATTTCATTACCATTACATCTGAATGAAAATCTTCATTACAAGACAAATTTGAATTATCAGCTGGCAATTGCCTACAACAAAGAAAGTTTATTTATATCAAAGAAACGATATAGTACAGATTATATGAAACTCATAAGGCAGCAGAACAATAATTTGAATTTTGTTTTGGCAGGAAATATTTTAAAAATGCCAAATGTAGAAAAATATGAAATTGAAATATATCTTTATGATACATTTAATGAGCAAAAATCAAGTTTAATCAATAAAATCTATGATGAAAATAATATTTATAGCGTTCAGAATGATTTATTAAAAGCTGTTAGCAGTTTCTTTGAAAGAGATTTTTCTATAAAGTATGAAAAAAATCTGGATAATTTAGTTTTATTTTCACCTAAAATGAAATTTTTAATACAAAGTAAAGTTCATAAGGAACATCAGTCTTGGCGATACAAAAAACTTCTTTCAGATCAGATTGATGCTGTGCTTGAAGACAGGAATAATGACTTGAAAAAAATTAATCTGCTAGCACTTCTATATGAAATAAAACAGACAAACAGCCAATTGCTAAAATTTCAGAAACCTCTTATTTATAGTATGAATATTCATGGCATTTTTGAAACACAGACATTAAAGATACTTGCACCAATTATATTCAAAATCTATGATGACGATGTTAATTTTCAAGCAAATATAGAGGCTTTAAATATTACAGATTCAAATTACTTGAACTGGATAAATAAATTTTCAGGAGAATAGATTATGTTTTTCTATTATAAAAAAATAGCAGCAATAATAGTATCTTTTTTATATATATTTGTTAATTACAATTTTTATAATTCGGTTTTTTATGAATATACAAATGATAGGCTTTTTCAAATATCAACTTGGCTCGGTATAATTGAAGTAGTTTTTTGGGTTGTATTGTTTTATTCTATTTTTTATCTGGAAAATAAAGATATTGGATATAATGAAAAAAATGAAATAACAGAAAAAGAAATTAAAAGCGATATAAGAGATTTGATAATATGTTTTGCAATATTCATAGCAAGTTTGATTTGTGTGGCTATTTCACGTGTGATTTTACAAAGTTCGCCATATATTAATGATGTAGTTTCAACTGTAAGTTCTTATGTTCTATTTATAGGTGGAACAAGAGTCTTATTTATTTTTTCATCAGTTGTTTTTGTTTTTATTTCGGTTAGTCGAAAAAATATATTTTTGATAACTGCATCAGCAATAAATATAATCGTTTCTATAATGATATGGCTTGATTTTGATGGAAATATTACTGCAGTTATGAGAATTGTTATTGCTATTCTAGTTATTATATATTATTTACTTTTAAAAGATAGCAACATTAGAAGTTATAAAGAAAAGAGTACAAAAAATATTTAACTAAAATAATTTTAAAGCAGGAGGAGATAGGTAAAATGAAAAAAAATATAGCAAAATTGTTATTTTTAACATCAATATTGTCTATTGGAAATATTTTGAGTGCACAAAATCAAAATGTTTCAAAAGATGTTAAAAAACCAATAGAAATAACCATTGATGAAAATGGGAAAGTAACCAAGGAGCAGCAACCTGACAGAAATGAAAATAATAGCGTAAAAACTAATTCTGCAAATATTACAAGAGGAGGGATTGACACAATTAAAAACTCAGCAGGCTCAATAACAGTAGATTCATCATATACATCAACAGGTCAAAATTATAGACAAAGATTTATAATTTTACATTATACGGCAATGAATAGAGATGGATCCCTAAGGGCTTTGACAAATAATGAGGTAAGCGCTCATTATCTAATATCTGACCAGAAAAACGACCCTGTGTATTATTTAGTAGATGAAAATAAAAGAGCATGGCATGCTGGAGTAAGTGAATGGAAAACAAGTAAAAATTTAAATGACAGTTCAATTGGTATAGAAATCGTTAATAATGGGAATGTAAGTGGTAATTTTGAGCCATTTAAAGATTTTCAAATTAAGGAAGTTGCAGTACTTGTAAGATATCTTGCTGATAAATACGAAATTCCTGCAACGAATATTCTAGGACACTCAGATATTGCTCCACAAAGAAAGCCTGATCCAGGTCCATTATTCCCTTGGGAAGAGTTATATAAAAAATATAATTTAGGAATGTGGTATGACAGCGCAAGAAAATCAGCATATGAGTCTGAATATGCAGATACTTGGAATACCTTGCCAGCAGCAGCAGTACAGGCTGAATTTTCTAAATTTGGATATACAATCAGTTCCACTGGAAGATGGGACGAACAGACAAAAAATGTAATAAAAGTATTTCAATATCATTTTAGACCGTCAAACTACGATGGAAAGCTTGATTTAGAAACATTTGCTATTTTAAAGGCATTGAACGATAAATATAATAATAAATAATCCAGTTACAGAAGAAAGGAACATTAAGAATGAAAAAATTTTCAAACAGAGTTTTAAATATGCATTATTCACCAATCAGAAAATTAGTTCCATATATTGATGAAGCTATCAAATCTGGTGTGAAAGTATATCAGTTGCATATTGGACAGCCTGACGTAGAGACGCCAGATACATTTTTTGAAGGACTTAATAATTATAAGGAAAAAATTGTTAAATATACTAATTCGGCTGGAATAATGGAATTGAGGGAATCATTTTCAAAATCTTATGCAAAAGTAGGAATTGATATTTTACCTGAGGATATATTGATTACTCAAGGTGGAAGTGAAGCAATTCAGATTACACTACAGACAATTTGTAATTCTGGAGATGAAGTTTTAGTTCCTGAACCATATTATACAAATTACGATAGTTTTTTAAGAATTGCAGATGCAAAATTAGTTCCGATTGAGACTTCAATTGAAAACCATTATCACTTGCCAAAAAGAGAAGAAATTGAAAAACTGATTACTCCAAAAACAAAGGCTATAATGTTTTCAAATCCGAGCAATCCTACTGGTATTGTATTTAGAAAAGAAGAGATGGAACTAATAAGAGATATTGCAATAAAACATGATTTGTATATTATTACTGATGAAGTTTATAGACAATTTATCTATGATGAAGAAATTGAGAAAAGTTACCAGTCATTTATGGCAATTCCTGAAATTGAAGACAGAGTAATTTTAGTTGACAGTATTTCAAAGCATTATAGCGCATGTGGAGCAAGAATAGGAGTTATTGCCTCAAAAAATAAAGACTTTTTATCACAAGCTCTTAAATTCTGTCAAGCAAGATTGTCAGTTTCAACAATCGAGCAATATGCAAGCACAAACCTTATAAATACTTTAGATACGTATATTGACAATACAAAATTGGAATATAAAGTAAGACGTGATATGATTTATAACAATATCACAAAGATACCAGGAGTTGTAACATACAAGCCAAGCAGCGCATTATACTTAATTGCAGAACTGCCAGTAGATGATATTGAAAAATTTGCAATTTGGCTGTTAACAGAATTCAGATATGAAAATCAGACATTATCGTTTGCACCAGGTCCTGGATTTTATACAACTCCAGGAAAAGGTACGAAAGAAGCAAGATTTTCTTTCTGTACTCATAACCTGATTGAAATTGAAAATGGGATGAAGGTACTAAAAAAAGCGTTAGAAGAGTATAACAAAGGAAAATAATATATAAAAATTAAAAATTTAACTGCACTCAAAACTTTAAATATAAGATAGAAGGTGCAGTTTTTTTGTTTTATAGTAAGTTGCAAAATTTTATATACTTTGATTAAAATAATATTTTAAATTTAAATAAAATGATAATTAAATTTATTTTTTATCATAAAATTTAATTTATATTTTTAAATAAATTAAGTATTAGCAAGAAAAATACAGCAAGAATAGTATTTACATTTTTTGAAAATTTATGTTATAATTATGTAAATTACTAAAAAACAGATTACAAAAGTTTAGTATATTAAACCATTTTAACAGTAGAAGGAGAGGAGATATTATGAATTTTGTTTACATTTCACCACAATTTCCAAAAACTAACTGTGAATTTTGCGATAGATTAAAACAAAATGGAGTAAATGTATTAGGAATTGCAGATATAGAATACAATCAATTGGATCAAAAACTAAAAGATAGCTTGACAGAGTATTATAAAGTTTCTAGCCTTGAAAATTATGACGAAGTTTTAAAAGCGGTTGCTTTTTTTACATATAAATATGGGAAAATAGATTGGCTTGAGTCTAATAATGAATACTGGCTTGTACAAGATGCAAGGCTTCGTTCAGATTTTAATATTAGAACTGGAATAAAAGCTGATAAAATTGAAAATATAAAAGAAAAATCTAAAATGAAGAAGGCATATAAAAAAGGAGAAATACCAGCTGCAGATTTTTCATTGGTTACAACGTATGAAAAAGCGAAGAAATTTATTGATAAAGCAGGATATCCAGTAGTTGTTAAGCCTGATAATGGTGTCGGTGCGAGCGATACTCGTAAAATTAATAATGAAAAAGAATTGAAGGAATTTTTTGAAATTCGTAATGAAAATGTAAAATATATTATGGAAGAATATGTTGATGGAGATTTAGTGTCTTATGATGCAATTATTGATTCCAACGGAAATCCTATTTTTGAAACAGGAATTGTTGAGCCTGCTGTTATGGATATTGTAAATGAAAAACTAAATGTATTTTATTATGTAGAAAAGGAAATGCCTCAAAAATTAATGGATGCAGGAAGACGAGCTGTGAAAGGCTTTGGAGTAAAAAGCAGATTTATACATCTGGAATTTTTTAAACTAAATAAAGATAAAAAAGGACTCGGTAAAAAAGGGGATTATGTGGGACTAGAAGCAAATATGCGTCCTGCAGGCGGATATACACCTGATATGTACAATTACGCCAACAATACTGATGTTTATCAAATCTGGGCTGATATGATTGCATTTGATAAAATCGAAAAGGCTAAATTGAATGAAGATATAGAAAAAAATTACTGTGTTTATGCAAGTCGCCGTGATAATAGAAATTATATTCATTCTCACGATGAAATTAAGCAGAAATATGGAAATGCAATTGTGATGGATGAAAGAATGCCCGATATTTTTTCAGGAGCAATGGGAAATTATATGTATACAGCAAAATTTAAAACAAAAGAGGAAATGGAAGAATTTATAGATTTCGTACACAAAAAAATAGAAGAATAAAAATAAATAAAATTACAAGGAGAAAGAATGCAAATAGAATATAAAAAAGAATATAGCTATCATCTTGGTCGGGAAGTGGAATATAAGAGATATGGACATGCTGGGAAGCCAGTGTTAGTATTTCCTTCACAAGATGGAGATTGTAATCAGTATGAAGAATTTGGGATGGTAGATGTGCTGTCAGACTACATTGAACAAGGAAGGCTGCAATTATTCTGTGTAGGAAGTATTGACAAGGAAAGCTGGTCAGATCTTAACGGAAATCCAAGATACAGAATAGAAATGCACGAAAAATGGTATAATTTTATCGCAAATGAATTTGTTCCTAGAATACAGGATATCTCTTGGAGAAGTGATATTATTGTTACAGGGTGCAGCATGGGAGGGGCGCATGCAGGAATTTTATTTTTCCGTAGGCCTGAATTATTTGAAACATTAATTTCACTGAGTGGAATGTTTGATGCTTCAATGTTTTTTGGAGATTACAAAGATGACTTGGTTTATAATAACTCTGTTGTTGACTTTTTGAAAAATATGCCGTGGAATCATCCTTATTTAGATATATATAGAAAGAGAAATATTATTATATGTATTGGGCAAGGAGCATGGGAAGAAGAATTATTGCCAAGTAACAGAGAACTGGCTCATATTCTTTATGAAAAGCAAGTTCCAGCATGGACAGACTTCTGGGGACACGATGTGGCTCATGACTGGTATTGGTGGAAGCTTCAAATAAGATACTTTATAGAACATCTGGATATTTAAGCATAATTATTTGATTTTAATAACAAATAAAAAGCACTGAAATTTATTAATGAAAATGAGTTTTTATTTCTTCAATAAGTTTCGTGCTTTTAAATTTTTATAATTAAGAAAAGAGAGGTGTTTATTTATATGTTAAAAAAACTATTTTCCCGTCTTGGGGAGTATAAAAAAAGTGCGTTAATTTCGCCAATATTTATTGGAATAGAAGTTATTTTTGAAATGCTTATTCCAACACTTATGGCTGTAATTATTGACAGCGGACTGAATGGAAATGATGGTAAGGGAGATATGAAGTTCATTGTTATAATGGGACTTGCAACATTTGGAGTGGCTATGTTGTCGTTGTTATGCGGAATACAGGCCAGTAAATACGCTTCTTATGCTTCAGCTGGATTTGCTAAAAACTTGAGAAAGGATTTATTTTCTAAGATACAGTCCTTTTCATTCACTAATATTGATAAATTTTCTACAGCTGGACTGATTACAAGATTTACGACAGATGTTAATAACATTCAGAATTCATTTCAAATGTTAATCAGAGGATTTGTAAGGGCTCCACTTATGATGTGCGTAGCAATATTTATGTCGTTTATGATAAGTCCAAAGTTATCGATGATATTTATTGTTGCAGTTTTGTTTTTAGGAAGTTTTTTAGTCTTTGTTATTTTTAAGGTTCATCCAATTTTTACAGTAGCAATTAAAAAATATGATGACATAAATTCTAGCCTTCAGGAAAACATTAATGGTATTCGTGTTGTAAAAGCGTATATTCGTGAAAAATATGAAACTAATAAATTTAAGAAGGCTACTGAAAGTTTGAAAAATATGATTTTAAAAGGAGAAAAGATTATAATATTTGTGTCTCCTGTAATGCAGATAACAGTATTTGGTTGTATTTTACTGCTTTCATGGTTTGGAGCAAAGATGATTGTTGTAAATGAGCTTACGACTGGGCAGCTTACAAGCCTTTTTGCTTATACAACCAATATTCTTATGAGCCTTCTTATGCTTGCAATGATGCTTGTAAATATTGTGTTTTCAAGAGCATCTGGAGATAGAATTGTGATGGTTCTAGATGAAGAGCCAAGCATTAAAAATCCTGAAAATGGGATAACAGAGGTAAAAGATGGTTCAATCGTGTTTAAAAATGTTAATTTCAGTTACAGCAACAATCCTGATGTTCTGAATTTGACAAAAATAAATCTAGAAATAAAGTCTGGAGAAACTATTGGAATTATCGGGGGAACTGGAAGTGCAAAATCAGCTCTTGTTCAGTTAATTCCAAGATTATACGATGTCCTGGATGGGGAACTTCTAGTTGGTGGAGTAAACGTAAAGGATTACGATATAAAGACGCTTAGGGACAATGTAGCGATGGTTCTTCAAAAAAATGTGCTATTTTCAGGAACTATAAAGGATAATTTACGTTGGGGAAATGAAAATGCAACTGATGAGGAAATGGAACATGCCTGCAAATTGGCACAAGCTGATGAGTTTATTCAGAAACTTCCTAAAAAATATGATACCCGTATTGAACGTGGCGGAGCGAATGTGTCTGGAGGGCAAAGACAAAGGCTGTGTATAGCTAGAGCCTTACTGAAATCTCCAAAAATATTGATTTTAGATGATTCTACAAGCGCAGTTGACACAAAGACGGACAAATTAATAAGGGAAGCCTTCAAAAATGAATTGCCACACATTACAAAAATTATTATCGGACAAAGAGTATCATCAATAAAAGATTCTGATAAAATATTAGTTCTGGAAGATGGAATTATTACAGCGACAGGGACACATGATGAATTGCTTAAAACAAGCAAGGTATATTGTGAAGTTTATGAATCCCAGACAGAAGGGAGTGATAAGTAATGAGTAAAAATAAAAAAACTGAAAATTCGCAATCACGAAATCAGATAAAAGGATTAATCCGATTATTAGGATACATGTTTAAGCATTATAAAATACAGACGCTATTTGTTATTGTATTTATTTGTTTGAGTTCATTTGGAATGGTTATCGGGACAATGTATTCGAAAGAATTGATTGATGGAATCATTATTCCTAACATTGGAAAAAATAATCCTAACTTTATCAATGAGCTTGTGAGCCTAATTTTAAAAATGGCAGTCGTATATGGTGGAGCTGTTATTTGTACGTATATTTATGAGATATTTATGATTTACGTTGCACAGGGGACATTGAAAAGATTAAGGGATGATGTGTTTATACACATGGAATCGCTTCCCATAAAATATTTTGATACAAATGCGCATGGAGATATAATGAGTGTCTATTCAAGCGATATTGACGCTTTACGAAATATGATGGTTGAAAGCTTGTCACAGGTAATATCTTCAATTATTACAATTGTAAGTGTTCTTATTTCAATGTTTATATTAAATATTCCACTAGCACTTTTCGTAGTAATAATGATTATTATTATGATTGTTACAACAAAAACTATTTCTTCAAAAAGTTCAAAAAACTATACTGCACAGCAAAAAAATATTGGTATTGTAAATGGATATGTGGAAGAAATGATAGAAGGACTGAAAGTTGTAAAAGTATTTTCGTATGAGAAAAAGGCTGATGAACGTTTTAATAAGCTAAATACGGCATTATTTAACAGAGCGAACAATGCGATGAAATTTGCAAATATTCTAGGTCCTGCTGTAGGGAATCTTGGAAATATAAACTTTGTACTTACAGCAGTTCTTGGCTCAATAATTGTGTTTAATAATATTGCAGGTTTTACAATCGGTGGACTTGTATCGTTTTTGCAGTTTATAAAAGTAATAAATCAGCCTGTTTCACAAATTGCACAGCAATTAACATCAGTAATATTGGCATCGGCTGGAGCTCAAAGGGTATTTAACCTGCTAGATCAGACACCTGAACAAGATAACGGCTATGTAACTCTTGTAAACGCAAATATTGATGAAAATGGAAACATTACAGAAACTGAAAAGCACACAGGTGCGTGGGCTTGGAAATATCCACATTCTGACGGAACAATTTCTTATGAAAGACTGATGGGAGATGTTGTTTTTGAAGATGTAACATTTGGATACAATGATGAAAAGACAATACTTCATAATATCAATCTTTATGCAAAGCCGGGAGAAAAAATTGCCTTCGTTGGTGCAACAGGAGCTGGGAAAACTACAATTACAAACTTAATTAACAGATTTTACGATATTAATTCTGGAAAAATCCGATATGATGGAATTAACATTGAAAAAATAAAAAAACAGGATTTAAGAGAATCTCTTGGAATTGTATTACAGGACACACACTTATTTTCTGGAACAGTTGCTGACAACATTAGATATGGAAAACTTGATGCAACAGATGAAGAAGTGTATGCTGCTGCAAAACTTGCCAACGCTGACCATTTTATAAGACACTTGCCACAAGGCTACGACACTTACTTAAGCGGTGACGGTTCCAGCCTTTCACAAGGACAGCGGCAATTATTGTCAATAGCAAGAGCAGCAATCGCCGATCCACCAGTCTTAATTCTGGATGAAGCAACTTCAAGCATTGATACAAGAACAGAAAAAATCGTACAGGAAGGAATGGATAAGTTGATGGTGGGAAGAACGGTATTTGTAATTGCCCACAGACTTTCAACTATCAAAAATTCCGATGTAATAATGGTACTTGATCAAGGAAGAATTATCGAGCGTGGAAATCACGATGAACTGATTGCACAAAAAGGAACTTATTATCAGCTTTATACAGGTGGATTTGAAAATCAGTAAACTAAAATATTTGTGTAAAAAATAAAGAGTGGATTAAGTGCCACTCTTTTTAATTTATTGTAAAAAATTAATTTTAATAATGTCCTCTACAATAAATTATCCATAAAACTCCATTTTCATCAATGGCATAGACAAGCCTGTTAGTTTCATCAATTCTTCGACTAAATCCTTTTCTATATTTCAAAGCTTCAGGTTTGCCTATTCCATTCAATACCCCATTTCTTTCAATATCTTTTATGAGTTCGTTAATTCTTTTTAAAGTTTTTTTATCTTGAGATTGCCAATATAAATAATCTGCCCAGCCATCATCAGTCCATAATTTATTCATCATCGACCTCTATTAAATCATGAACTTGTCCTTTTCCACTTTTCATCTGAGAATGCCATCTATCCTTTTTTGGAAAATAATGTATTTTTATTTAAAAATTTTCTTTAAAGTTTTCAAACATTTTTTGAACTTCATTATCAGTATAAATATCTTCATAAGCATTAACAATAACTTCAAGTTCTTTTAAAAAATCTTCTTTGGAAATTCTTTCTGCATCCATTTCATCCCTATTATCTCTATATCGTTCAAAGTTTAATTCCTTACCTTTTAAACTTTTATTTTCAATATCAAAATTTTTCTCTTTGTATAAAAAGCCAACATTTCCAAAACTTTCATATTCTAAATCTTTTGAATAATATTCTATTTTAATATCATTTTCTATTTCTATTCTATATATTTCAGAATATTTTTCTTTTTCTTCAATTTGAAAATAATCAACTCCATTTATTCTAAAAACTCTCTTTTTGTTAAGCATAAATTCTTTTAATCTATCTTTTCCAAGAAGACAAGAAAAAAATTTCTTTTTTATATTAATATCTCAATAATTTATATATTTTGTATAATAATTAATAAACTCCAAATTATATTTATTTTCTTTCTCGTTATATTTTAATAAGAAATTTCTTAATTTATCTCTTTTAAATAAATTCTCTAAATCAACATTTATTCTAAAATTTTTAAATTTTTCCATATATTCTATATAATTATGCAATTCTTGTTCAACAAAATTTATTAAATTAGCATAATCAGCGATATTTTCAAAATAGTAAATTAAAAAATAAGAAAAAAGTTCTTCATAACCATAATAAACTCTAATTTCACTATCAGAATTACACTCAGAAATATATAATGCTGTTTCATCGGTTTCATTCCAGCCATTATTAATATACATACCCTGATCTTCAACTATTGTAGTTTTTGTTGAATTATCTTCGTATATATTTGAAACTACATATGGAAAATTTCCTATTTCATTTACTAAATTATTAAAAAAATCATATTTATTCATTCCTAACTCTTCATAAAAATTATCTTTTATTTTTTTGATTTTCATTTTTATCTTTTCCCTCTTTTCTACTTTCTTAAATATTTCAATAGTTTTTATATAATTTATTATAATATTTTTTAAATAAAACATCAATAAAAAAATAAAAACAAGAAATTGACAATTATGATAAAATGTACTAAAATATTGTTGTAAAATATTTAAAAGAGGAGGGATACAGATGTATGCAATTGCATTTGATTTAAAAATTGATGATTTGAAAAAAAATTACGGGGATTCATATAACAGGGCTTACGATGAAATTCGACAGGAATTGGAGATATTGGGTTTTGAATGGACACAAGGCAGTTTATATGTGAATAGTACTGAAAAAAACACTTTAGCTGAAGTTTATAAAGCCATAACAAAACTAAAATCTATCGAATGGTTTAAAAATTCTGTAAGGGATATTAGAGCTTTTAAAGTTCAGGACTATAGTGATTTTACAGCTATCGTGAAAGAATAATTATTTTATAGTGGTTGTTTCAGAAATGGAACAGCCTTTATTTTAAGAAAGGATATTTTTACAATCAAAAACTTATGAAGAATATAATTATAATATCAATAAAAATTTCTATTGTCTTATTTGTTTTTTTATTTTGCTTTGTGCAATATTTTATAATAAAAGAATATATAACTGATAGAAAAGCCGTAAATGAGGATAAAAAAGCAGATTATGTAATAATACTGGGAGCAAGAGTAAAAGGAGAAACCCCGACTAAATCACTTATGGAAAGGATAAAGGCTGCAACGGAGTATTTAAAGAAAAATCTAGAAGTTAAGGTTATTGCAACTGGCGGACAAGGAAAAAATGAGAATGTGGCTGAAGGATTGGCGATAAAAAGGGAGCTTTTGAAAAATGGAATTACTGAGGATAGAATTATTTTGGAAGACAAATCTAAGAATACTGTTGAAAATTTTAGGTTTAGTCTTGAAAAGATAAAAAATATTGAAAATAGTAAAAATGTTCTAAATAATAATGAAAAAAATCGAAAAATTAAAGTCTTGATTGTAACGAATGATTATCATATTTTCCGTTCTAAAAATATTGCTAGAAAAGTTGGATTTGACAATGAAAATTATGAAATTTACGGACTTCCGGCGAAAACACCGCTTATTTCCATACCAAAATCATATTTTAGGGAATTTTTGTCAAATGTAAATTATTTTATTTTTCAATCTGGGAATCAGTTAAAAATTAAATAAATTTATAATTTAAGTGATACAAATATAATTTTTATTTCCAATTTTAAAGTGTACTAGAATGTATTAAAAATTATATAAACTCTAGATTTGAATAAAATAGTCATGTCTTTAAGTTCAGTTTTAAAGTGGTTTTACTATAATTTTACGAAAATTTGGAATAAAATATAAAAAATAACTGAATTTTGATAAAATATTTTTCACAAAGACTATGAAAAAATGCAAAATTATTATATAATATACATATTGCTGAGTAACTAGATTCGGATAGAATAGTTACTCATTTTAAAAATATAACAAAGAAGATAATAAACGAGTAAACGGAGGAAACAATATAAATGTTGGATCAAAAAAACAAAAGAAATTTTTCGATAATAGCACATATTGATCATGGAAAATCCACTATTGCAGACAGGCTTTTGGAACAGACAGGAACTGTAACGCAAAGGGAAATGGTAGATCAGCTGTTGGATAGCATGGATTTAGAAAGAGAAAAAGGGATAACGATTAAGGCACAAGCAGTTACGTTGAAGTATAAGGCTCGAAACGGCGAGACTTATGAGTTAAATTTAATTGATACGCCGGGACACGTTGATTTTATTTACGAAGTATCAAGATCGCTTGCCGCTTGTGACGGAGCCTTGCTTGTAGTTGACGCTGCACAGGGAATTGAAGCACAGACATTGGCAAATGTATATTTGGCTTTGGAAAACGATTTGGAAATATTGCCTGTAATAAACAAGATTGACTTGCCTTCAGCGGATCCTGATAAGGTTAAGCTGGAAATAGAGGAAGTTATTGGACTTCCAGCAGATGATGCTGTTCTTGTTTCTGGAAAAACTGGATTTGGAATTGAAGATTTGCTGGAATCAATTATTGAGCATATTCCTGCACCTAAAGGGGAAATTAACAATCCTTTGAAGGCCTTGATTTTTGACTCTCATTATGATGATTTTAGAGGAGTTATAACATATATTAGAATAATTGAAGGGAAAATTGCAAAAGGGGATAGAATTAAGATTATGTCTACCGAAAAGGAATTTGACGTATTGGAAGTTGGGATTTTTTCGCCTAAAATGAAGGAAGTTGATGAATTGACAGTTGGCTCAGTTGGATATATTATTACGGGAATTAAGTCAATCAAAGATACACAAGTTGGGGATACAATTACGCATGTAAAAAATCCGACAGATACAGCTCTTGAAGGATACCGTCCTGCATTAAGCATGGTTTTTGCGGGAATTTATCCAGTTTCAACAGATGATTATGAAGATTTAAGGGAAGCATTGGAAAAATTACAGTTGAATGATGCTTCGTTATCTTATGCTCCAGAGACTTCACTTGCATTGGGATTTGGATTCAGATGTGGATTTTTAGGGCTTTTGCACATGGAAATAGTTGTAGAAAGATTGCGTCGTGAATTTAACATTGATTTGATTTCGACAGCACCATCGGTTAAATATAACGTAACACCTGAACAAGGGGAAATGATTGTAATTGACAACCCTGCGGAATTTCCGGAAGGGAAAAAGTATATTGAAGAGCCTTATGTAAAAGGGACAATCATCGTTCCAAAGGATTATGTTGGAAATGTAATGGAGCTTTGTCAGGAAAAAAGAGGAACTTTCCTTAATATGAATTATCTTGATGAAACTCGTACAATGATAAGCTATGACTTGCCGCTTGCAGAAATAGTAATTGATTTTTATGATAAATTGAAATCACGTACAAAAGGGTATGCTTCGTTTGAATATGAAATGATTGGATACAAGGAATCAGACTTGGTAAAAGTGGATATTTTGGTAAGTGGAAATCCAGTAGATGCCTTTTCATTCATTGCTCATAAAGATAATGCCTATTACAGAGGACGTGCAATCGTTGAAAAATTAAAAGATGTAATTCCAAGACAGCAGTTTGAAATACCATTACAGGCTGCATTGGGTACAAAAATAATTGCAAGGGAAACAATTAAGGCACTTAGAAAGAACGTACTTGCAAAATGTTATGGTGGAGATATTACACGTAAGAAAAAATTATTAGAAAAACAAAAAGAAGGTAAAAAACGTATGAAGGCAATCGGAAATGTAGAAATACCTCAAGAAGCGTTTTTATCAGTATTAAAACTAAATGATTAATTTTTTATATCTTGTGTAAAAATATAAGGAAAAGAGAAAAAAGTGAACAAAGAAAAAAAAATAAATAAGAATATAATATTTTTTGATGTGGAAACAAATGGATTTCAGGGAAGTTCAGTTTTGTCAATGTCTGCAATAAAAGTGAATTATAATTCTGAAAATACTGGAGAAGAAAGAAATAAATGGAAAAAAGTGTCTGAATTTAACAGGTTTTATTTCAGAAATGAAGGCGAAGAGTTAAATGAAGGTGCAGTTAGTGTAAACGGCTTGACAGATGATGTGATTTTAAACGAAAGAAAGAGCATCATTCAAAATACAGGAATTGAATATCCTTTAACTTTTAAGGAAGATATGGATAATTTCTTTTTGTTTTGTCAGGATACAAACCACTTTGTAGCCCATAATATAAAGTTTGACAGAAGTTTCGTAGATTTTCCTTTGCAAAATCAATTTGACACAATGCTAACAAATATAGACATCGTTAAAGTAAACGGTTCTTCGTACGGAAATTACAAATGGCCAAAACTTATGGAATGTGCCAATTACTATAATATTCCATTTGAAGAAAGCCAGCTTCACGGCAGTTATTACGATGTTCTTATAATGTTTAGAATTTTTTTCAAGATGATGAAGCATAAGACTGGAAATAAGCGGATTTTAGAATTTTTAGAAAAAGAATAATTTTTGAAAAAATATTTATATAAAGTCAAAAAATATAATTAAAGTAAAATAAATGGAGTGAAAATGAGTATTTTAGCAAAAAAATCTGAGCCAAATAATTTAATAAATACAGAAAAAAAAAATAATAATTTTTTAGAAATAACTGAATACAAGGAAAATTTGGAATTTGAAGTTCTGGAAACATTTTCAGAAAAAATTTCTGATTTTATTGGAAAAAATGATTATCAAAAAGTTATTGAATTTACCGAAAAACAGTTGTATTTATTAAATCAGGCATTTACAAATGAATCAGAAAAAATAAAAATTCAAAATACCGATTTTCACTTTGAGTTACCGTTAAAACGAAAAAATAGCGATATAATTGGAAACATAAATGAATTAATTATAAACGAAAAAGTAAAATTTCGTAATTTTTTTATTTATTTAAAACAGGAATTATTAAACTGTAAAAAATTCTATTTTATAGTAAGTTTTATAAAATACTCAGGTATACAGCTTTTAATAAGTACTTTAGATGAACTTGAAAAACAAGGCATTCAAGGGGAAATTATAACATCTGTTTATCTAAATATTACTGACTCAAAGGCGTTGCGAAAACTTTTGTCGTATAAAAATATAAAAGTAAAGATTTACAATAATTCAAGCGAGAGTTTTCACACAAAAGCATATTTGTTTGAAAAGGCAAAATATCATAGTGTTATAATCGGCTCGTCTAATATTAGCCAAAGTGCTTTATATTCTGCAGAAGAATGGAATGTGAAACTGACAGATAGCAGTTTTTTTAATATTTATGAAAAATCATTAAATCAATTTGAGAAATTGTGGCATAGCAACGAAGCCATAGAATTGACAGAAGATTTTATTGATGAATATGAAAAATATAAAAAATTTATAAACACACAAAATACATTTGATTATAGAAAAACAAAAATAAAACAAAAAGATGAATTTATTCCAAACAGCATGCAAAAAAGAGTTTTGGAAAAGTTGAAGGAAACAAGAGAAAACAGCAATAAAAAAGGACTCGTGATTTCTGCAACTGGTACAGGGAAAACTTACCTTGCTGCGATGGATATAAAACAGTTTTTTGCAATTAATTCTAACAATAAAAATAAATTATTTGAAACAAATGGTGGAAAGTCCAAAAATTCAAATATAAAGTTTTTGTTTATCGCTCATCGTGAAGAGTTGCTGGAAAATGCAATGAATGTCTTTTCGAGAATTCTTAAAATTGATAAAAATGAATTTGGAAGAATTTACGGTGGCTTAAAAGAAATTAATAAAAGCATGATTTTTGCTTCTATTCAATCATTAAGAAATTGTTACAATGAATTTAAACATAATTTCTTTGATTATATCATAGTTGATGAATTTCATCATTCAATGTCAGACAGTTATTTAAAGACGCTATCGTATTTTCAGAGTAAATTTTTGCTAGGATTGACAGCAACTCCGAAACGTATGGATGGCAAGGATATTCTGTCACTTTGTGACTATAATGTTGTGGATGAAATTGGAATAAAAGAGGCTTTGGAAGAGGATTTGATTGTACCTTTTCATTATTTTGGCGTAAATGATTACATGATTAATTATGATAACATTCCTTACAAAAACGGAAAATATAATGAAAAAGTATTATTAGAAAATTTATTACTGAACACACGTACCGATTATATTGTTGAAAAAATCAATAAGTTTGGTTTTGATGGCGATAAATTAAGTGCTGTCGTATTTTGCCAAAATATAGAGCATGCTTTTTTCATGAAAGAAGAATTTACAAACAAAGGCTATAAATCCGCTGTAATCACAGCAAATACAAGTTCAAACGAAAGATCAGAAATTTTAGACAAATTTAAAAATAAAAAAATTGAAATTTTATGTGTAGTAGATATTTTAAATGAAGGAATTGACATCCCAACAATTAATTTACTGTTATTTTTGCGTCCTACAATGTCCTCAACGATTTTTATACAGCAAATTGGAAGAGGATTAAGAAAGGCTGAAAATAAAGATTTTGTTACAATTATTGATTTTATTGGAAACCATAAAAAAGATTATTTACTAATAAATTATTTTTCAAACGAAGTTGATAACAAGGATACTTTATTTACTAAAAAAGAAAAAATAATAAACGAAATAAAAAATCAATTTTCAAATATTCCAAAATCATGCTATGTAGAATTGGATAGAGTTTGTCAAAACCGTATTATTGAAAAAATCGAAAAAATCAACTTTAGTTCTAAAAATATTTTAAAAGACTTGTATTTAAATTATAAAGAAGAAATTGGCAAATCTGAAAATGAAATTTTAAAAGTAAGTGATTTTGATACGAATATCGAATTGTTTCAAGAATTATCCCTAAAATTAGGCTCATTTTATAATGCACAGTTGCAATTTGAAAAGCCTGAAATTTTAAAACAAAATAAAATATCTTTAAATTCAGAAGAAATTCAATTTTTGGCATATTTAGAAAAAAAATTGACGCTTGTAGAGCCATTTACGTATTTAATTATAAATTATTTGATAAATAATGAGTTTATAACTTCAGAAATCATTATTAATGAATATAAAAATTATTTCAATATCAAAAACGATTTTGAAAAAGAATACATTATAAACCGTATTTTTAGAGAATTAGTTGAAGATAAAATTTTAGAACAAAATTCTAAAAATAATAATTTATTTAAAATCTCTGAAAATTACAGAAAAATATTTCAAAATATAGATAAAATTGATAATAACAATGAAATAAACCTAAAACTTATAAATTTAGACAATTCTCAAAATTCAAATTATAATTTCAAGATCCGTCTAAAAGAATTATTATACTTAGGATTGTTAGAATTTAAGAAAAGTAATAATTTATCGATATTTAATGAGAATATTCTGATTCCATACAAAAAATATAAAAGAATAGAACTCCAAATCTTGCTAGATTCCAAAGTGCCAAAAGGAAGCTGGAGAGCAGGTTATGCAAATACAGACAAGGATATTTGCCTTTTTGCAACAATTGATAAAACCCATATTTTACAAGAAAACTTAAAATACGATAATTCTTTATTTGCCGACAACCTAATCCAATGGATAAGCCAACCTAAAACAGCCCATAACTCAAGTGTCGGGAAAATGTTCACAAACCATAGTGAATTAGAGTATAATGTCCACATATTTATAAGGAAATATGCATTCATGAATAATAATAAAACAAACCCATTTATTTATCTAGGAAAAGCCAATTATTATAAAAGCTATGGAGATAAACCAATGAGAATTTTATGGAAGTTAGATGAGAAAATACCACAAGAGTTGATTTACGAATTGTATAATTTAAGTTAAAAAGAGGACACGAATGAAATGATAATGATTGGAAATAGAAATATAATAATTAATATAAAGTATTTTATCGGACGTATTAATTAATTTAATTATTAAAAAATTATATTATTTTAAAATATTTTAATTTATAGTCCGATAATGTATGTTATGTATATTTTTAGTAAAATAATAGAAATAGCTTAAGATTTCTATGTGCCAAAACTTCATAAAATTATAAAATTTATTTTTAATTGCTCTTCATCAATTACATTTTGAGATGTTTTCTGTTTTTTAGAATCTTTAAGTATTTCTGGTAATTCCATTGTTACACACGTTTCTTTTTAGCGTTAACTTTAAATTCATTATATCATAATAAATAAAAAAATCAAAATATAACTGATTATTTTTAAGACAAACAGATGAAATTTACTGTTTTTATTTTAAAAATATGGTATAATTATATTACAGATCATAGAGGTAAGGAGAACTTTAAAGTGCCGGTTTATTACAATGCGGATAAAAAGACTTGGTATGCAATGTTTTATGCTAAGGATTATAAGGGTGTAAATAAGAAGTATAAAAAGACTGGATTTAAGAAGAAAAAAGAGGCTCAAGAATACGAATACGAATTTAAGAAAAAAATTGCCAAGTCTATGAATATGTCGTTTCAATCATTATATGAACTTTATTTTGAAGATTATAGTAAAAGGCACAAGTCTACTGCAGTCAATACTATAGAAACATATTTCCGTTTGCATATTTTACCATTTTTTGATAAAATTGAAATAAATAAGATTACTCCTTTTATGATTAGAGAATGGCAGAACGAGATGTTAGAAAAGGAACACAAAAATGGACAACTGTTTAGTGAAAATTCTAAATCTAATATTTATGCAGCATTGAAAAGCATGTTTAACTGGGCTACGAAATATCAAGGACTAAATGAAAATCCTTGTAAAAATATGGGGTCTTTTGGAAGTAAGAAAAATCGTTCGGAAATGAAAATTTGGTCTTTAAACGATTTCGAAAAGTTTATTGAAGTTTTGGAGTTAAAAAATAAAGAGAAAAATGGAAAATATTCTGATTCTATTATTGCGTTTAAAATTTTGTTTTGGACTGGACTTAGGATTGGTGAACTTTTGGCTCTTTCTGAAAATGATATTAATTTAGAAGAAAAATTTATTGACGTGAATAAAACTCTTTCACATATAAATAAAAAGGATCATGTCACTACTCCGAAAACTTTAGGCTCTATAAGAAAAGTTTTGTTGCCAGAAACTCTTATTTGGGATTTGCAATTATATTTTTCTGAAACTTTAAAAATAAATCAAAATAAAAAAAATATAAATAGTGCTAGAATTTTTAATTTAAAAAGTTCACAACTTAGATACATTCTAGAGAAATGCAGTTTACAAGCAAATTTGCCAAAAATACGCCTTCATGACTTTAGACATTCTCACGTTTCATATTTATTGTTTATCCAAGCTGACATCACTGCTATCAGCAAACGACTGGGACACGATAATTTGCAAACTACTATAAATACATATTCTCATTTATATAAGGATGCGAATATTCAGTTAATGGAAAAATTGAACAAATAATTTCAAAAATTTATTTAAAAAACAGAACTTTTATAGAACTTTATGAATTTATAAAATATTATGTATTATATATTTTATAGTATATTATAACAAAAATTTGATTTATGTTTTACATAAATAGAAAATTTGAAAAAGTTAAATAAGCGATTTTAAGCAATAAAAAATCATCGACAATAGAAAATATAGTTAACTTAATTTTAGGCTCTTATACACTCTCTATTACGATGATTTTTTTCTTATATTATATTCAATTTTCTGATTATACTAAATCCTGTTTAAATAACGAATTTATTATGAACTTTTCTATTAAAGAATATATACCTATTATTTTCAAGTAATTCTAAGATAGTTTTCGTTTTAAAAGACTAGTATTAATAATTTTTCTATAAGTTGATATTTTTATTTTTTATATCTGTAATGTATATTTTTTTCTTTTAAAAAATTTATATCTTTTGCCATAAAGGCTGTTAATACAAATCTTAAATTTTTTACATTTTTATGTTGGGAAATTACTACAAAATAATTCAATTTTCCAATTTTTTTTTGATAAAAATGCTCTTTTCGAGATTTTGACTGTTTTGTTACAAAATCTGGATTTTCTAATACTTCTTTTATTATTTCCAGCGAGATTTCAGGATGTTTGGGAAAAATATGTTCTTCAAACTGATTTTTGCTCATTACTACTTTTTGATGCAATTTAGCTTTAAATTCATAAACTTCTATTCGTTTACCTGTCTTTGTATATCTAATTTTTTCCTGTATCATACTTATCCTCTATTTAAAACTCTTTTTAGCATTTTTTCAATTAAATCTTTTCTAAAAATTGAAATCAAGATAAACCATATTAGAAGATAAATTACAGCAAATGCTGTTAAATTAATTGCAATGCTAAATCTTCCTATTATGTTTAGTCTTATCATTTTAGAAACATAAAATGAAACGCCTGATGTTACAAATGTAACTATAAGTATTACAAAATATTTAAATGTTCGTAACTTCACGTATCGTCTTGCTAATGATGTATATAGTATAAGGAAATTTACCATTGCGGCAAATGATGTTGCAAACGTAAGTCCGACATGTCGGTATTGTTTATATAATAGCCAGTCCAAAAGAATATTAATTCCAATTCCTGTAAATGAAGAAATTACTGGCAAAGTTCTATCCTTGAACACATAATGGCTTCTTGTAAGAAGGTGTATTGTTGAGAAAAATAATAGTCCGATTGCGTAAAATTGCAATGTTTCAGAAGTTATTACTACACTTTTTTCGCTAAAATGCCCTCTTTTATAAATTAATGTCACAATTTCCTGTGCATAACCAAATAATACAACTGAAGAAGGAACGATTAAGAATGCTAACATATATAATCCTTGATGAACTACTCTTCTTACTGTTTTCATATTATTTTTTACTACAGCCTTTGATAATGTAGGAAATATCACTACTGCCAATGAAATAGCAAAAACTCCGATTGGCAATAAATATAGCCGGCTTGCATAATTTAAAGCACTGGCTGTTCCTGCAGGCAACATTGTGGCAAAACGGTTGTCTATAATTTCGTTTATTTGATAGCCAAAAATTCCGATTAATGTTGGAATCATTAATTTAAACATTTCTATAACGTATTCATCATTTAAGTTAAATGTAAATTTATATGTTTTCATTATTTGAAAAAATTGTGGAAGCATCATAGCAAGCTGGAAAACTCCTGACAACAAATAAGCTATCCCTAATCCATAAATTCCCATTTTGTTTTTCAAAAGAAGTGTTCCAATTATAATTGTTAAGTTAAAAACAATTCCCATTGATGCAGCTACTGCAAACTTTTTATAATTATTTAATAACGATGATACTACTCCAGAAAGTGCAATAAATAAAAAATAAAAAGCAACTATTTTTAAAAGCATATTAGCTGTTTCAAAACGTTCAGGATCTGCAAAACCTGTTGTTATTTTTAAAATTTGTCTTGAAAACAAAATCATTAATATTGACATTGTTGATGTAAATGCAACTATTAAATTTAATACTGAAAAGACAAATTCATCTGTCCTATCTTTTCCCTGTTCTTCAATTCCACGATTATAAATTGGGATGAAAACCGTACCAAGAGAACCTTCTCCAAATAACGTTGTAAAAAAATTTGGGATTTTTGTGGCACTAAAATATGCGTCTGTCATTCCTGTTGCGCCAAATACACTTCCGATAATCATTTCACGAACAAGTCCTAAAATACGGCTTAACATATTTATAATCATTACTATAAAACTAGATTTAAACATTAATTAATTTCCTTTCCTACATTTTCCATTGACTTAATAAAAAAGTTTTTTTCTTCGACAATTATGTCAATTTCTCCATTTTTAAACATATCCAGAATACAAAGAAACAAAGTCACTATTCTGGATTTTGAGAATTTATTTCGTAACAATTGATTAAACTCCACTTTTTTATCATTTTTTATAATCTCTGAAACCTCATTATAAGCATCTTCTGATGAATAGTTATCATCTTCCAAGTTCAAAATCATTTTTTCTTCAGAAATATTTTTCCCACTCACTCTGTTATTAATCAGATTTTTTAAACTTTTGAATAAATTATCTAAACTTAGGCTTGAAATATCATATTCTATTATTTCATTGCCCATAATTTCAGTCCCTGTTCTTGCATGTGGAATATTATACTCATTTTCATGTTTTGAAAATAATTCTGAAATTTCCTTAAATAATTGGTATTCTATTATTTTTTTCTCTAGATTTTCAATTTTTTCGAGTTTTTTGTCTCTATTTAATACTGAATAAGCCTTAATTTCAATTAAATCAGTTGCCATTCTCAAAAATTCAACTTTTATTTTTAGATTTAACTCCTTTTGAGCATGAATATATCCTAAATAATCATCTATTATTTGTGAAATATTTATTTCATTAATATCCATCTTTTTTTTTTCAATTAAATGAATAAGTAAATCTAAAGGACCTTCAAAATTGTCAATCTTAATTTGTATTATATTTTCCATATCTTACCTATTTTTCTTTTTGGTATTTTTTACGCCAATATGAGATTTTATTTTTCCAATAATTTACGTCATATCCAATTTGTTTTTTTAATTCATCTACAGAATTAAATTTCTTCTCACTTCTAATATTTTTTAAAACTTCGATTAAAATTATTTTTCCATAGATATCGTCTGAAAAATCGAAAATATTAGTTTCTACACTCAATACACCAATATCTACCGTGGGATTTTTGCCAATATTCATTACTCCGTTATAAATTTTTTCATCACCTTCGATATGAACTTTTACGCCATAGACACCAAATTCTGGATATATTTTATTCTCAAATTGCAAATTTGCTGTAGGAAAGCCTAGCACACGTCCCAATTGTTTTCCGTAAATAACTTCTCCAAGAATAATAAAATTGTGTCCAAGAAGTTCTCTGACTTTTTCAAAATTTCCTTTTTTAATATAGTTTCTAACTCTTGTACTGCTTATTATTTCGTTATTTCCATCTCGCACAGGATTCTGAACATTAAGTTTTATATTTTTTTCTTTTAAAAGTTTTTCAAGTATACTGACATCTCCTGATTTTCCTTTTCCGAAAGTAAAATTAAATCCACAGTAAACTTCTTTAACATTCAAAATATTTAAAAGAACTTTTTCTACAAACTCTTCAGGTGTGTAATTCCTAACTTTTTCAAATTGTTCCAGATAAAGATAGTCAATTCCATTTTCATTCAATAAATATGCTTTTTCAGAGCAAGTTGTTATTTTGGTCTGCTTATTTTTGGGATATTCATTAAATGTATAGACAATTGTTTTTAAATTTTCTTTTTTAGCATGTGTTACAGCCTTTTGCAAAATTATCTGATGCCCCTTGTGAACACCGTCAAAATTTCCCAAAATTACAATATTTTTATTTTGTTTTATTTCTTTAAGATTTTTAGTATAATCAGGAATTTCAATATCACTATGATATTCAATAATATCCTTTATTTCTGTTGAATTTTCTATAATGAATTTCATCAAACTTCATTCCTTTTTTATTTAATTTATCTGTTTATTAGATTTTATCATAATTTCAGTTTAATGTATAGTGAAAATGGCAAAATTGTTTCAGGAATAATTACGTAAAAATAGTCATAAACTCGTATAGTAACTTGAATTTATGACTAAATCGGATTGCTGGATATTAAATTATAAATTTTTTTATGATTGATTATGTTCAGTATTTTCGTTTGTATTTTTTACTAAATCTTCTTTAATTTTTTTTTCTTCTTTTTCTTTTTTCGCCTTTGCTTCCTCTTCATCTTTTATAAGAGCTATTTTTATTTTTTTTCTTCCTTCAAATATTCCGCCTTCCTGTATTACAAATACAGCTGAAGTTATTGTAGCATAAACCTTTCCAGTACTTCCAATTTCAACTTTATCCGCTGCAATTTCTCCAGAAACTTCACCATCTACAACTACAGTTTCAGCAGTAATATTTCCTTTTACTTGTCCTGTTTTACCGACATGAACAAGTTTATTTCCTTTAATATCTCCATTTAAAACACCTTCCATTTTAAATACAGAATTTGATTCAATAGTACCTGTTATAGTTGTTTCCATAGAAATTGTGCTGATACCATTTACATTTTCTTCATTGTTTACAGAAAATTGTCTGCTTAATCTGTCTTCGCCTTCTCTTCTTTCTTTTGATTTTTTGTCGTTATTACTAGAAAATAATGCCATCTTTTATTCCTTTCTTAAAAAAATATTAATTTTTTTATTATAAAATTATAAATAGATTACTTATAATGTTATTGTACTACATTTTCTCTATTTTTTCAAATATTTTTTTAATATTATTTTTGTTTATATAAAAAAGACTTAAAATATAGTAAATTTCCTTCTGAAATTATGCTGCTTATTGAATTAATTTTGAAAAATATCTAAAATATACTTTGAAATATTATCTATAACATGTGCAGCATTGACAATATACTGTTTTTTCAATAACTCATCTGCAATTTTACCATGTAAATATGCTCCAATTCCAGCAGACTTCATTAAATCATATTTTTGTCCCACAAGCGAACAGATAATTCCTGTTAAGCAATCTCCCATTCCACCATTTGCCATATGTGAATTTCCTGTACTATTTGCAAAAAGCTCTTCTCCATTTGTAATAATAGTATTTTTACCTTTTAATAGCAAAATTATTTCGTATTTTTTTGCAAAATTCTTTGTTATTTCAAATTTATTTTTATTAATTTCTTCTGGTAAAATTTCTGTCAGTCGTGAAAATTCAACCAAATGTGGTGTCAAAATGCTTCTATTTCTTATTTTTTCAAAAAGTTTCCTATTTTCTGCCAGAAAATTTAAAGCATCTGCATCTAATACCAGTTTTATTGTATTACCTTTATTATTTTTTTCAATACTGATTAATTTTTCAAAAATTAAAAATGCTTTCTGACTTTTCCCAATTCCTGGACCAATTGCAATTACATCGCAGTTTAGAATTTCCTTTTCTAAGTTTTCGAGATTTTCATCTATATTGTCAAAATTAATTGAAAAACTCATAGCTTCTGGCACAAATACATTTAATGAAAAGTTATTTTTATCAGTAATTACGGTAGTAAGTCCTGCTCCTGTTCTCACACACGATTTTGCAACAATATTCCCTGCACCATAAAATCCACTACTTCCAGCAAAAATCAATACTTTTCCAAAATCTCCCTTATGAGAATCTTCATTTCTTTTTATATGAAAACTCTTTACCATATCAGGTGTTAAATAATATTCTTTGACTAAATGATTAATATTAGTTTCGTTCAATCCAATATTTTCAATAATGACTTTTCCTAAAAAATCTTTTACTTTCGGATTTAAAAATCCTTTTTTGTAAGTGACAAATGAAATTGTAACATCTGCTTTGACTGAAATTCCCATAATTTCACCAGTGTCACCATTAATTCCAGAGGGAATATCAATTGAATAAACTTTTTTATTATTACTTAATGTATTGATTTTTTCGATAATTTCTTGATAAATTCCTTTTATTTCTGAATTTAATCCTGTTCCAAAAATTCCTTCAATAACAACATTACATTCAAAAAACAGCTTATCCAATTCTTCTATTTTATAAAATATCTCAATCTCTGTATTCTTGCAAATTTCATAATTTATCATGCAATCATTACTCATATTTTCATTACTAATACAAAAAATTTTCACATTTTTTCCCTTTGAAAATAACTGGCGTGCAATCGTATAACCATCTCCGCCATTATTACCTTTACCACAAATAATAAGAAAATTATCTTCATTTTCATCAATATGCTTTACAAATGAAATTGCAGCATTTTCCATAAGTACAATACTTGGAATTTTCAAATTATTTATAGCAAAATTATCAATCTTTCTCGTAGTTTCATTTCCACCAAGCAACATTTTTCTCGCCTCTTTTTATTCTGTATTTATTTAAATTACATTTCTGCAAAGCCAAAATGCATATAATCTCGTGTTCTAAAGTTTGCTCCCCAGATCCAACCTCTTTTTGTAAAGGCTCTCACCACATCGCCATCAGGTTTTATAGAATATGGGTTACTTCCTGGCTGCCAGCTTTTTCCCACAATAGCCTTTCCGTTACTGTTTACCTGCGGATTTTCTTCAGGATTTAAGTCTATGGCACGCCCTGTGCTGTGCAAACTTTTAAAACTTCCTCTCCACGAATATCCAATTAAGGTTTTTATTGGAAATTTCTCTTTTCCTTTATGTATTTCATGAAAAATTTCCTTTACATCATTAGCAAGCACATCCAAAATTTGAAATCTTTCTGTATCAGAGACTTTTTTTCCGTCTTTTAATCTCCAGACAGGAACTTCCACCCAAACTAGTCTTGACTCAGCTTCTGCTCTTGTAGAAACATCTTTTATCCTATCCTTGACTTTTTGCTTTAATTCAAAATCTGGATCAGGATTTTCAATTTTCTGCTTTGGCTTGAAAGAATATAAGTTTTCGTAAATGCTACTTGCTGTACTTAAAGTTGCTGTAGAAAGAATTAGTGCAGTCAATAATGCAAATCGCCTTATTCTGTTTTTAAAATTTATCTTATCCATATAATATACCATTCCTTTATTTTTCATATTAAATATCCTTTTTAAACAAATATTTTTTTACTTTTTTCCACCCATTTTTTCCTGTTTAACTTTATGACCAATAATATTTTTAGATAATTCTTCTTTTATATCCTGTATTGTAAGCCTATATTTTTTATCTTTTGGCTGTTCTCCCGGTGTATAAGGCTCTATTTACTTTATTTTATCATTCCAAAATTTCCTCATTAATTTCTCCTCCCATTTTTTAGTTATCAATATCGTTAAAATCACTAGTCATTTCATTCATAAAAGTATTGAAATCATGCTCTAATTTCCATTTTCCATTAATTTTTTTTACTTCTATTTCTGAATAATTTTCATCATAATCAAAATTGTTCAGCTTTTCTTTAATTTCTTCATCAAGATATTTATAAAATTTATCAAATTTTATTTTATTAATTTTTTCTATATTTTCAAGTTCTTTGTATGAAATATTAGCTTTTTCAATTGCTTCATCAATAATTTTATCAGTATCAATATTATCT
>CAUQGN010000023.1:0-32424 GCA_963517565.1 uncultured Leptotrichia sp. | reverse complement strand
AGTTCCATCACTTACAAGTTTTGAATTCTTTCCTACAACGATACCATAAGAGCCTTTTTTAACTGTATTTTTACCTTGTAAATATGTATAAATCCCAGCGGCTGTTGATGTGCCATTATTTACAGTCACTGTTCCGTTTTCTTTGGCTGTCACAACAGCAGTATTTGCAGCCGTATTGTCTCCTATGATTAACCCTGTTACTCCATTTCCAGCAGCAGATGTGCTTCCTCCATAATTCAATGTGCCGTTTGTAATAAGGACACCTGTTGAATTGTCTCCTTCTACACTAATATCACTTGTCGCTGCAAGCGTTCCTGACGGATTTCCAGTTCCTTTTGTCATGTAAACGCCAACATTAGTTGATGCTCCTGTACCTTTCAGTTCAATTTTTCCTGCATTGTCAAGATTTCCGCCACTAGTTGCCATTCCAATTCCATTAATGATTGTTTTCCCGCTAGTAGTCCCTATTGTTTTATTTTTATTATTGACAACATCAGCATTTGTCCCAACTATACCTATCGAAGAGTCTCCGTCTAAATTGATTGTTCCATTATTTGTTGCCTTAGGCGTTTCATTTGCAGCATCTGTTGCAACTGAACCTTTATCAACCCTCATAGCTATGTTCTGTCTTTTTTCAGCACTGTTAACATTTATTGTTCCGCTATTAGTTATATCATCGTCTGCTTTTACAATCAAAACCATAGCTGTATTACCTTTACCACCAGACACGTTAATTGTTCCTTTATTTTCAACCTTTCCTTGATACGCTCTTATTGTGGCATTTTTGGCTGCATTAGTTTCTATTACAGCAATTCCTGACGACAAAGAATTTACTGGTTTATTTTTCGAATCAACTCCAGCATCACCAGTTACGTTAATCACTCCATTTTTATCGTTAATCATTGTACTGTCAGCTGCTACACGTGAAGACCATTTCATACCATAACTTGCTGTACCGCCTATATTCATCTTATTTGTATTTGCTACTTCTACAAGCGACGGTGAACCTGGTGCATAAACTTGAATTCCTATTGATCTTTCTCCACCAAAATCAACTATTCCATTATTTGTTAACACATATTTAGTATTAACTCTTGTATCAGGATTTTCATATGTTAATATCATACCAATCTTATATCCTGTATATCCAGCTGCAGTTCTATTTATATTAACAGTTTCATTCCCTAATAAAGGGGCAAGAGTTAATGGTGTAGAATCTCCCTTGTTTAGTCCACCAATAGTTGCAAGTGCTGTTTCAGCAGCATCTGTTATTGTTCCTGTATTAACCATTTCCCTTTTACTTCCATTTGGTCCATAATATGTATCTGTTTGAACTTCAAATCCCACTGTCAAAGGACCTACTAAATTAACTGTCGCTTTATTATCAAGCTTAACATCTGTATTTGCAGGTGCATTATCCATTGTAGCTACCCGAGAACCCCCAACTAAGAACCTTTGGGCATTATAACCTCTGCTTGCATCTCTTTCAGACTGCTTTTGAGTATCATTAAGCGGATTTTCAGAATTAACTGTTAAATCAGTTGTTAAATCATAGTTTCCTTCTGTATCAAAATATGATTTCAATAAAACACTTCCTGTTGTATTCCATGAATGCCTTAACGAAGGACGTCCATCTCTAAGTGTTCCTCTAACAATTCCACTAGCCAAAACAGAAACCGCATAAGTATCAAAATCATAGTTATAAGCTCCACCACTTACACTTCTTCCGCAGCCTGTCATATAATTACAATAAGAGCCTAATTCTATGTTAAATGTAGGTGGTGCCGGCAATTCTGGCAATTCTGGCAATCCAATAACTGGGCTTGGGGGTGTAAAACTGATTGCCTCTGGCAATGTAGGCGTAACTGCTGTTTTTTCTGCTATTGTAATTGCTGACTTGTTAATGCTTCTTGGTCGTATGCTTGCATTTACTTCAAATGGTATAATCGGCTCTTTTACAGGTTTTACGCTTGCTATACCGTATCCTGATGCTGCCCCCGAAGCGAAGTTTGCTCTTCTGTTTCTTCCTAATAATCCATAGTTGCTGCTGTCTGGAGAGATTGATCTTTCGTAGACATCAAGGCTTCTTTCAAATATTCCTTCATAAGGGTATTTTGCCTTTTTATCTCCACGTCCTTTGTAAACTCCATTCCAATTATTGTTGAAATAGTTTATTCCATATTGCCAACTGCTCCAAGGTGATTTAACTACATGATCTCCCTGTTCCATTAATTGAATCAGCTCAAGATTTGTACTTTTTAATAATTTATCATTCTCTCTTCGCGTTTCCTTAACTTTTTGATGCATATTTTTTATTGAAGATGAAATCTCCTGCTTCTGATTTTCTATATTTTTATCAGTTGTGGATGAAAATAAATTACTTGTAATCGACACCATCCCTGTCATTAAAAATGTGACCAATGCAGAATCTGTATATTTAAAATCTTTTGTTCTTTTTGCAAATGCACGTAAATCTTGCGAAACTTTTTTTAGATTATTTGTCATTTTCTTTTATACTCCTTTTGCTAAATAATTATTCCTGTAAATTTAAAATTCTTTTATTTTCAAGAAGAAAGTTTATTATTATTTTAAATATGAAATTTATTAAATGATTAATTCGACTTCCTTGTACTTATCAAATATATTTATTCTTTAAAACGATTCTTACTAAAATATTGGATTTTATGTTGTTACAATTTAAAATAAATGTATCTAAATTCATATTTCATAATGTTCATTTATAAATTAATATATTTTAAGCGTTATTTAACTTTGAATATTATTTAAAGTTTTTTTGTTGTTAATAAAAGTTTTTTTAATTTATTGCCATTTATTATAACAAAAACAATAAAAAAATACAAGTAATATTTAAAAATTTATATTAATTATAATTATGTAATTATTTTTAATGCTTATACTATATTCCTATTCTTAAAGATAGTAGAAAATCAAAAAATTCATAAAATTAAAGCTTTTTCTGCAAGATTACGCTATTACACAGCCTCTTTAACTGTTAAAATATCCTTTAATTAAATTTTATTTCTATTTTTTAAATAGAGTTTAGTATCTAGTAATCCTTTATTTAAACAAAATAAAAAAACTAAATGACTTAATTCCTTGTAAATTTAATTATAGAATTTAAGTAAAATAGTTTTTTCTTCTTTGTTTTTAAATTGAAAACTAGTATACGCAATTAGAGAGCGGAAATATTTCCACTCTCATAAAAAATACTTTGCTCTTCACAATAAACAACTTCATATTTCAAATATCTATAATCAGACCTAGTAAATAGCTCTGAATCCTATTCCTGCCCTTACATTCTTACCTTTAGTGTCATAGCCTCCATTTACCGTCACTCCGAACCTTGTGTTGTCCACTCCGATGTTCAGGTCAAACTTACCGTTTCCTTTTCTATCTTCTTTTTCTTTTTCAAGGTTATACCAGTCCGCTGTTGTATTTCTTAATCTTGCCTGATTTGAATTTTGTAATTTTCCAATTTCATTTTCATAAGCTGCTGATATTCCGACTGATAAATTTGTTTTTACTGCAAGCGGCTGTACATACCTAAATTCCATTCCTGCTTCCGGCTTAACCGAGAAATAGTCATTCCCTTTCACTTCCAGCCTTATTTGTCCAGAATCCTCCTTGATATTGTTGAATCTTCCATATTCCAGCTTAAGCCCTCCGTAAGGACGTAAATGCATTCTCTCGCTCATTCTAATGTCATAGCTAAACTCATTTTTAATTGCCGCTCCATAAGAATGATAGTCAGATTTAGCCTCAAATACTTCATCAACGACTAAATATTTACGTTTTATATTATTAATTCCTGCAAATATATCTCCTGAAATTGTCCATTGCGATGTTCCATTATAATCCTTCTTCGGTGACATTGTTTTAAAAATTCCAGCTTTTAGCATTGTCTGTTCTTCTCTTGATTTTCCTAAGTCCTTAAATCTAAATCTATTAACTGCAGTTCCAGCATACCACCCGCTAGAATTTCCCATTTTATATTTTTCATCTTCATGAAAATAAGCCACACCATAAGTATTCATTGAATAATCAATAATTCCAGCTGTATTTGTCCTGTATTCATTTCTTGAACTGAATATGTTAATTTTATTGCTTTGTTTACTTGGATTTCTCCAATTATTTCTTAAACTTGAAAACTCTTTATCCAGTATATTTCCAGTTGCATAGATTCTTTGCTGCAAGTTTCCATACTGATGCCCCTTCATTTCGTCAATCGCTTGAGCCATTATATGTCCTTCACCTTTTCCAAGGTCATTTAATTTCTGGAATATTTCATTTTCACGTGTCCCAATTCCCTCAGCACCATATCTTTGTTCCAAACCATTTAAAAAATTATATGTATTTTCATCTCCCTTTTGAGCTAGAGCAGTATAAGGAACTTTTACTAAATAAACTTTGTCAAGAAGTCCAGTTACTGAATCTTTTGTTGGCTGAGCCATCCATGTCAGGCTTGATGAAGTTACATTAAGCATTGTCCCTGCTGTCACGACTCTGCTTAACGCATCATTGTATGGTGTCAATATATTATCTCCAACTTGTATAACTTTAGAAGTAGTGTATCTTGCCACTTCTGTACCAAAATACAAGTTAATATCCGAAAGTCTTCCTAAATTTTCAATACCTTGAATCGGATTTGTGTAGTTTATTCCTGATGTATCCACATACATTCCAATTGTATTTGCTTGCGATGCTGACGGATAATTCAACATTGAAGAATTCCCAACTTTTAGCGTACTTAAATCAAGTGCAGTAACTCCTGAAGGAGAAGTTATATTTACCATTGTCGGTGCGGGAGAAGATACATTTGTATCTACATTAACTATTGGAAGCACATTCCCTTTAGCATCAGTTACAGTTACTGGAGTTGCTGCAGGCGGTACTTTTATAGTTACTCCTCCCATTTCTTTCATATCGGTAGCTGTTACTACTTTTGTCGCAGGAGTGGATGTCCCTCTTCTGCCTGACAATGGATTAAGCGCATTTTCTTCAACATTTACCGAAGATTGCGTATCTGTCCAAATTCCTGCACTTTTAGTATCAGATGCCTGAATATTTATTGTTCCATAATTTTTAATATAGCTTCCGTTTGCAAGATAAATGCCTTTTACTTCCTTCAGTCCAGAAACTGTTGTTTGAATCGTTCCCCAGTTCTCACCATGAGCCCCTCTGTCAAGATACATTCCAATCGTATTATTGCCTGAAAGATTTATGTCTCCATAGTTTACTGCTTTTGAATTAGGCCCAACTGCATACATTCCCATTGAGTTTGCCTGACTTACTTCTATAGTTCCTTTATTTATAATAGTTCCTTGATTACTATAAGGATTTGCAGCGTGTTTATCATAATATCCTGTTGCCATTCCTACACCAAATTCCTTATTCTGCAAGTCAGTCCCACCAACTTTAATTAATCCGTGATTTGTTGCAGTTCCCCCTGTAGAATATATCGCTACATTTCCGACACCCGTCACAAAATCAATATTTCCTGTATTTTCAATAATTCCGTTACCGTAAAGTCCATAATTTCTATCTCCAGTCGAAGCTAATGCAGTATTATTGAATACTTTTCCTGTATTATCATTCTGATAAATATAAATTGCATCACCTTTTAATGTTACTGGATTTGCATTTGAAGTTACTGTATTTCCTTGTCCTGCATTTACAAAGCCAAATGAATCTTTTCCTATGTTAAACTGTGCTCCCGAATCTGCTGTAACAATCTGATTTTTTCCAACGACATATACTCCAACTGCTTGATTTTCTCCAACATTTACAATTGATGCTGAAGTTAAATTCACATTTTCTAAAGGATTTGTTCCATTTCCAACTGTATAAATAGCCGTTCCATTATCTCCAGTATTTATAGTTCCGCTATTAGTCACTCCATATCCGTAAATTCCAATAGCATTTTTCCCTGTTGTAATTATTCCTTCGTTAATTATTTTACTGCTTCCTTTTGCATAAATTCCTACATTTGCATCAGATTGCGATGTTGCATTAGACAATGTGATTGTTCCTTTATTTACAACATTTGCGCCATTTGTCACTATTCCAAACTCTTTTGCAGATGATGTTCCTGTGATTGTTCCAGTATTTATGAAGTCTTTTCCAGTAGAAAGCGTATAAATTCCAATTATTCCGCCCGCTGTACCAGAAGCATTATTTAATTTTATATTGGCAGAATTTGTTACATTTACAAGATTTCCATTTGTGCCTATCTGGTCATAAACTATTCCCATACCTGTTTTTGAAGTATTTCCAGTATATTTATATTCAAGTGTCCCAGTTACATTTGTCTCTCCTGAAGCAAATATTCCAACACCGTCATCTTGTGTTTCGATCACATAATCTCCACCTGTCAGGTTTACATCCGAATTTTTGGCAAATATCCCTTTTCCTTCAATTCCAGCAGTAATGTCTGAACCAGTTCCAGAAGCCATTGCCGTTAAAATCCCGCCATTTTCAGTACCACTTGCTGATTTCTCAGAAACTATCGCAATTCCAACTCCTTCTTTTCCTACCGTCAATTGATGGTCATTTACAACTGTTACCCGATTTCTCGCAACACCAGTATTGTTTTTTGCAAAAATTGCAATTGCTTTATCTCCCGCAACATTAATTGTTCCGTGATTTTCTATTTCAACAGTAGGCCCTGTTCCTGTATCATCTGTTCCATAAGTTTGGACAGTTGCTCCTGTTCCAATCCCAGCAATTCCGACTCCAGAGGTAGAAACCGTCACCGTTCCTGTTTTTTCATTTACAAGCTTGCTTCCATTTGTTCCGTAAAGACCTGCTCCATTGTCTATTGTTACAGAATTTTTATTTTTAATCGTTCCGTAACTTACGTTCATTCCAGCAATTCCCTGTGCAGTTGTTCCTCCTGTTACATTTACTGTTCCTTCATTTATAAAACCTGATGTTGTATTTGATGGCGTTATGCCTGCCGCTATTTGAATGCTAGTTGCAATATTTCCCATAGAAAGCCCTTGAGCCTTCCCTTGTCCTGCTAAACTTGCTGCGCCTATATCTCCTGTTACAGTAGCACTATTTTTTATAGTTACTATTTCATTTCCCATTTGAATTCCATTATACAGATCTCCTGAATCGTTTAAATTCACATTTGCTGCTGATACTTTCAAAGTTCCATTTATAAGGATGGATTTATAAGTCGCTCCTGATATTAAATTAACTTTTCCTCCAGAAAATTTTGAAATTCCTGGCAGCCCATTCTGATAAGTCTGATTATTATCGGTTTTATCATCCCACTCTAAATTCAATCCATTAAATGATCCTAATGTAACATTATGTCCATGAATATTTACAGTTACGTTATTTAATCCCTGATATTTACTCTTATTATCAATATTTTTACTGTAATCAGCATTCGTTCCTGTGATAAGAACTCCATCGTGCATATCTAATGTAGTTGCCCCATTAAACTTAATTTGTCCATTTGTTGTAGCATAAAATGGTGTTGTGCTGTCATGATCATTTTTCTCGTCAGCTGCCAAAGTCAGGTTATCTTTGTGAGTGATTGTTCCACCTCCAAAGTTAACTAATCCTTTTTCTTTAGCCACTAATGCACCCGACGGCCCAGTATTAATTGTATTATTTGTTCCGTACATATTGACTGTAGATCCTTCTCCATCTGCATAAGCTCCTAAACCATTTATAACAGTTGTTATGGTATTTTTACTTGTTCCAAAGTTTACAATCCCACCATCTTTGGCATATCCGCCGACATTAGTCCATTTTAATTTTTTAGTTTCATCATCATTTGCAGCATTTGTATCCTGGGCCGTTACGTTTCCTTTTAAATTAACTTCACTTCCTGCTTTTGTATCTCCATTTATTCCACTAGCGTAAGCAATTATCGAACCATATCCCAATGCTTTTGTAGTTTTTTCTGCATTAACTATTCCACCTTCAGTTGCAGCATAAGCAATTGGATAAATTTCTTCCACATCTGCTTTTCCATAAACAAATTTATGATATCTTGCCGACATTTCAACATCTTGACCTATGTTAATTGTACTTGAAAGATTTTTAAGGTTTGTTACTGTGTTTGCAGACATATTGGCTACATTGCCTGCCGCATCGCTCCATTTCCCTTGTGCTAGAGCTATTATAGTTCCAGTAGCTGCTTCATTAGAGGTATCATCCACAGCAGATGTTGGCGCTAATCCGCTTACTCCATAATCAGTTAATTTGGTCTGAGTTATTTTTGTAACTTTGTTACCGCCGCTATCCTGTACATCCTGTAAATTTGCACTCATTAATACGTCAACTTCCGTTCCATTTTGAGCAGCAATCATTACTCCATTCTTAGAATATTTCCCAAATTTAAAATCTGCTCCATTTATTTGCAATGAATGAATAACATCTTGAGAAAAAGGAATATTCCGAGTTCTTGCACCTGCATCAGCTCCCAGGTCATCTTGTGAACTTATACCTGTTCTTTGTCCAGATGCTGCCAATATTCCTACATTTTTTTCTACCCATTTATTACTAATGCTCTTAGTCCCTGTATTTCCTTGAAGGGTTTGAGAAGTAGTGCCACCATTTTTACTAAGTTCTGTACCGATTTTTGCTCCAGCCTTTATTTCTCCCTGATAAATCCCTATCACGGATTTATTCCAAGCCTGCTTTTCAGGTGATGTTTCAGGAAAAGTTATTGTTGAAGCCCAATATGGAGCTATATTTGTAACTGTGTTTGGCGCAAAGAACATTACAATATTTCCATCTCCCGAAGACGATATTTTATTGCTGTCAAAATTTATATATGGCTTCATCCCTGCCAGCGTATGCTGTGAACCATTTGTACTGGCATTATTAGTAAGACTGCTTGCAAATGCACCATAATTCGCCTGATATCCTAATCCTGAATATAGCGTATTTTTAGCTCCTTCCAAATTATACATTCCATGATTGCTATCTATCCCAAATGAACCTGCATTTCCAACAACAGAATAAACTATGTTATAACGTGTAGTTAAATCTGCATTAACGTCTCCATTAAATTTACCTCTGTTACGGTTAGTTAACGTATGCGCAGTAAAACCCGTTGTTGTTTCATAATAACTTGGATATATGTTAAAGACTATATTTTCATCAGAAAGCCCTTTCTGATTTACAGCTTCATTTTCAATCCCTTTGTCAATTATGTTTACCTTTACTCCGCTAAAGCTCCAATCATGCATTTGCCATGTTTCTAGTGAAAAGGCGTTTGCTTTTCCATACATATTAATTGTAGAATTAGTTACTGTATTCTTTCCGAATAAATGAAACGCTATCTGCCCATCATGAGTAGAATCACTGGCATTTTGCGATATTACTCTGCTATCAAGCGCTGTCCCTCCTAAGGAAGTAGAAGTTGTCGTACCAACTTTTCCAGCCCCCCCTGTATTTCCAGCCACGTGAACAGTTACACCAGAATACGTAGGAGCTCCATTTGTCAAGTATATCAAAACTCCTGTTCTTTCGCTGCTGCTTGCAGTATTATTAGTCAGCATATTATTTCCAAATCCTTGAGTATAATTATTTGAATAAGGATTGTATCCAGCCCAAAAAGTTTTACCATTATCACTCATTCCACTTCTGTTCCAAAACCCATTAAGGAATGTAAAATCTGAAAATGGATTCAAATTTGGTGAAGGGGTTGATGGTATTATGTTAGGCAATGTTGGATTAATAGTTGTTACTTGCAGCGGATCCGATACTCGTACATTTAATTGTGGAGTTGCTGGAGTCCCAATAACTGGCAGATTTATATTTAGTGCCGTCTTACTTATGTTTTTAGGAACAACACCCGCATCTATCGGTACAAATGCTATCGGTTCTACAATTCTTCCAAGATTAGTTGCGCCATATTTTGCTTCTGAATAAGCATCCGATGTCATTTTACCATTTTTATCCCTTACATAAATTACATTACCAGTTTTATCCCCACGTCCTTTAAAAGTTCCCTTCCATTCATTATAGTAGTTATTTATTCCGTATTGCCAGCTGCTCCACGGTGATTTGGTAACATATTCCCCTTGCTCCATTAACTGAATCAATTCCATATTTGTATTTTTTAATAATTTGTTATTTTCAATTCGTGTCCACCTTAAAGTTTGCTGTATATCCTTAATTGATGTTGAAATTGACTGTTTCTGATTTTCTATGCCTGAGTCCTCTGTTGCTGAAAATAAATTTTTTGTAGCAAAAATCATGCCTGTTAACAAGAAAGTCACCAAGGCAGAATCTGTATATTTGAAATTTTTGTGTCTTTTGGCAAACGAACGTAAATCTTTTTTTAGATTTTTAAGATTATTTGTCATTTTTTATCTCCTTTTTTATTATTCAAAAATATTTCTCAAAACATTCAAAAATCCTAAATAATTAAAAATAGTAACGATTATTTAGGAAATTTTTTATTTTATTAAATCATTTTTTAATTCATAGTATTTTTTCTATTACGTAAGAAAATATGTAATTTTATCATATATAGTAAAACTGCTTTAAAAACAAACTCAAAAGTTATGACTATTTTACTCAAACCCTAAATTTATATAATTTTTAGTAGTTTAATTTTAAATAGGTTTGAGTATACTTTTATTCTCAGTTTATTTTGGTTTTATATATTTTAATATTAGAAAAAAATAAGTTTACTATAAATTTTTGCAATTTAAATTCTTAGTATTTGTTATGTCAAGATGTATTATATCATAAAAAAAGAAAATAATCATTACTTTTTTTTAATTTTGAAAAAAGAGTTATATTGTGCTATAATATATCTTAGATTATAGAAAAAAATATAAAAATTGGAGGTTTTTATGGATTTAGAAAATAAAAAAAACGAAACAGATTTTTTAGCTGAAGAAAAAAAATCTGAAAATGAAAAAAATGAACGGCATTTTAATAATATCGATTCGTTAAATAAAATAAGAAATGAAATAACAAGCAATTCTAATGTTGAGCCTGCCAGCTCAAATGATTTTCAATCAAATTCTAACAGCGCAAATGACACAATCACTCTTACTTTAGATGCACTAACTATGAAAAATATGAAATTTACAGCAACAGTTGTAAAGATTTTATCAATTTTAGGAATTATTGCAGGAGTCTTTCAAATATTTGCATTCTTTATTGGGATTCTTACTATCATAATTTCACTAAAATTCTTGAAATCAGCGACAGCATTGGAAGAAGCTCTGCTTATGAAAGATGAAAATAAATTAAAGCTATATTTCAATGAGCAATCCAAAGCCTTAAAATTATATATTATCTTTTTAATTGTTGGCATTATTCTAGGTGTAGTTATCTATGGGGTTATTTTCTCTGCAATTATAACAGGGATTTTAAACAGTTCTTCTTACTATAATTCTTACTAAAAATAAAAGTTTAACATTTTATCAGGAAAAGCTAAAAATTAATCTCTGCTTTTCCTGAATCCATTATCACTTTAAGTTAAATCATATTTATTCAATTCACAAAAAAAAATCATAATTATTTTTTATTCTCTCACAAGAATTTTAACAAAAAAATTATGATTATTACTAAAATATCTAATAACAAATAAAATTTAAAATTAAATACTTGATATTACAACTGTCTTTATTTTTCTAATCTCTTTATAATTCTGATTAAATATAACTCCCCATATCAAATTAACATTTTTATCTTCTATAATATCCGAGATTCTTTCTGTTATTTGCCTAATATCATCTAATGAAACATTTTCTGCCGTAATAAAATTTATAAGAACTTTTTTAGCATACTCCAGTTTCCCTTCAAATAAGCTATTTTCTCTTATTTGTTCAACTATCTTCTCAACAGCATTATCTCCCCTGCCTTCTCCAACACGAATAATTGTATCCTTTGAATTCTGAAGAACTGCCTTTATATCCAAAAAATCAATATTCATAAACCCAATTTCCGTCAGAATGTTCACAATACTCTCGATACCTTCTTTTATAACAGAATTCACTTTTTTATACGCCATTTCAAGTGAATCTTTTCTATCAACACGACTATACAGCTTTTCATTTGGGATAACAATTAGACTATCTGTAAATTTCTCAATTTTCTTAATCCCTGCATTTGCAATTTTTAAAGTTTCAAAGCCTTCAAGATAAAATGGACGTGCAACAATACTAATAGTAAAAATTTTCATTTTTCTTGCAACTTCAAGAATAACAGGCATTACTCCACTCCCAGTTGCTCCACCAATTCCTGCAGTCAAAAACAGAATGTCTGTTCCCCTAAGCAGTTCCTGAAACTGATTCTCACATTGAAAAGCCACCCTTTCAGCTTGTTCCCTGCTGCATTCCTTAACTCCAGTATCCAAAAAAATCTTTTTCTCCGCCTGACTTAACCTAGAATTCTTACTATCTGTGTCAATCGTTATATATTCAACCTTCCTTACGCCTGAAATTATCATAAAATTCACGAAATTTATCCCCATTCCGCCAATTCCGATAACCTTTAAACTCATTTTATCCTTCATACTAATCCCACTATTGCAAATTATAAATTTTGCAAATCTCCCTTCTATAAATATGTCTAAATATTATAGTCGATTCTCTTTAAATATATAAAAAAAAATAAATTGGCTATAATCTTTACACTCATTTTAATCTATGATTTCTATAAACTTAATTTTATATTTGTATATATTTTACCAAATTAAACCAGGTATTTCAAGGGAAAGAATATGAAAGTTTAAATTTATTGTGTAATTAGGTACGACTCCTAAAATATATTAAAAAATCACAGCTAACATAATAACTGTGATTCTTATTCTTAAAATACTTTCACTATTCTAATAGTCCTTCCATAATTTCATTGTGAAATTGCTCCATTTTTTCCACTATTTCCAAAAATAGCTCTTCGTAATCTAATTTCAAATCTCCTATTATAACACTTGTATCTATTTGCTGTTTTGGTATTGAAAACTATTCTGTGTGTTCTAACATACGATAATCTTGTCAAATTCATTTTAGGAAATTTTACTGGATCTATTTCTATATCATATATCGGATTTACGTTTGCTCTATTTGGAATACTTGAGATAGGAAGGACTACATAATCATCATTTATAGGACTTTTTAGTACTAATGCAGGCCTTGATTTAATGGAATTTCTCTGTAATCTCATATCATAATATTGGGTTAAACATTTGACTATTTTACCTATCATTAAACCATCACTTTATAATCTTCAAATTCGTCATAATACATATCCCACATATAATCATAAGGCCTTACTTTTTTTGCATCTTCTCTTATATCTTCCATTTTAATTTTCACATTTCCATTTTCTTCCTTTTTAAGTCCTTTTCGTGAGTTAAGCCACGAAGTTTCTTTATGTGTCAATGCACTTAATTTCCACGAAGCTAATGCCCCATATTCTTGAATTATGTTATTTATTATGTATTTACTTTCGCTTTTTATATCTTCTGTTTGTGCATTTATACCATCTTCAGTAAAAACTGTTCTAACCTCCCTAGAAACAGGTCCATACTTCCACCCCTCAAATACTTCGCTAAAAAGAGGCTGATTTAAAATAGCAAATGTTTCTCTCTGTGAAAAATATAATAATTTTTGCAATTTCATTTCATTAATAATTTCTTCTGTTACTCTTTTATACTCATTGAAAATATACTGAGCAACATTTATTATTTTTTCCATATTACCATCTCCTTAACTACTATTTAATAATTAAATTATACCCTTTTTACTACAAAAGTGCAACCAAAATTTTTAATATTGCATTTTATTTTAATTCTTTCTACCTCCAGCAATCTTCTCAAAAACAATTGACTTTGTCACTACATAAAGCAAAATTGCTATTAATAACGGCAATACAATTGATGTCAATAAAATTATACCAATAATAACTGGCGTATTTTCAACCAAGTCTTTTGAGATAACATTTATTTCTTTTGTGAAATTATCAATCTTGACTTTTGCACTGTCAATTTGTCCTGGAATATTAAAAATACTTTTGGATTGATCTAATGAAAGCATCTCATCTTTTACTTTATTCAGTTTTCCTAGATCCTGATTTAGCTCAACAATTGCAGGCTCTTTGTATTCTTTTTCAAAATAGCTTGATATTGTGGAATTTACAAATATCGCACTTGGTAGAACTATGTAAATATAAAGCAATATAAAAAATGAATATTTAGAAATTTTTCTAAAGATTTTTGTAACTTTGTTTTTATAAATAGTATATGGAAAAATTGTAATTAATGAAATAAACGTCAAGATTGTAGCCAATTTTACCTTAAAAATTTCATAATAAATCGTTTCCAGCTTCAGTATAACAACGCTCGCAAGCGACACCTTCCATAAAATATTTATCATATCGTAAATAGGCTGAATAATATCTCCAATCTCAATTTCCATTCCAACAATCATACTGACATTAACCGTACTTCCTTCAATAATATCCGTAGTTCCTTTCAAAAGCGATAATGTTAAAAACATCTTTTTAGACTCTTCATAAGTTTTTTCCAAATATGGCATTGTCAAATTTTTAAAAAAGTTAAAAATCGTATGTTCAAAGATTTTATCCATTATTCCAAAAATACATAAAATCAGTCCAATTACAATTAATATTTTAATCAATAGGTTCTTGCTATCTGATTCCCATTTAGGAGAATTATTTTTCATTTTTTTTTCTTCATTTACTGTTAATACAGCTTCTTCTCTTCCTTCCAATCAATTTCACTCCTTTTCTTATTTCAATTGTTTTCAAATATTAATAAGCATAAGTTTATTTAATAATTTATTTTAATAAGTTATAATATTAAAACTAAGTTGTTAAATAATTTAAATAATTAAGATAATTAACATTATCTATATTTAATCCCACTCCAATAACTTTCTCACTACATAAGAAGCCAGTACAAGACCAGCTGCTCCTGGAACAAACGAATTACTTCCAGGCGTAGTTTTTCTTGGAATTTTATTATTTTCCCTAAATTCTGTTGGCATTTCTTCCTTAAATAATTCTGATTTATTTGGCTGTACAGGTATTTCTTTTGAAAATGCAACTGGAACATTTATAATCCCTTTCTTTTTCAAAATACTTCTGATAGTTCTTGCCATTGGGCAAACAGAGGTATTTTTTATTTTCGCAATTTCCACCATTTCAGGGCGCATCTTGTTACCAAATCCCATTGAAGAAATAATATTTATGTTATTTTTCACACAATACTCAATCAAATTAATTTTGCTTCCAATAACATCAATCGCATCCACAACAAAATCATATTTGTTATTTCCCAGAACTTCATATACATCGTCATAAACTAACCTTTTTACAAGTTCAACCTTACAATCTGGATTAATGTCCAAAATTCTGTCTTTCATAACATCAATCTTAGACTTCCCAATCGTACTTCTAAGTGAATGCAGTTGTCTATTAATATTTGACTCCGAAATCTCATCAAAATCAACCATAGTAATTTGCCCAACTCCTGCACGTACCAAAGCCTCCACAGTATAAGAGCCAACCCCTCCAACTCCAAAAATTATAACTCTAGATTCACCCAATTTCTTAATCCCTTCTTCCCCAACCATCATAGAAAACCTAGCAAATGTCTGATTTTTATCACTCATTTTTAAATTATTTCCCCTTTCAATATTCATTTTTCTTTTCTCTATCTAAAATTTCGCTCATATTATATCATAAATCTAGAAAATGTAAATAGCGAGAATATAAATTTTTATGAAACAAAATAATTTAATATTAAATCCTATTTAGAAAACAGTATTGAATAAAAAGTTATAAAATAAATATAGTTATTGAAAAAAACATCAATTTATAATATAATACCTTTAACACAAATTAAAAGAAAGGAAAAAAGATACCTATGTTTATAAATACTATGAAAACAGGTTTTTTAATGTTTGGATTAGTTTTTCTCTTTGTCGCAATTGGTGGTATATTGGGAAATCAGCAAGGGGCATTGATTGGACTTCTGATTGCTGGGGGAATGAGTTTTTATAGTTACTGGTTTAGTGATAAAATGGTTATAAGAGCTTATAATGGACAGGAAGTTACACCTGAAAATAATCCAAGATTATATCAGTTGATACAAAGATTAGCCAAAAATGCCAATTTACCAATGCCAAAAATTTATATAATTCCAGAACGTCAACCAAACGCCTTTGCAACTGGAAGAAATCCTCAAAATGCCGCAGTTGCCTGTACTGCTGGATTACTAGAAATGATGGACGACAACGAACTCGCTGGAGTTATGGCTCACGAATTAGGGCATATAAAGCATCGTGATATTTTGGTTAGTACAATTGCTGCGACTTTTGCTGGAGCGATTGCTAATATTGCAAGATTTTTACCTTATGTTTCAAGCGGAAATGATAGAGATGGAAACAGAAGAAGAAATAACGTCGGAACTGCGATGCTGCTTTCATTTTTAGCCCCAATAGCAGCTTCTATAATTCAAATGTCTATTTCAAGAAAAAGAGAGTACATGGCAGACAGAGCTGGAGCCGAATATTCAGGAAATCCATTATATTTACGTAATGCACTGCAAAAATTGGAAAGTTACAGCCACAGTATCGCCATGAATAGACAAGATCCTACAACAGCCCATATGTTCATAATTAATCCATTTTCAAGTCTTGGAAATCTTAAAAATTTATTCAGCACACACCCTTCTACTGATGACAGAATAAGAGAACTTGAAAAAATGGCAAGAGAACAGCATTTATTGTAATTTTGTTATAAAACCTGTTATTTTACTTGAGAATTTATTTTAAATATGATAAAATGGTATAAAAATTATCAAATATGGAGAATTAGATATGATAAATGCTTTTACATTTTTAACATTACTATTACTTTTTGTACGAATTTATTCACTTGTATCTTTATTATTCCTAAGCGGAAAACAAGTACAATTTGCAGAAAGAATAACCGTACTTATATTGCTTTTTGAAGTACTGACAATATTCTTATATAGTTTTTTTACTTCATTCCGTTACTTATTACCTCCAGCCTTAATGTTATTAAAAACTCAAAAATTTTTATTTTTAACAAACTTTTCATTAGTACTTTTATTTTATTCACTTTTAAATTTGGCATTAAGTTTTACATTTGGGAGTCAAAACATTTTTAAATTTATAAACAGATTTTTAGTTGGAATAATTTTATTAACAAATATTATTTATGGATTTTTATTAATAATATAAACTCTATAAATTAAACTGAAAAGATTATGATGTCTTAATTTAATTAATCTAGTTAATTTTAACATTAAAAAATTTAAAATTTAGACAGTTTATAAGGATTGATTACTGTATGAGCAGAGGTCAGTCCTTTTAATTTTTTTACAGCTTTTTTGTTACTGTAAACAATTCTTAATTCTTAATTTTATATTTCATTCTTATCCATAAAAAAACTGTGCCTTTTATCTTATATTCAAGATTTTGGAGCACAGTTCCATAGAGTCTTTTTTTATCCTTCTTGTTTTTCAAGAACCATATTTACTTCTTCAATAATCATATCTGGATTTAGTCCGTGAACGGCAATTCCTTCTCCTAATGTTTCAGCACTTGAAATAATACACCCAACACACCCAAGTCCATATCTCATAAGTACTTGCGCAATAATAGGATATTTTTCTACTGCTTCCATTATATTCATATCTTTTGTCACTTTTTCTGCCATAATTTTCCTCCATTAATTATCATTTTACAATGTAAGTATATCAAATTAAATTATACTAGTCAACTTTAAATACCAAATATTTCTCAATTCAAAATTAAATAACTTTATATAAAGTAATTCGTTTTAGTAATCTTAAATAAAAAAGATTGAATTAAAAACAAATTTAATGATTATTTATACTAAATAATTATTAATTTATCCAATTCAATCTAATCTATAAATTTATTTTAATTTACTTTGCTTATTTTGCAGCCTCATATTTTTTAGATACTTCATCCCAGTTTATAACATTGAAGAATGCTGAAATATAATCTGGACGTCTATTTTGGTAATTTAGATAATATGCATGTTCCCACACATCTATTCCTAAAATTGGAGTTCCTTGTGAACATCCGCAAGAAGTTGCCCCTGGCATTAACGGATTATCCTGATTTGCAGTTGAAGTTACTTTCAGTTTTCCATCTTTATTTACAACAAGCCAAGCCCATCCTGAACCAAATCTAGTTGCTGCAGCTTTTGCAAATTCTTCTTTAAATGCTTCAAAACTTCCAAATGCTTCATTAATTTTTTCCGCCAATTCTCCAGCAGGTGCTCCACCTGCATTAGGTCCCATTATTTCAAAATAAAGATTATGGTTATAAAAACCACCTCCATTATTTCTAACAGCTCCTCTTATTTCTTCTGGCAACACATCTAAATTTGCTAAAATTTCTTCAATTGGCTTTTCCAGAAATTGTGGTGAACTATTTTTCAATGTATCATTTAAATTGTTAGTATAAGCTGCATGGTGCTTTCCATAATGTATTTCCATAGTTTTTGCATCAATATTTGGCTCTAACGCTTCAAAACCGTAAGTTAATTCTATTTGTTTAAACATTTTTATCACTCCTAATCTATTTTATGATACATTTTAGCACATTATCTTTATAAAATCAATAGAATTTTATATTTTCTATGAATTTGTTATTATTTCAATTCTGAATTTATTAAAATATTTACTATTTATATAGACTAAAAATTATATGATTTTTTAATTATCTAACAAACTCAATAAATTAAAGATTAAAATAGAATAATTTATAAATTTAATTTAAAATAATTATTCTTTTATAATATATCCCACACTTCTTACAGTTTTAATAATCTTCTGTTCATACCCTTTGTCTATTTTCGATCTTAGAAAATTAACATACACATCTACAATATTACTTTCTGAAACAAAATCTATATCCCAGATTTTTTCAGAAATCATTGTTCTTGTAAGCACTCTATTTTTGTTTCTTAGGAAATATTCTAATAATAAAAATTCTTTATTTGTTAATTCTATTTCTTTGCCGTCACGTTTAACTTCTCTGTTTGCAGGATTTAGTGTTAAGTCATAGGCTGTTAATATTCCCATTTCATCTTCAGTAAGACGTTTATTAAGGATTCTTACTATTGCCCTAAATTTGGCTGAAAGTTCTTCCAGTCTGAAATCGTTATATATGTAGTCATCTATTCCTTTTAACAGAGCCTCTGTTTTTGCATATCTGTCATCTTGTTCAATTGCCATTAGAATATAACTTTGTCTTTTATATCTTATTATTCTTTCTATTGCCAATGGAAAATCTTCAATTGAGCTAATATCTAAAAAAGAAATATCAAGAGATTCTGTCTTCAAGGCATCCAGCATTTGTTCCTCATTTTCGGCCAATATGACATTAAAACTTAATTCTTTTAATAACTGTCCCACTACCATTCTGGTTTTTTCATTTTTATTAAATACTAATACTTTCATTTTCCTATTGTATAATAAATATATCGAAACATAACAATATATTTAAAATACTTCTCCTTTCACATTTATTTTCTTACTTTTCATCTTCTTTTTCCAATTTTTCAATTACTTTAGTAATTATATCGTTCATTTTTCTTGATGCTAAAGAATCGTTTGAAATAAATGGTAACCCATTATCACTAGATTCCACGATATTCCCATCTAATGGTATTGAGCCTAGAAAGTCTGTTTTTTTCTCTTGAGCCATTTTTTCGGCTCCGCCTTTTTTAAAGATATTCACTTCCTTTTGACAGTCAGGGCAAATAAAACCACTCATATTTTCGATTACGCCGAGCACATTCAAGTTAATCAATTTTGCAAAATTTATTGCTCTTGTAGAATCCAGCAAAGAAACTTTTTGCGGTGTTGTAACAATGACTGCTTTTGAATCTGTCCCTATATTTTGTGCAATCCCTAATGTTTCATCACCTGTTCCAGGCGGTAAATCAACTATTAAAAAATCGATTTCTCCCCATTTGATTCCTTCCAGCATTTCCATTATCGCTGTAATTTTTTGTGGACCTTTCCACACAACTGGCGAATTATCTGGTACAAAAAAACTTAATGATGATATGTGTAAATTCTCCATTACTTCCAAAGGTTCAGAAATTTTTGAAAGCTTTACTCCCTCTTTTCCAAACATAATAGGAATATTAGGTCCATGCAAATCAGCATCAAGAATACCAACTTTATATCCTCGTAATGATAATCCATAAGCTAAGTTAACAGAGGTAGTTGATTTTCCAACTCCACCCTTTCCACTCATCACTACTATTTTATGCTTAATTTTGGACATATTGGAATCAATCCTTTGCTTCCGTTCAGCTAAAGCTGGATTAGTTTGCATTCATTCCTCCTATTCTAAAAATATTATAATTTTATTTAACTTCCCTACTTTAATTAAATCATAAACTTAGAAAAAATACAAGCGATTTTTTACATTTTTTTCAAAAAAAATTAATTTTTTTGTTACGATAAATAAATCATGCAAAAATATTTTTTATTGAAAAAATAGACTGGACTAATTCTCTTTTTTTTTATATAATATAAGTAAGCCATCTTTAAAATAAGCCTTTTTCAAGGAAAATAATTTTTATTAGGCTAATCAGAAAACATGAATATTATTTTAAGTCACAGGATTATTTTAGTCATGTTTTAAAGAATTTTAAATGTATAAATTTGATTACATAGAAAGGAACGATTATAATTTATGAATATTTGTTTAAAAGAAAATATAAAAAGACTATTATTATTTTTAATATTTACTCTTGCTCTTATATGCAAAACAAAACCAGAGGATAAATATATCTGGTACTCTCCACGGGAAGTTATATCAAATGCTGACAAATTACAGCCTGGAGATATTCTCATATTATCAAAAAGACCTACTTTACGTTCAATGTGGGGGCATGCGGCTGTCTTAAATGAACACAAAAAAATTGTTGAGTTTCCATCATATTCTGCTGGCTATAGTGAAAGTCCAATATATGCCTGGCAAAATATAAATAGAAAAGTGGCTATTTTTAGATTAAAAGGAATTGACGACAAATTTAAATCCGTTCTATTCAAAGAAATAAATGAAACTATAACAAAACCTTATGGATTAACATTCCATAAAAATTTTGATAAAAGACTCTATTGTTCACAGTTTGTATATTTAGTCTTTAAAAAAGCTGGCGAAAAGACTGGACGTGAAGTTAATCTTGATTCCAATGGAGGCGGATGGGTTATGCCATTTGACATAATGGATTCAGACTTGCTTGAAAATATTTCACTTTATTAAATTCTTAACTATTGTTTAAAAATTTATTCCTTTTTTAAACGAAGTTTAGTATTAAATCTATTATTTAATTAACTGGAAATAAAAAAGCTGTTTTGTAAGGTCTCTCTTATTTTAGGACAAACTTTACTAAACAGCCTTTTATATTATATAATTTTTTATTAAATCTGTGAGTCAGGTATATTTCCCAATGTTGTAAGATCATAAGGTGTTCCCTGATAAACGTGATGATTTATCCAATTAGAAAACAATAAATTTGCATGAGCCCGCCATATAAAAACTGGTTTCTTGCTTACATCATTATCTGGATAATAATTAAATGGTATTTTTATATCTTTTCCTAATTTTACATCTCTTTCATACTCTTTTGCAAGTGTCATTCTATCATATTCCAGATGCCCCATAATAAAAATATTTCGCTTGTCTAAACTGCGAACAATACTAATTCCAGCATCTTCAGAATATGCAATAATTTCCAGTTCATCAACTTTTTTAATATCTTCTGCACGAACTTCGGTATGTCTTGACTGAGGCATATTAAATACTTCATCAAATCCACGTAACAGCATTGTATGACAAATATCAATTTTCAATGGGTAAATTCCAAAAAGTTTCTCTTTTAATGGATATTTCTTTATTCCATAATGATAATAAAGAGCTGCTTGTGCTCCCCAGCAGATACACATTGTTGAATATACATGCGTCTTGCTCCATTCCATAACTTCTGCTAATTCTTTCCAGTAAATAACTTCTTCAAAAGATAAATTTTCTACTGGTGCTCCTGTTATAATCAACCCATCAAAATAATCATTCCTTATATCTTCAAAAGTTTTATAAAAATTGGACATATGTTCCTTTGATACGTTCTTTGACACATAAGAAGCCATTTTTAAGAATGTAACTTCCATTTGTAAGGGAGTATTACTAAGTAATCTCAGTAATTGAGTTTCTGTTTCAATTTTTGTAGGCATTAAATTTATTATTATAAACTTTAAAGGACGAATATCTTGCGACAATGCCCTATTTTCATCCATTACAAAGATGTTCTCCTTTGCTAAAATATCTACAGCCGGCAAGTTATTTGGTATTTTTATAGGCATTGCATATTCTCCTTTCGTAAAAATTTATTTTGCTTGTGTCAATTGGTTTTTAACTTTCTCTAAGTGCTAGTGGCATTGTGAAATACAGCGATTTATCATTATCCTCATCTTTTACAATTACTGAACTTTTATTATTTAACAGTTCCAGTACAGTTACTTTCCCTTCAATTGTGGAAATATAATCAAGTAAAAATCTTACATTTAATGAAATCTTTAAATCTCCACCTTCCTGAATTGTTACAATTTCCTCTTTTATCTGAGCATTTTCACTTGTTCCAGTAAGCAATAGCTTATTATTGGCAAAATTAAATATTCCGCCATTTTTAGCTTCTTTGTTATCCCTAACAAATATAGCAGTTCTTCTTAGCACCGATAAAAAATCCTTTGTATTTAGCAATATTTTTTTATTATGTTGTGAGTTATTTAAAATTGATTTGTAATCTGGAAATTGTAAATCAATTGTACGAGTTAATATTTCTACATTTGAAAATTGGAAAAATACTTTTGAACCATCTGATTTCACTGTAATATTTTCCTCGTCAATAAGCTTCATAATTTTTATTAGTCCATCTATTGTTTTTAATGGAATACTTAAACTAAGGTTTTCCTTCCCTTTCTGAGCATCATCCAGATCTTCTTCAATGTATGTTAACCTATATGTGTCAGATGAAATAAGTTTTAATTTATTTTCCTCTATTTCCATTCTAATACAGTTTACAGCAAGATTTTCTGGATTTGGAGAAGCTGAAATTTTTACATTTTCAATATCATTTAACAATTTTTCCTTCTCAAAAATATACTCAACCCCATTTTCCAGTTTCGACTGAACTGGGAAATTTTCTGCATCGTATAAAGAAAATTCTGTATTTGTGGAACTTGCTTTAATTACTAATTTCCCGTTTTCTTCAATTAATGTAATTTTTTCATCGGAAATTTGTTTTAAAAATTCTTCTATTAACTTGTGTTTTATAACAATTTTTCCATCTTCTTCAACTTCAGCTTCTATTTCTGTGTTTATGGATAATTCCAAGTCTGTTCCACGTAAAACTGCCTTTCCTTCATTTGTTTCAATATAAATTCCAGAAAGGACTTCTCTTATTTTATTTTCAGTTACTGCATTCTCAACTATAGTTATAGCTTTTAATAGTGATTTTCTATCTACAATTATATGTAACATATATTTACCTCTCTTTTATAATATATCCTTATATTCTTCTAGATGTTCCTTTAATTTTGTAATAGCTTTTTTTTCTATCTGTCTAACTCTCTCTCGGGTAATTCCCATCTGTTCACCGATTTCCTTTAACGTATGAATCTTATTATCATATAAGCCATAACGATATTCAAGAATCATTCTTTCACGCTCGTTCAAAACTTTTTCAAGTAAATCCTTCATTTCAATAAGCTGATCCTCTTTTATTATTTTGTCCTCAACATCATCATTTTTTCCAATGATGTCTTCCAAATAAATATTATCTCCAATTGTTTCATTCAAAGACATTATATCCTGAAATTCACCTAAAAGCAAGATAACCTTGCTTTCTTTCAAATCAACTTCCTTTGCAATATACTCTGTTGATGGAGCTTCTCCATGAATGGCAGTATAATCTTTTATAACTTTATTCACTTTTGACAATTGCTCGTATTTATAAGAAGGTATTCTTATATCACGTCCTATATTAATGATGGCTTTTTTTATTGATTGCTTTATCCACCATACTGCATACGTACTAAACCTATGTCCTTTTTCATAATCAAATTTATTTATAGCTTTTATTAATCCAATATTACCCTCACTAATTAAATCAATCAGAGGAAGCCCATTTCCAAGAGATTTTTTAGCTGTACTTATTACCAATCTTAAATTTGATAAAATCAATAATTGTCTTGCCTGCTCATCATCATCTTCCCTAATCCGTTTTAATAGTTCATATTCTTCCTCCTTTGAGAGTAAATCAAATTTTTGAATATCACTTAAATATAACGACATCAAGTTTAAGTTGTTATCTTCCATTACCTCACTCCAGTTTTAATAATTTTTATTTGTCTAGTTTTTTTAATTTCATAATCATTACAGTTAAATTATTTTCAGAACGGAAATCTTTTATTTTCTGAAACCCAAAATTATTATAGAAGTCTATTAATTTATTTTTATTTTCACATTCTAACCAAACATATTTTGCATTAATTATTTTCTTTGCTTCTAAAATTAAGTTAAATGCCAATGTCAATAAATCAATACCCTCTATCATTTCTTCTTTTGGAATATTATAATTCTTTCCAATCTGTCCTAATAAATAACTATTTACTATATAAACACTGTTTTCTAACTTTCTTCCACTATAAGTTAATTTTCTCTTCTGTGTGTTACTTAATATTTTATAATTATGTTCAGTTATTACTAATCCTTTATTAGCAATAGAAAAATAACCAACTAAAGTGCCATTTTCATTAAAAACTAAATGTGTACTTGAAATTGAATCTTTTTCATATTTTATTGCTTTTTCATGTAAAAAAATTTCAATATCATTAGTCTCAATACTTTTAAAATTTTCTAAAAAATTCTTTTTTATACTTCCTTCATCAGTGTATTCCAATAAACTTTGTAACGATACTATTTTCATTTTTTCATTCCTAATAATTTTTCAATTTCCTTTTTATCAGTTACAAATTCAGCTTTTATATTCGTTAATTTAGGTTTTTTATTATTTTCCAGTGCTTTTATTAAATTATCGACATCTTTAGCCTCAAAGGTTATTTCTTTTGTAAAACTTTGTGTTGCCATTTTAATCCCTCCTCAAATTATTATTAAAAGTTAGAACATTAATTTGAAAATTCTGATTTTAAATCTCTGCTCATAAACGTAGATTCCAATTCTGAAACTGGTTTTCCATTGTAAATTACTTCATAAAGCGCAGTAAAAATAGGTGCTTTAAGATTATTTTCCTTTATAATTTTATAAAGGGCTTTTATTGTTTCTGCACCTTCTGACACCATATTCATATGTGAAACTATATCTTCAATTTTTTCACCTTGTCCCAGCTTTTCCCCCACAAATCTATTTCTACTGTGTTTACTCGTACAAGTTACAATAATATCTCCAAGCCCTGATAATCCCATAAATGTTTTAGGATTGGCATTGTAATATTTTGCAATTTCAAACATTTCGTTAATTCCTCGAGTTATAAGAGCAGCCTTTGTATTATCTCCATAACCCATTCCATCAGCAATTCCCGCTGCGATTGCAAGACAATTCTTTAATGCTCCGGCAAGTTCAGCTCCCATCAGGTCTGTTCCTGTATAAACTCTGAAATAAAGATTACTAAATGTAGTTTGTACCGTTTTGGCTGCTTCTTCATTTTCAGATACCGAAAGTATAGCAGATGGCAATTTTTGAGCCACTTCTTCAGCGTGTGTCGGTCCTGCCAGCAGAACATAATTATATGGCTTGTTTCCAAGCTCTTCAGCCACTATTTCAGAAATTCTCTTTTTAGTAGCAATTTCTAGCCCTTTTGCAACATTTACCAATATTATATTATAATTTAAAAAATTTTTCAATCTTTTTAAAATTACTCTTAAAAATTGTGTAGGAGTTGCTAATAAAAGAATATCAATTTTACCATATTTTTCAGGATTTTCAAGAACATCTGCATAATCATCCACAACATTAAGATTATCAGGTAATTTTATATTTGGTAAAAATTTTGGATTTTCCTTTGTATCACGAATTACTTTTCTCACTTCTTCATTATGTTCCCATAAATAAACTTTGTGTCCATTTTCTACTAATAATTTTGAAAGACAAGTGCCCCAGCTTCCGCCACCAATAACCAATATATTTTTCATCATCATCCCTTCCTTTCCTATTCTTTATTCTTTAAACTGAATTTAGATTCTGTTCCATTTTTTAATCTTTCAATATTGCTTCTATGTTTTACTACAATCAAGATTGCTATTAAAATTCCTAAAATAACATATATCGTTTGCTGATACAAAAAATATATAAAAATTGGAAGTGATATAGCCGCTAAAATGGAAGATAACGAAACATATCTTGAAATGGCAAAAACTACAAAAAATACAATTGCTGCAAACAATATAGCTTTTGGGACTAAAATTAAAAATACTCCAAGTGTTGTTGCAACAGCCTTTCCCCCTTTAAAATTCATAAACATAGAAAATACATGTCCTAAAATTGCACAGATTCCAACTAATACATAATCAAAATTTGAAATTTTTGTCAAATTTTGAAAAAAATCTACTCTTAATAATATTGCTATCAATGTTGGGACCAATCCTTTAGAAACATCTAAAATTAATGTCAAAATACCTAATTTTGCCCCTAAAACCCGAGCCGCATTTGTAGAGCCAGTATTTCTGCTCCCATGCTCACGGATATCTATCCCTTTAAAAACTTTTCCTATCCAAAGTGCATTTGGCACACTTCCTAAAATATATGCTAATATCATTAATAAAATCGTAATCATTTTTAATTCCTCTTTATTTCAATAAATTTATTATTTATCACTATTTCCATCTTCATCTGCTTCTTTATATTCCAACAGATGATTTTGATTTTCTATCATTTTGTCAAAAAACCTTTTCTCCTTATATAAGAAAATTAACAATATCAAGAAAAACAGTAAATCAGTAAATGGCTGTGCAAGCCATACACCATCTAGCTTCCAAATATTTGAAAAAGTTATGACAACTAACAAAAATATGACAACTTGCCTTGATAAATTCAATATAACTGAATATTTTGAACGTCCCGTTGCTTGAAAATAATTTGGCACAGTTATTCCAAAAGATGAAATTATTACAAGTGAAAAATATATTCTAATAGCTTTAACTCCCTCTCTCAAAGCTTCAGGCGTACTTTTTTCATTAAAGAATAAAATTAACTCTTTAGGCAGAAGCATTACAATTGTCCAAAATATGAAAGATAATACAACTCCTGCATGTATAGCTGTCATTAATGATTTTTTCACTCTTGTAAAATTTTGGGCACCATAATTAAATCCAATTATTGGCTGAACAGCTTGAGAAACTGAATAGACACTCATCGTCATAATTGGCAAATATGAATTTATAATTGTCATAACTGCTACACCATAAGTTCCGCCATAAGTGTCTACAATTTTATTTGTTACAAGTCCTACTCCCGAACTTGCAGCTTGTAATAAAAATGGCGACATTCCTATTGAAAAAATATCTTTTACTATTTTTGAGTCTAATTTCATTTTTGAAAATTTTATTGTAATAATGCTTTCTTCTTCCAATTTAAATCCAAACATATCAATTTTAAATGGTAATTTCCCAGCAATCAGAAACCAAAGTACAAATATCGCAGATAACACATTTCCAATTAATGTTGCATAAGCAGTTCCTTCAATTCCAGTATGCATAATCATTACAGCCACATAATCCAGAGCAATATTTACAACTGCGCCAATAAGCATTGAAAACATCGCAACTCTCGGTGCTCCAGCGGCATTTAATACATTTGTTAATCCAAATGAATAAAACAAAGGCAAGATCGCTAATAGTATTATTTCCAGATAAGCCCTTGCATACGGCAATGTCTCATTATTAGCACCTGAATATCGTAAAACTGTGTTAATATTCAATATTAAAAGTACATACAGTGCAAGTCCTAAAATAGTAAATAATGTTACTGCATTTCCCAATATTTTCTTAGCTTCTCCCTTTTTTCCCTGTCCAAGCCGAATTGAAATGATAGTTCCAGCTCCAACTCCAATGAACATTGAAAAGGCAATAATCAGCATAACAATATAAAAAGCAATTCCCGCACCAGCAAGTGCCTTTTCGCTAATTTTTCCAACAAAGAACCTGTCAACAATATTGTATAAAACAACTGCCGCAGATCCAATAAGCGTTGGTATGAAATATTTTACAAATAATTTCAAAATAGAACCTTTTAACAGCTCTTCACGTTTTTTTTCCATATTTTTTCCTTTTTGTAAAGTTAATCTCTATTTTCTAACAAATAATTAGCAATTTTTTCCAAAACTCCAAAATTACCTAGTTTTTCTCTTTCTTTTTTCAATTCCAAAACAACATTTTCTTTATTTTTTTCCATAATTTCCATTTCTTCAAGCAGCTTTTCCACCGAAAAATCTTCCTGCAGCAATTCTTTAAAAATCTCTTTATTTGCATTTAGATTAGTAAGCGTTATATATTTTATTTTGACTATCTTTCTTGCAATAAAAGCGTTGATTTTAGATGTTTTGTAAACTACAATCACAGGCAGTCCCATAAGCGATATTTCAAAAGTTACTGTTCCCGAAGTTGCTATTGCATATTTACAATCTTTACGAATCTTTTTTATTTCATCAAATGTTATTTCCAAATTTGGAATTTTATGAACATCAATTTTATATTTATCCTCAAAATCACGTATATATTTTATATGATCCCTGCTTGCCAGCTTCATTAAGAATTTCTCATTTTTAACTTTTTCATTTCTAACCAGTTCCATAATTACCGGTAAAAATTTCTCAATTTCCTGTCGTCTGCTTCCTGGAAGAAGCAATATTTTTTCTCCCAACTTATCAGAAAATTCATATTTGTCAACAAACGGATTTCCAAAATACTCTACTTTAAGCCCTTTTGATTCATTCTTTTTCAAAGTATTGTCATAATATGCTTTTTCAAAAGGAAAAATTACAATGACATCATCAAATTTCTTTAATTTCTCAATCCGTTTTTTCCCCCAAGCCCATACTTTAGGTGGAATATAATAAACCATTCTCAAATTCTGCAGTTCTTTTTCTAAAATTTTCTTTTTTAATAATTCAAAAAATTTCAGATTAAATCCTCCAAAATCAACAAAAATAACAGTTTCTATTCCATTTTCCTTGATAAATTCTAAATATTCATGGGCTTTTTCCGTAAAATAGCTATACTTTTTCAAAGCCTCTACAAATCCCATAACATCATTATTTTTAATATGATTTACTGCCTTAACTCCAGCCTCTATCGATTTATCTCCAACCACACCAAAAAATTCAACATTTTTATCTTTTTTTCGCATTTCCTCCACAATGTACGAAGCGTGTAAATCTCCAGACATTTCACCACAGGAAATGAAGATTTTTTTCTTTTTTTTAGATTTTATTAGTGATAAATCATTATTTTTTTCTTTTATTATATGATTTTCAATATTATTTTTCATTTTTTAGCCTTTTTTATATTCTTTGATTTACTTACTTAAAACTGCTTTATAAATTATTCAAATATCTATCTTATATATTTTGTAGATAAAAATAGAGATATTTGAGTATATTTTAATAATAAAAACTAAACAAAATATCATTATTTATAACAATTTTTGAGTTTAATTTTAAAAAATAGTTTTACTAAAAAAACTTTTAAACCTTGATTCCTTTTATAAAAATTTTATTTTTGTTTGCAAATTTTATAACTTCCTCTTTATCAATGAACAGCATTTTATCAGCTTCAATTACAATCCCACGTCCATTAATTTCCACAACTTTTTTTATCGTTTCCAGACCAATCGTTGGAATATCTATACGATAGTCCTGATGACGCCTTGCCATTTTCACTACGATGCAATTTTTCCCAGCTAATTCTCCACCACGTAAAATTGTCTTATCAGTACCTTCTACTCCTTCAAGAGCAATGACTGACTCATCTTTTACAACAACTGTTTGCCCTGCATCAATATCTGTAAGCATTCTTGCCGCCTCAATTCCAATTTCTATTGTTTTTTCCTCATTTTTACTTGGTAAAACTTTTGTATATGTTTCATTTCCTGCAATATATTCGTCCATCAGATAATTTTGTGGCAAAACTTCAATATTTTCTGATTCAATGTAATCAATTATTGCCTTTAAAATATTTTTATCTTTTTTATTTTTTGTAGATAATAATATCTTAGTTGCTGTCAAATCAAACTTTAAATTTGAAAATATCAAATTTTTTTCGACTTTTCCAAGCATTATTAAATGAGTTATCCCATTTTTCTTAAAATGCGAGATTATTTTCCCAACTTGAGCAACACTGTATTTTACAGAGTTTTTATGCTCTTTCACACTTTCTTCCACACTTTCAAATAGATAAACCGAAAATGGCTCAATTCCTTTCAAAATACATTGATTCAAAAATAATTCAGGCAATTTCCCATTTCCAGCAATCAAACCTACTTTTTCCATTATCACTTTTTCCTCTTAAAAAATATCTATATTAAAAAATTAACTCAAAATAAAATATAGATTATTTTGAGAAATTTTACATTTTAAGTTTTGATTTTTATCTTGTTATACCTCTTTTACTTTTTCGTATAAAATTAACAAGATTTTGTGCTTCTTCATACTGTCCATAATCACGTTCAACAATTTGAAGCGCTTCCTCCAGTTTCAACTTTTTCTTAAATATAATTTTATACAATTCTCTTAGCCTTTTTATCTGCTCTTCTGAAAAACCTCTACGTTGAAGCCCTACAATGTTAATATAAACAGCTCTCGCCTTATTTCCTTCAGATAGCATATAAGGAACAACATCCTGATTTACAGCTGAACATCCACCTATCATTGCGTGCCGTCCAACTCTTGTAAACTGATGCACAGCAGTAAGTCCACCTACCACTGCATAATCTTCCACTTCAACATGTCCAGCAAAAGTAGCAGCATTTGCTAGAACACAGTTATCTCCAATTATACAGTCATGAGCGATATGAACATAAGCCATTACAAGTGTATTATTTCCAATTCTTGTTTCATATTTATCAGTAGTTCCACGGTGAATTGTAACAAATTCACGAATTTTATTGTTATTTCCAATAACAACTCTAGTTTTTTCTCCATCAAACTTCAAATCTTGCGGATCTTTCCCTATTGAAGCAAAAGAAAAAATATAGTTATTCTCCCCAATAATCGTTTCCCCTTCAATTACAACATGTGATTCTACAACAGTTCCATTTCCAATTATTACTTCTGGCCCTATAATCGAGTAAGGACCTATCTTTACATTTTCTCCAAGTTTAGCATTCGGATCAACAATCGCCGTTGGATGTATATTTAAACTCATAATTATTATACCTCGTTCTTTTATTTTGAATTACTTAAAATTCGAATTTTAAAGTTAAACAGAACTGCTAAAAAATCGAACTTAAAAACTTCTATGCTACTCAAACAACAGTTTTATTTCATTTTAAAAAGTCCAATTTCAAAGTAGTTTGAGTATTATCTAATTATAAATCCTGTACTGAAAACTTCAAGTCAGCTTCACTTACAACTGTACCGTCAACAACACATCTTCCACGTGCGACTATTACATTACTTTTAACTTTTATTTTTTCTACTTCCAGTCTTAACTGATCTCCTGGAACAACACCTCTTCTAAATTTACATTTGTCAATTGACATAAATAAAGGTATTTTACCTGGTTCCAACATTAGCAGTCCTACAGCTTGTGCCAACGCTTCTATTTGTAAAACTCCTGGCATTACTGGTTTTCCAGGAAAATGCCCTTGGAAAAATTCTTCGTTCATTGTAACATTTTTTATTGCTACCAAAGAGTCAGTACCATTTTTTTCGATAACTTTATCTACTAGCAAAAATGGATATCTATGTGGCAATATTTTCATAATATCCTCTATACTCATAATTGTTTCATTTGCTGCCATATTTTTTATTCCTCCTGAATTTGTATTTTTATTTATTTCAACTATTCTAAAAATTTTATACCTACATTATATTTGATTTTTATCCAAATTACAAGCAATTTTTATATTTTTTATAAATATTTTTTCGCAATCATCTCAGTTAATCTTGAATTTACATAGTGTCCAGCCTTTATTGCGATAATGTGAGCCTTTATAGGCATTCCCAAAACATATAAATCTCCAATTATATCAAGAATTTTATGTCTTACAAATTCATCAGGATATCTCAACCCTTCTGGATTTAATGGACCATCTGATCCCACTACCACAGCATTTTCCAAACTTCCTCCCAACGCTAAAT